>JAWXCC010000288.1:0-46661 GCA_034440475.1 Phycisphaerae bacterium | reverse complement strand
CGGCGTGCGCACGCCGTGGTCAGTTGTTCAACGTTCTTGTGTGGAGAGTGCCCGAGGTCACCGATGCCGCCGAAACGGTGCATGGTAGAGGAGGCGCGGGATTTGCACAAGGGGAGGGATCATGAGGGCGGGCGCCGTCGCGCCCGCCCTCATTTTTCGTTCCGGTCCGCGATCGAGCGGCCGGTATCAACCCATTCAGACGAGGTCGGTTTCTCTCAGGGGAAGGTTGGGCAAATGCCCCAACCTCCCAGAAGAATCGCAAGGTCCAGCCCGGAGACCTCTCCCGAGAAGTCGACGTCGCCGATGCCGGGGTTACCCCAGTTGCCCAGCAGGATCGCAAGGTCAGCACCGTCGATAGCGCCGCTCTGGTTCAGATCACCGAGGCACTGGCATTCGTCAGGGATGAGATCCCCGTTGATGTCCTCCGATGTCGCGTCAATAAAGATGTCGCAGCCGTCGGGCCGACCGTTCGCGTTGCAGTCGT
Organism: Phycisphaerae bacterium; assembly: GCA_034440475.1. Classification (GTDB taxonomy): domain Bacteria; phylum Planctomycetota; class Phycisphaerae; order Phycisphaerales; family SM1A02; genus JAEUIT01. The sequence goes on along the minus strand of JAWXCC010000288.1, from coordinate 46,177 downwards.
CGCTGTCGGGGAAGCCCGGGCATTGATCGATGCAGTCGGCAACGCCGTCGAAGTCGCTGTCCGTATCGGGTGTTCCGCAGCCGCACACCCCTGGTGCGGTCTTCGCTGGATCGTTCGGACATCCGTCGACGCAGTCGAGGCTGCCGTCGCCATCTGCGTCGACGTCAGCGACTCCGCATCCGCAGAGCCCCGGCGCAACCTTCAGCGGATCGGTCGGGCAACCGTCGTTGCAGTTCGGCGTGCCGTCGCCGTCGGTGTCTGTGTCTGCGATGCCGCAGCCGCAGGTGCCTTCCGCGACCTTGTTCGGATCGTTCGGGCAACCATCATTGCAGTTCGGCGTGCCGTCGCCGTCGGCATCGGTGTCTGCGACACCGCAGCCGCAAGTGCCTGCCGCGACTTTGTTCGGATCATTCGGGCAAGCATCGTTGCAGTTCGGCGTGCCGTCGCCGTCGGTATCCGTGTCTGCGACACCGCAGCCGCATGCTCCAGCCGATGTCTTCGCCGGATCGTTCGGGCAGCCGTCGACGCAATCGGCGGCGCCGTCGCCGTCAGTATCGGTGTCTGCGACACCGCAGCCGCAGGTGCCAGCCGATGTCTTCGCCGGATCGTTCGGGCATCCGTCGTTGCAGTTGAGGGTTCCATCGGCGTCGGAGTCAATGTCCGCAGTTCCACACCCGCACGCGCCGGGAGCGATCTTGTTCGGATCGTTCGGACAACCGTCGAAACAATCGACGGTGCCGTCGCCGTCGAGGTCGGCGCTCTGCGATGCAATCACTTGTGACAGAGCGCTGTCGTCGGTGTCGTCGTAGAGCACGTCTTCGAGATTGGTCACGGGCACCGGGTATCCGAAGTTGTTGTTGTCGGCGTGGACCTCGTGTTCGGTGCTCAGGTTCTGATTGAAGATCGACCAGTCGGTGACGCCCGAGTAGCCGGCGAGCACGTTGCCACCGACGCTTGAGCCGAGTCCGGTGCGATTGCTGTCCGAGCAATCGCCGAGGTCAACGAGCGCATCCCCCGAGATGTAGGCACCGCCGAGCTCGTTCAACCGGAGTGCGCAGTTTTCAACGCGAGCGCGGCCCGCGTCGACGCCGACACCGACGTAGTTGCCCGAGATCGACGGGCAGTCGTGCACGTAGGCACTTGCGGCAGCGCCGTAGACCTGGACGCCTGCGAGATAGTTCGAGATGGTCAAGCCGCGGGCCTCGACATGCACCGCGTTGGCGCCTGTCCCAGCTTCGACCCAGACGCCGTTGATGTCGGTATCGACGGTCGTAATCAAGGTTCCGTCAATCACAATCGAGGTCGCTTCGCCATCAAAGTAGGTCGGGTCGTAGTTCGTCGCGACGACGCCGTGGAAGTTCGTCGACAGCACGCCGCCGTTGATAGTGACAGTGCTCGTCGTTGGGTTGTTCCAGAGACGGATGCCCGCCCACGCAAACTCGACGTCGTTGCCAGTGATCGACACTCCAACCGCGCCTTGGATCGAGCTGACGTACAGGCCGTAGGGTTGATCGCCTAACTTTTCGCCGATTGACGTGAGGCTGTTCTCGTCGATTGTCCACGTCGACGCGTCTGCGTAATGCAGGTTGTGCCAGATACCGACTGAATCGAACTCGATGGCGTTGCCGCTCATACTCGCCACACCGTTGAGCTCCATCGCTTGGTAGTTGTTGCCGGTTTGCACACCGATCGTCACTCGCGTCATATTGTTGTCGTCGATCGCGGCGTACGTGTCGTTGTAGACAATCACCGCGATGCGCGCGAAGTCGAGCGAGTTGTAGCCTTGAGCGTTGTCGAACCGGTTGCAGGTGATCGCGTTGACGCTTGAGATCACGCCGCCGATTCCGCTGCCGAACAGTGCAATGACTGAGTCGTTGAAGTTCTTGATGATGTTGTTCTTGATCGTCAGTCCGTCGATGTCGACGAAAGGCTTCAAGACGTCGTCGTAGGTTCCGTTGCCGATCGCACCGGCGCAATTCACGTCGACGCCATTGACGGACTCGCCGCCGCTGATCGCAGGGTTGTCACCGTCGATGGTGAGGCCGTCGATCGTGACGTTGTCGCCAGTCACATAGAAGACGACTCCGCCGATCGGGGCATTGGCGGCTGGGCGCACGATGGCTTCTCCGCCGCGATCGAGCGAGTTACCCGGGCACTCGCCAGCGTGCGGTCCAAGGATCGACACCGGCCCGGTCACCGTGATGTTCTCGGCGTATAAGCCCGCCGCAACGAAGACCGTGGGGTCGGCGTCGGCCGTGCCAGCACCAACTGCGTTGACGCCTGCCTGAATCGAAGCGAACGCGTCGTAGCCCATGCCGGTCGCTGGTCCGGCGCCGTCGGGATCGGTGCCAGGTGCGTTGTTAGCCCACGCAGCGTTGACATACGCCGTCGCTACACCGCAGGTCTCAGGAACGCCGCAGCCGCAGAAGCCGGGTGCGATCTTGAGCGGATCGCTCGGGCAACCGTCGATGCAGTCGGGCGTCCCGTCGGTGTCTGTGTCGGTGTCAGCGATACCGCAGCCGCACGCGCCTGCGGCAATCTTCAGCGCATCGCTCGGGCAACCGTCGATGCAGTCGGGGGTGCTGTCGCCATCTGTGTCAGTGTCGGCGACGCCGCAGCCGCAGGCACCAGGGGCAATCTTCAGCGGATCGCTCGGGCAGCCGTCGGTGCAGTCGGGGGTGCTATCGCCATCTGTGTCGGTGTCGGCGATACCGCAGCCGCAGGCGCCTGCGGCAATCTTCAGCGGATCGCTCGGGCAGCCGTCGGTGCAGTCGGGGGTGCTATCGCCATCTGTGTCAGTGTCGGCGATACCGCAGCCGCAGGCGCCAGGGGCCGACTTCGCGCCGTCGGTCGGGCAGCCGTCGCCGTTGTTGCCGACGTAGCCGACTGGCTGCGTGCACGCCAAGGTGCTCGATGATGGATCGCCGAGTCCGTCAGTGTCCTGATCGAGATACCACGTGAGCTGCGGGGTGACGGTGACGGTCAGGCTACCGCACGTGGCGCTGATGCAACCGGACGAGACGTTTTGCGCCGCAGCGAAGTACGTCGTGGTCGAGGTCGGGTTCACGACCAGTGAGGTGCCCGTGCCCGCAACCGTTCCGCCGCAAGAGTCCACGTACCAGACGATCGTTTCGTCAGCGCCAACGGTGCCGCTGAGTTTCGTTGAAGTGCTGTCGCAGATCGAAGTTCTCGGGGAGAGCGACGCGACGGTGTTCGTGTACGTGTTGGCTGCGAGCGGCGTGGGTGCGCTCGGGGCGAAGGTCACAGTGTTGCGAAGCCCGCCTGATCCGTTCGGGCAACGCTGGTTCGAGTGAGTCTGCTGATTGGCGCTACCGTTCTCGTTGACCTGTGGCTGGCCTGCATTGAGGAGGACGAGAAGCCCGGCATCGTCAGCGTCGTCGGTGTCGTACACGAGCGCGTCGCGAAGTCCCGTCGTCGTGACAGCCGTGCCGTTCGGGAAGCTCGTGGCGTCGCCGGTGTAGAGGCCGACCGCATCCTGACCGTTCTGAAGCAGGTCGTTCGCCATCGTCAGAGAGTTCAGTGCCGGAATCGAAGCGGTGATCGCAGCATCGCCCAAGACGAAGTAGCCCTGCGCATTCGTCTTCTTGCCGTCGAGATCGAACGCGGCGTAGCTCAGGTCGTTCGAGCCGTTCCAGAAGACGATAGTTAGGCCGTCGAGCGGCGTATTGCCTAGGCCGCCGTCGTAGAGCTCAACAAATTCAGTCGTGTCGGCGCCGACATTGTCGCAGTCGACTTCGTTAATGACGACGGCGACGTTTGTTGTAGGAATGCTCCAAACAACCGACGCGACGCAGATCGTCACGCTGGGAGTCGTTGACGCCGTGAGCTGAACGCTGTCAGTGCCGGACGAACCGTTGCTGGTGTAGCCAAGCGCGACGTTGCCGCTGCCATCGGTTGCAAGCGTCTGCGTGGCGCCGGTGTTCGGGCCGCTCGTGACTAACAGTGTCACGCTCGTGCCGACAACCGGCGTCGCGCCTGGGCTCTGCGTGAGGTTGTAGGTAAAGCTGACCGGGCCGCCCGCCGTGAGATTCTGCGGCGACGTGGGGGTGATAGCGCAGACGTAGCTCACACCGACTACGGTGCCGGTGACCGAGATGTCGTCGACGCCGATCCATTCGTCAGAGCCGGCTGCGTTCGAGGTGATCACGCGCACCTGTACCTGCGACTGGTTGTCGCAAGCGGCGGGCAATGTGATGCTGACCGCAGTCACGAGCGTTGCAACGCTTGGACCTGAACTTGCGTCAGCAACAAATGCGGCGGCTACGTTGGTGAACGCGCCGCTCGTGCCGATGCGGTACTGGAGCGCGACCGGTTGAACCGCGTTGTCAGCGCTTCCGTCAACGTCCCGCAGGTTGTAGCTCACGATGATGGACGTGTTGCCCGTCGTATTCAGGTGCAGGAGCAGGAACGGGAAGTCAGCAGTTCCGCTGCCTTGGAACGCCACAACTGGATCTGCGATCGCAAACTCCGCAACGCCACCAGATGTGTTGGTATTTGGATTCGTCTGATTCGCGATGACATTGACAGAGAACCCGAGCGTCCCCGACAGCAGCGTCTGAGGATCTACGCCGGTCACACTTCCTGCGGCGTCATCACCTAGGTATCCAATGATTCCCGGCACACCCGACCAGTCGTTGTTCGCGGTGATCAACGCAGCGTTCGTCCAGTTCTGCGAGAACGGCAGCGTCTGAAACGTCGCGTCGCCCTGGGCAGTTCCCGTCAGTGCCATTGCCAAGGCCGCGACCTTCGCCGCAAGCTTCGAGAACCCCGAACGAGACGTACCAACGACGAAGTCACGAATAAACACGAGACTGCTCCTTCGATGAACTACTGGAAAATGCTTTTAATTCAGGGGCCGCGCACAACAGAAAGGAAGGGAGGCGATGCGTGGCGAGGGAAAGCTACCGACTGATGGGAACGAAACTCAGCTCGACGTGGCTCAAACGCGCCGGAATGAATGCCTTTTGAACACAGCCTTCACCGCTCGACTGATCGATGACGTCTCGGAGGTTCCTCGCTGTGACGCGAAGCCCCGCCGGGGAGAGCCTCTCTGGTCCGAGTTGTTGCTGCCAGCCGTGGTGAACGTACCACGCGATCGCGGAGTCTGGAACCCTATTTCTCGGATTGAGCGCCGTGCGCTCGGAAGCTGGGCTGGATGGGGGGGCGGTCAGGAGACTGGCACCTTGAAGCACAGTCGTCGCCTGCGCCGCCCACGCCGTCGACAGCGTCCGCGTCAAAACGGGCAGGGTCCCCAGTTGCCCAATGAGGATCGCGAGATCAGCCGCATCGACAGCGCCGTTGGCGTCGAGATCGGCCGAACCAGCGAAGCCCGACTGACCGAGCAAGATCGCTAAATCCGCGGCGTCTACGACTCCGTCGATATTGAGGTCGCCGAGGCACTCGCACTCGTCAGGGATCTCGTTGCGGTTGATGTCACCCGACGTGCCCGGCAGCACGTCGATGCCGTGAATGTCGCAACCATCCGGTGTGCCGTTTGAGTTGCAGTCAACGTTGTCGGGATAGCCCGGGCACACATCGAGGCAATCGGCCACGCCGTCGCCGTCGGCGTCGGCGTCTCTAGTTCCGTAGCCACAGACGCCCGGCACCGACTTATTCGGATCAGCCGGGCAGAGATCAACGCAGTCCGGTGACCCATCGCCGTCGGCGTCGAGATCCGCGACGCCGCAGCCACGCGCGCCGGGGGCAATCTTGCTGAAATCGGAGGGGCAGCCGTCGACGCAGTCAGCGGTTCCGTCGCCGTCAGGGTCGACGTCGGCAACGCCGCAGCCGCACTCCCCCGGTGCGATCTTGGTCGGATCGGTCGGGCAACCGTCGGTGCAGTTTGGCATGCCGTCAGCATCGGTGTCGGTATCGGCGACGCCGCAACCGCAGGTGCCAGGCACGAGCTTGAGCGAATCGTTCGGACAACCGTCGTTGCAGTCGGCAGTGCCGTCGAGGTCGGTGTCAGCATCACTGATGCCGCAGCCGCAAATCCCAGCGGCGTGCTTCTTCGCGTCGAGCGGGCATCCGTCACCCGCGACTCCGACGTAGCCCGAAGGCTGCGTGCACGACGTCGCGGTGGAGGTCGGATCGCCAAAGCCGTCACCGTCGACGTCCGCGTACCAGGTGGCCAGACCAGTGATCGTGACGTTGGCGAGGCCCGGAACGTCGTCGCCGTCGAGGATGCAGTTCTTCTTCTCCACATCGGTCGTCGCGCCCACGAAGACTGTCGAGCTGTCTGCCGTCGCGCCGCTGGTATTCACGACCGCAAGTCCGACGAAACCAGCGCTTTGGCCGCCTTGGCAGCGGAAAGTGGTTCTCGCGAGCGGGAGTGGTTCGCCGGTGTGATCGAGTTGCATGGCGACAGCGAAGGCCGCACCTGGGGCGTTGGTCGACACGACGCCTGAGAGATCAAGGTCGTTGATGCTGACGCTCGCGAGACTCGAGTAGGCCTGGATGAAGACGGCGGGTTGCGTCGTGTCGCCCGAGATCGTCACATTGTCGAAGGTGACCTTTCCAAGCGACGACCACGTGCCGGGCGCGCCCTCGGTGCCGGTGCCGCGGAACTGCACCGGAGTGCCGGTGTTGCCACTGAGCGTGAGATCCTTCAGGTCGGCAGAGCCGTTGAAGCCGTCGTAGCTGATGTGGCCGCTGCCCACTCCGGCCGAAGTACCGTTGTTTGCGAACGTCGTGCCGTCGAAATCGAGGTCGTCGCCAACGCACGACGCTGAGGCTGATGGGTTGAAGTTGAAGCCAACGAACGCGTTCGAGCTGATGGTGCCACCGGTCACGTGAACGCCGGTGGTCGAGAGCATAGAGCTCGCGACGCGGAGTCCGGCGTTGCCGTTGAGCGAGAATTGGCAGAGTTCGATCTCGACGTCGCTGACCGTGCCCCCGACGGCACCGAAGTGCACGCCGTTGGCGTTGTTCACGCTCGCGACGTTATGGAATGTCAGGAAGCTGGACGAGGGTGCAGTGACGCTGACGCCGTCCGAGTTCGTTGCGCCGGTCGCGCGGAGATCGCGGATTGAGAGCCGATCGATCGAGCTGCGGCCTGAGGCGTTGATAGCGATGGCTGGTAGGTCAATGTTCGCCGCCGAGATGATCGTGTCAACGAGCGGATTTGCGCCCGAGCCAGCACCGAGGAGCGTCAGCGTCTTCGTGATGGTTAGGTTCTCGACATACGTGCCGGGCTCAACGTCGACCGTCGTGCCCGTCGCGAGATCTTGGCCTTCTTGAATGCGCGTTACCAATCCAGACTGCGGGCTATCGTCGTCGACATGGACGTAGGAGCAGTCGCCTTGGAATCCTCCGTCCAAGCCAATGTCGGTGCCGACGTCGAGCCACGGGGTGAAGTCGATCTTGGCCGACGCTGCACCCAAGACTGTCCCGCCGGTTCCGCTCGCGTGTGTTGCAAGCTTTGGACCCGTCGAGCTGCCCCGCCAGTTGCCGCTGCAATTGATCGTCTCTTGCTCAGCAGCATTCGTTTCGTTCTAGGTAACAGCGTTCGTACTGCCGAGCGCGTTGTTGAAGAGTGTGTTCGTTGAGATCGTGCCAACCGCTTGGCCAGCCGAGAAGAAGACATCTTCTTGGCCGCTGCCCTCGAAGACGTTCTCTGCGGTGACGCAATTCTGTGCCCCGCGATCGGCGCCCGCGTTTCCGAATCCTGTCAACACGAGCCCAGTGCGGCCGTTGTTTGAGAACGTGTTCCGGGTGATGTCGGTGTTCTGCGCACCAGCTTGCAGCCCGTCCGAACCGTTGTCCGAGAAGGTGTTGCCGCTCATGGAAGCGCGGGGAGCGGTCGTCGTATTGAAGGAGCGGCTGCCGAGATTCATGCCGCTCCCGCAGTTCGTGAGCAGGTTGCCGTTGATTGCGGGAGGAAGGATCGCGGGTGCGTTTGCCGTCCAGTTGTGATTGCCGTCGACGAAGAGACCCGTGCTAATCGTGTTCTGCAAGCAGTTGTTCGTGAACTGCAATCCGTGGAATGCGTCCGCGCCATCGAACTGCACGAGCGCACCCGAGCCGGTCTGCGCAGAGCCGTCGACCTCGTTGCCGCTGAAGAGTCCGTTGACGACGCTTCGGTTCCAGAAGACGCCGATGCCGGTGAAGTTGTGCACGCGATTGTTGAGGAACTGCATTGACGGAGCGGAACCGTTCTCGAGACCGACGCAGGCAAAGGCGCTTGAGCCGCTCAAGGTGAAGCCGTCGATGACGATCCCCGCTGGATAGTTCGAGCCATCGATGAGAAGGGAATGAGTTCCTGCGATCGCTGGCGTTACGATGGCCTCGGACGCAACACGGCCGCAGGCGTTCACGCCAGCTTGCGGTCCGGTCAACGTGATCGACTTCGCGAGGGTGAGTGTGGATTCGGCATAGTTGCCCGCTGCAACGAAGACCGTGCCGCCGCTGGTCACCGCGTCGATGCCGCCTTGAATGGTCGCGAACGCGTCGCAACCGAACGATTGCGCCGGGCCAGCGCCGTCGGGATCGGTTCCGGGCGTGGTGCCGATCCAGTTGACGTCGACGTACGCGATCGTCGGACTTCCCGGTGTCACCGTCACGTTGAACGAGCACTCGGAACTCAGGCCGCACACATCGGTCGCGGTGTAGGTGACCCGGGTCGTTCCCGCGAGGAAAACAGATCCGGGCGCGTGACTTGCGACGATGCCAGCCTCGCCGCAGTCGTCGCTCGCGGTCGGCGGCGTCCAACTGACGGCGGCGGAGCAGGGACCTGGGCCCGCTGGCACCGAGATAATCCTCGGGCAATCAACGAATACCGGCGCGGTGAGGTCGACGACGTTGATCGTCTGAATGCACTCCACTGAGTTCGAGCGCGTGTCGGTGAGGATATAGGTACGAGCGACCGAGTAATTGCAGGGGACGCTGCCAGTCGGCGCGGCGTCACTCGATGTCACGGTCACCGTCGACGCCGATGACGTGCCACCGAGCGCCTCGAACTCTGTGAGCGTCGTCGCCGCCGCTGGGATCTGACTGCCGCACGAAACCGTTACGGTCGGTGGGCAGGAGGTGACAAGTCCGCCGCTCTGCGAGCCACTGTCCTGCGCGTTGCTAGACTTGTCGCTGCCAGTTTCCAGCACCGACACGGCATCGCGGACGCCGCTGAGAGAGTTGACGACGCGCTTCCGCGACGAGTTGTTCTCCTCAAAGCTCTCGTCGTTAGAAGTGATCAACCAGGGGTTCTTGCCATGCTGCGCGAACGGCGACGGGGCATGCGTGTTTCCCGCAGCGGTCGCCGACGCGAGCGCTAGTGATGCCGCGCCCAGTTTTCCAGCAAGCGAAACGACGCGCCGCACAGGTGGTCTTGAACATTCACTTTTCCTAGAAACTCGTCGCGGTAGCTCGTTGCCCGTTGGCCGTCTGACGGAGAAGAGCGTCGTGAAACAACGTGACCCGCTGGCATCAACGCCTCGCGGGTCTGAGCTTGGGCCACCGCGGGCCACGCCGTGTTGGTGCCCGTCACGCGTGGCCTCAGTCTACCGGAACCAGCTTCTGGGGTCTGTGGTCCGCCGGGGCGGCTACACCACTCACTCGACGCAGTTGCCGCAACCCGCGAACGAACCGCTTTCTGGCGAACGCCTCCCACACGATCTGAGTTGCCGCGCAACGGCCACTGACTAACAACAAAGCGGGCCGCAGGCAATCCGAAGATTGCCTGCGACCCGCAGAAACTGACACAACAGTGAACGTTCGAGTTACTTCCCGCGCATGCGCCGGGAGAGTTCACCCGAGAGGCCGTGCCGCTTCTCAAGGACCTCAACGTCACGCACGTCGACGCGGCCGTTGCGGTCGAGGTCGGCAGCGTCGGACACGCTGTCGTGGACGTGAATCCAGCGCTGGCCGCGACCTTCTTCGTCGCCGCCTTCCGCCGCGAACGTGCAGGCGCATATCGAGGTCGTGAGCCAGTTCAGGGTCATCACCGAGTAGTCCTCCGCACCAACGGGTCCGTTGTTGCTGAAGTCGGCGCTGCGCGTGATGCCATCCCACGGGCATCCTCCCGAGGCTGGCGAGGTGCCGAACTGCGCCACGAACAGCGTCACGTCGTTGATGTCAATGTCACCGTCGTTGTCGGTGTCGCCAGCCTTGAGGACCAGTGTGGTGTTAGCCGTGTAGTACAAGCCAGCGTTCGTGAGAAGGGACGTGTCCCACTGCGTGTGCTGCCTGTCCTTAGCGCAGATCTTGGTCCAAGTGCCGCAGGGCACATAGATGGTGGTTGTCACTGTCGCCGGTAGACCTCCGGTGAAAGTCAACGGGACGTCGATGAAGTCGGCACAATCGTCCGGGACGAAGCGGATGCAGCGCGAGGCCGGACCGGATCCTTGGAGATTCACCATGACGTTGACCGGAACCGTGCCGAGAACTGTCACTGTCTGCACAGTGTTCGCCGTGTTGCCGCAGTCATCGGTTGCAGTCCAAGTAATGACCGTGTCTCCAATCGGGAACGGCGAGGTGAGTGGCTGGGAATCGCTGCGCACGCCGGTCACGGACGGAAGTCCGGAGCACGCGTCATCGCTATTCGGGTACTGCCCTGCAATACGCAGATTGTCCGAATAGACGTCGTAGGTTTGGCCGAAGTTGTATGCCTGAATGATCGTGTTGCCGATCAGGACGCTGCCCTCAGTTACCGTGTCGGTGTAGCTGAGCACTGTCGTGCCGCCGTCGATGACTTCGAAGAGATAGCTCGGGAGATTGAGTGTAATTCGTAGCGTGTACCACTTGCCGTAGCTGAATCCTCCATGTATAGGCCAAGACTGACCCAACCCGGGGTGTAGCCGTTCGACGGATTGTTGTCGATGTCTTGGGTGAAGACGCGGAAGTTGCCCGTCGCTAATGGATCACCCATGATTTGAGCGAAGCCCAAGATCGGGAATCCCGAGATGTCATTGAGGGAGTCGAACGTCGTGAGCCAGAGATCCGCACGACGATTGTCCGGTCCCCCCCAATCGCTTCCGATGTATAGGTCCATCGAGACGCTGGTGCCGGTCGCCGAGTTGATGTCGAGCTTGCGTCCCTGCGTGTTATAGAAGGCCGACATGAATGCGGGCGGACGATTGGCGGCCGAGTCGGCCGAGTTCACCTGATGGAGCAGCCGGAAGTCGCCGTCGAAGAATGCGGACTCAAAGAGGAACGGTGCGTAGCGATCGGTATAGAACACGCCCGGCGCAGCGGTTGGACTCAAGGCAGGATCGGCGTTGAACGGGAACACCTGCGGGAAGATGTCCGCAGTGCAGACTCCGGGCTCAGCATTGACTATGAGCGTCGGCTGAGCGGAAATGGTTGGGGCCACCGTGTCACGCACGATGGCGGGGGAGTTCAAGAGGTCAGTCGCGTACGGAAGGCCAGCGTCGCTCGTCTCGGAAGGGAACGGCTGGCCGAGGTCGAATGAGACCGAATAGCTGTCACAGCCGGTGCTTGGGGTCACCGTAAAGAATAGCGTCGCCGCCAAGGCATCATCGAGGATCCCTGAACCACCAAACAGCACTGAACCGTCAAGCCGCAGCTTGCCAGCCGAAACGTTCGCGGTCGCGATGTTCTGGACATGCGCGACGAAGGGCATCGCCGAGTAGCTGCTCGTCGCGCCGACGTAAGTCATGGTTGCAGGGTTGAAGTCAAGGAACGCTTGGTAACCGGTGACCGGGACAGAGTCCGGGTTCCGCACGTTCAGTGTGACCTTGATCTGGGTCCCAGGCGTAATGGGATCCTGATCGGTGTTCTGGCAACCATCGCCATCGATCGTGAGGCTGACCTTGTCGAGCGCGAAGATCGTGATGGCCGTGCGCGCAACACGTCCGGCGCCACTGAACGCAGAGACGTAATACTCATACCGGCCAACAACGGTTGGGTCGAAACTGAACCAGTAATTGTCAAAGAACGTTGGGCGCCAGGAGTTCTGAGCCACATTGTTAGCTGCGAGCAACGCGGCGTACGCAGGGGCAGTGGCAGCTTCGACACCGGCGCCATTGCCGGTCGCGTTCGTGCCGATCGAGTGATCCCAGAAGAACGCTGGCTGAGCAGGGGTGATCTGGTCGAACGTAAGGTGATCGGTACCAGGCCCCGGATCGAAGTCCATGCCGATTTCGTAGGTGAGATCATCGAGCAGGTACGGTGACGATCCGTTCCAATTTGTGTTCACCGACCACTCGAAGTGCCAGAAGGGATTGAGTGGATCGCCGACGCCGCCCCAACCCTTCTTGAAGGTATAGGTTCCGTCGCCATTACTGTTGAAGACATTCAACGGCGTCGGGAAGCGGACTTTGGCGCGCATTCCTAATTCGACGCCAGCATTGCGTTCGAGCGTGAAGGAGCCGTTTGCGTTTCCGCTTCCGAAGATGGCGTCAGGGGTTGCATTCTGGTCATACAGCGGCGGCGAGAGGGAGAATCTGCATTTTCATAGTTGCGATGTCCTTTGAAAAAAGTGGAAGCGACTCGACCGTTCCGGTCCCACGTCCCGGAACGCTGCACGCCGTCAAGCGAACTGGCCCCAGAGGATCGCGTGCGCATCGCTCCGGAGCGGACTTAGTAATTCAACTCTGGCTAGCTCAGTTTGGCCTTACGGGCAGTTCCCCCACGCACCGAGGAACGTGCCAAGGTCGGCACCATCAACGTCGCCGTTGTTGTCCATGTCGAACGGGCACCAAGCAGTGCCCCATGCGCCGAGGAGTAGCGCCAGGTCGGCGGCATCAACTGTGCCGTTGCTGTCGAAGTCGGCGCGGCAAGTGCAGAGTGTGTTCGCCTCGGTCGCGCAGATCCCGTCCCACTCCACCTCGCAGCAGAACGGGTCGGCCTCACACACTGTGCGGCGGCAACTCGCCTTGGCACAGCCCTCGTTCGGATGCGCGCAGAAGCAGTTCCCACTCGCTGGGTTGCCGCATCCACCACAGAGCAGGTTGGCCGCGTTCTTGCAGTCGATGTCCCACGCGCTGGTGCAGCACGACGGGTCGCCAGCGCACACCAAGGTGCAGCACGCCGAATCGTCGCAGCCCGGAGTAGCGTGGACGACGAAGCAACTAGCGTTGCTCGCTTCACACGGGTCGCACGCGCACGACGGGAAGGCCGGCGTGTCGGCAGCGCACGCGTCGTCCCATTCCACATTGCAGCAGAACGGATCGACCGTGCACACTTGGTCGCAGCAGGTGGGGTCGTTGCAGAACGGCGTCGCGTGCGCCTGGCAGCAGCTGCCCGCCGCAGGATCGCCGCAGCCGTCGCACAGGGCGCTGGCCTGGCTTACACACGTCAGGTCCCACGCGTTGGTGCAGCAGAAGGGATCTACTTGGCACACCGCGTCGCAGCAATTTACGTCGTTGCAGCCCGGCGTGCCGACGGCGAAGCAACTGTGCACGCTGGGCGGGCAGGCGACGACGATCTCGACAAAGGCGATGCTGGTGGTGTCGCCGGTGACATTGAAGCCGCCGAGCAGCACACGAGTCTGACCGAAGACGCCGATCGTCGGCAGAAAGTCGACTGGCGTCGCCGGAGTCGGCGCTAACGCGAGAAACTGAAGCGTGGTGACGACGAGCTGAGCTGGCGCTGGCGGAGCGATGATCTGCGATCCCGGCGGCCCGAGCGCGGTGAAGATCGCGTTGCCGTCGATGAGGCTGACATTGACGCCGTCGGGATCGGGGAAGAAGCCAGTCAGGAAGAAGAACGCGCCAGCACCGACTTGCGTTGAGCCCAGAAGCTTTAGTCGCGTGGGATCCCAAGCGATGACCGCGTCGAGCGAATCCCACGCTTGGCCGCCGGGCGTGGGAGAGTTGACCACGATCTTGACGTTGACAGTGACCCCAATCGGCACCGACTGGGCGAGCGGCGATTGCGCCATATCGACCATGCCAGCGGAGGCGGCGTTGCCTAACAACATGAAAGACGCAGCCAGCGAACAAAAGATCGAGCGAGGGTTCATGGCAGGTACCAGTAGGTTGAGAGAGCCGATGGAGATCTCACCGAGAATTTCCGTAAATAAAGAGAAGTTAGTTTATCGAGCGTCGTACGGCGTCGATGTTGAGAAACCCTCGACGTCGCTTTCGCAGTCGTCGAGGGGTTGGAGATTGGTGCTACTCAGTACGAGAGGCTGAAATCAGCGTCGCGCGGGCCGGGGCCGGGGAATACGAACGGACATGGATTGGCACCCGCGAAGCTGCCGAAGGTGAAGATGAGCCACGTCACGTCGTTGATGTCAACGTCGCCATCGTTGTCGTCGTCACCAGGGAGGAGAACAGCTGGCGTCGCGGCGAGCCAATAGGTGCCGGCATTCACGAGCGCCACCGTCGCCCACTTGGTGTGTTGCTCGTCCTTGACGCAAAGCGACGTCCAGTCGCCGCAGGGGCTCTCTACGTAAACGGGACCGCTGTTCTGGTACCCGAGCCCGTCGTCGGTGAAGAAGAGGGTCTCGTCCGCCGCGGCTGAGCAATCATTGGCTTGGAAGCGGATGCAACGGCTGGCACCAGGCGCGGTGAATGAGCCGACCAAGATCTTCACGTCAACGAGCACTCTGTTCGTCGCCCTCACTTCGATGTCGAAGGTGCAGCTGTCGGTGTTGCCGCAGTCGTCGGTCGCCGTGCAGGTCACGGTCGTGGTGCCGATCGGGAAGAGGCTTCCGCTCGGCGGCGCGCACACGATGCTCGGAGTGAGGTCGCAGTTGTCCGTGGCGGTGGCCGTGAAAGTGACGAAGGCACCGACGCAGGGGTCCTGCGCCATTCCTGGGACTGGAGCACAGAATGTTTAGGCCGCACTCGCGCAAATCGAGTCCCAGGCCACCGCGCAGCAGAAGGCATCTAACCCGCAAATGAGGGAGGTGCACGCAGCGTCGCTACAGCCGAGGCCCGGATGCAATGAGCAGCAGTTGCTGGCGGCGCAGATAGGAGTGAGCACTGGGATGGTGACGTCCGCAGCAACCGTGATGTCCGCCGGACACGTGACGACCGGATCGGTGACGTCGAGTTGGAGCGGATCGGTCGGCGTGAGTACCGTCGCGAGAGGAGAGCCGAACAGGCTGAGCTCTGAAAAGAAGAAGGGTAATGCGGGGTACCCGCCGAAATTGAGTGTCGTCGTGCCGCACTCATCGAGCACGTCGAAGATCAGCGTCGCCAGTGGCGCGTTGCCGACCGCTGCTGGAGCGAACGGCAATGTCGAGCCGTCGAGGCGCAATCGGCCAGCGGCCCACTCAATGTTGAACGGCGGTAGTACGCCGAAGTTGAGGATGTGCGCTGGGAACGGGCCACCGGTGTACGAGCTGAGGTCGTCGCGATAGGTCAGCAGCGAGTCATCGAACTCGACAAATGCTTGGAAGCCCGTCGTGCCAGGAGCGAAAACATTTCGCATCCAGAGAGCGACTGCGACCTGGTGACCCGGCGCGGGGCTGGCGTCGTCTTGGCAATCGATCCCTTCCAGAGAGAGCGTTGGCAGCGGTAGATTGGTGGCTTCGACCTCGACCTCGGTCACGGCGAAGCCGAGATAGTCGTTGAAAGACTCGTCGCCGCTGTCGAAGGCGAAGCGGAGTTGGATGGTCGAGCCAGCCTACGCGGAGAGATCGACGGTGGCAGTCTGCCAACCCGCGTTCTCAAGCATCGTCGTCGGCGCACCGCATTCGAGATCGGCCTCGATGACGCTCGTAGCGAAGCCATCGTCGGACACGCGTACGCTCGCTTGGTCATAGAGGCAGAAGCCAGTTTCGTTGCCGACTCGATATTCATATCGAAGCGTGATCGGCGCGACATAGCTGGTGAGATCGATCGTCGGCGAATCCGCAGTTCCGGCAACTTGGAAGCCGGTGGCGTAGTCGCACGTAGCATCTTGGCCAAAGTAGAGACCACAGCCGAGATGGCCTGTACCCATCGGGAGAGCAGCCGGGTGCCACAAGCTGGTCATGATGTAGCCAGCGGCGTTGCAATCAGAGAAGTCCTCTGAGTAGACAATCGATGTGCTGGCCGCCGCTCTTGCCCCGAGGGAGGCGGCCGCGCAGGCGGCGAACCAGCCCTTCCATGCGCCCTGTCATGCGTTTTTCGATCCCACGCTGAATCTGTTTGGCATTATTCCGTCCTTTCGAATTGAGACCCCCGAACGACGCCATGCCACAGCCGTCGCGATCATCGATCGCGCACGTCCCGCTCAACATGCCGTCTCAAAGCGCTCACCGACGCCGAGCGCCAAGCCCGTCGATGGATGTCGTCCCATCACTGGGATCGACCGACAGAAGCCACTTCAACTAACAACACGCGACAACAACAGTCGCGCCAAACAGTCCCGACTGCACCCGCCACGCTAGTACGCGCCGAACGCGCGTCCTTGTGCTAGGTTTGTGAACGAATCCCACGCTCGTGAACTAACCCTACGGCGAAAACTCCACGCGGCATTCACCATACTCGGACTTGCCAGCGCGTCAATAGCGTTTTCGGAACTTCGATGCATTCGATACGTTTTCAGGACGACGTGTCGCGCATCACGCTTACGAGATAGCTAGTAAGGCGCCCCAAATAGCTAACGATGCGCAGGATGGGCGCATCGCAAGCCAGCACCGCGGTCGATTGCACCGTCGGCGAGCACGCAATGAACGCAGTTCCTTTCGCTCTCCGCGCGATCAGCCCAACCGAGCGCCGCAGAGCGTAGAAACCCGCTCGGCCCGTTTCCGGGCCGAGCGGGCTGCGTGAATGGCGAACGATCTCGTTCGTTCCCGGTGGAGACCGTCCGCCCCTCACTATGCAGGCGGGCTCTTCGCAGCGTTAGCGCCGTGTGAGGCCACGCCCCCCCCAAGTGCCAATGCGTTTCTCACCGCGCAACCTTGCAGGATGTTTGCGTTCTTTTTCGTGGCTCATCACGAAACGGAAAAAGGTGCCTGCGAAAACCCACCCGGCCCCTATTCAGGGTCGGGTGAGCTTTTCGATCGGCGAGCGACCTCTCTGCTTCCCGGTCGGTATCGCCAATCGATCAGAAGGGGCGCGGGCCCCGAGAGTTACGGAAAGCGTGCGCTTCGGCAACCTCGCATCCGGATCTCGTGAAACGGAAACCGGCCGGTAGGACTAATGCGAACTGGAAGCACAGCGCTTGCAGCGCCCGAAGCGACATGAAGAAAAATAGTCGTTGGAAATTTTTCTAACCGTGGTGCCGGTCCTTCGGACTGGACGTCACCGTGTCGCGAAACCGAACGTGGTCGGTGACTCAGCTTCCGCTGCCCCCGTCTCGTCCACCGCTGGAAGCCACGAGCCGAGAAGCAGGATGATGTCGGCCGCGTCAACGGCGCCCGAGGCGTTCAGATCGCCCTTACCAGCCCGTCCCCAGTTGTCGAACAGCGCGGCGAGATCAGCGTGGTCGACATCGCCGTCGAGGTCGAGGTCTCCGTTGCGTGCGATGAACTCGCGGTCGCTTGGCGCGCTGGCCGCCGCGAGGACCGGAGCGCAGACAATCCCCCAACGCGCGATTTTGTTCGCCGCCGCGCCATCGGCGGTTACGAATGCGCCGCCAGCGTAGAGCGATGGTCCGGCCGCCGCCCCGTCGTCGAACGTCGCGAGAGCGAACACTGGCAAATTGCCCATGCCGGATCCGAGCGCGGACCAAGCGATGCCGTTCCAAGTTGCAATCCGATCTGCGGGGAGACCGCCAGCGCTGCTGAAGTCGCCGCCAGCGCCGAGAAGTACGGCGCCGCTCGACGGATCGGTGAACGTGCCGAGCGCGAAGACCCAGTCGTCGACTCCGGTGCCGACGGCCGACCACGCAGAACCGTTCCACTTCGCAATGCGATTCGCTGCAACACCGCCCGCAGTCGTGAAGTCGCCGCCGACATAGAGCGCGGGGCCGCTGCCCGAACCATCATCAAACGTCGTCAACGCCCAGACCGGACCGTTCATACCGCTGCCGAGTGCAGACCAGGATGCGCCGTCCCACTGCGCGATGAAGTTTGCAGCGCTGCCGCCCGCGCTCGTGAAGTAGCCGCCCACGTACAGCGCTAGACCCGAGCCGTCATCGTGCGTCGCGAGCGCGAGCACTGTGCTGTTCACACCGCTGCCGAGCGTTGACCACGCTGCGCCGTTCCATCGCGCGATGCGACTGAGTGGCGTGCTCCCCGCGTGTGTGAAGAAGCCACCGGCGTAGAGGCCAGCGCCGCCCGGACCGCCGTCGTCAAACGTCGCCAGTGCGTACACGCCGTTCTGAAGGCCGCCGCCGAGCGATGACCACGCGGATCCGTCCCAGCGCGCGACGGAACTGGCGGCAACTGCGCCTGCGGAATTGAAGAATCCGCCCGCGTAGAGCGCGACACCAGTACCGTCGTCCAACGTCGATAGAGCTAACACTTCGCCGTTGATTCCGCTTCCCACCGTCGACCAGGCGGTGCCGTTCCATCGGGCGATGCGATTCGCAGCGACGCCGCCAGCGCTGGTGAAGTCGCCGCCGGCGTAGAGCATCGGGCCCGAGCCATCATCAAAGGTCGCAAGTGCTTCGACCGCCCAATCGTTCATGCCGCTCGCGAGCGGCGACCATGTGATCTCGTCGACGATGCCGCAACCGCATTTGCCGGGTTCGAGCTTGTTCGGATCGGATGGGCATCCGTCCTCGCAGTCGATGGTGCCGTCGCCATCGGTGTCGGCGTCGCTCGCGCCGCAACCGCACAGGCCCGGGGCAATCTTCAGCGGATCGCTCGGACAGCCATCGCTGCAATCGGGTGTGGTGTCGCCGTCGGTGTCGGTGTCAGCAACGCCGCAACCGCACGCGCCCGGCGACGACTTGTTCGCGTCGCTAGGACAACCGTCGGTGCAGTCGGGAACTCCGTCGCCGTCGGAGTCAGTGTCGGGCGAGCCGCAGCCGCAGGCGCCCGGCGACGACTTGTTCGGATCGCTCGGACAGCCGTCGACGCAGCTAGGAACGCCGTCGCCATCGCTGTCGGTGTCGACCACGCCGCAGCCACACGCGCCGGGCGCGCTCTTGTTCGGATCACTCGGACAACCGTCGGCGCAATTCGGAACTCCGTCGCCATCGCTGTCGGTGTCGACCACGCCGCAACCACACGCGCCGGGTGCGATCTTGTTCACGTCAGTCGGGCAACCATCGGCGCAGTTAGGAACACCGTCACCATCAGTGTCGGCGTCGCTCACACCACAGCCGCACGCGCCGGGGGCGATTTTGTTGTGGTCGAGCGGGCAGCCATCGGTCGCATCTGGTGTGCCGTCGCCGTCCGAATCGAGCGGCGCTGAACAATCGACTGTTCCCCGCGCCACATTCTTCGCGAACGTTCCATTGATCGATGAGAAGATTCCGCCGACGTAGATCGACGTGCCATTGCCGTCACCGATGTCGAAGGTCGACAGCGTGTCGACCTGTCCGTTGCCAGTGACGCCGCTGCCGACTGCGGACCACGTCGTGCCGTTCCACGTCGCGAGCCCCGCCGCACCGCCGACCCAGAGCTTCGCGCCGCCGAGAGATCCGTCAGCGAAGCTACGAAGCGCGTAGCCAACCTGGTTGAGGCCGGTACCGAGCGCCGACCACGTTGATCCGTTCCACTTCGCGATTCGATTTGCGCTCGCGCCGCCTGCTGTTAGGAACTCGCCCGTTGCGTAGAGCGCAGCGCCGGAGCCGTCGTTATGCACAGCGAGCGCGTACACCGGGACGGTCGGGCCTCCAAGGCCGCCGATGCCGCTGCCCAGCGCCGACCAGCCAGTGCCGTCCCAGCGCGCAATGCGATTGGCTGCGACGCCGCCGGCGGTCGTGAACGTGCCCGCAACGTAGAGCTTCGCGCCAGCGCCGTCATCAAAGACAGTCATGGCGAGTACGTCGCCATTCACCCCGCTACCGAGCGTCGACCACGAGTAGCCGTTCCACTTCGCGATACGACTAGCACTCGCGCCGCCAGCGGTTGTGAACTTGCCGCCGACGTAGAGATCGCCGCCGAAAGGTTGCAGCGAGTAGACATCACCATTGACGCCAGTTCCGAGCGCCGACCACGACGTGCCATCCCACGTGGTGATGCGGTCACCGTGGGCGCTCCCGCCGTCGCCACTTCCGCCACTTCCGCCAGCCTTACCGCCGTGCGGACTTGTGCTGCCGCCGCCGGCGTAGAGCGACGCAGAACCGCTCGAACCCGGCTGGAACGACGCCAACGCGTAGACGTTGAAGTCGACGCCAGCGCCGAGCGCCGACCACGTCGTGCCGTTCCAGCGCGCGACGTGCTTCGCCGTGACGCCACCAGCCTTCGTGAAGTCACCACCGACGTAGGTCGCCGGATCGTTCGCCGAGCCGTCATCAAACTTGGTGACAGCGAACGTCGGGCGATCGGTTCCGCTTGAGAGCTGCGACCACGTGAAGACGCCGTCGACGACGCCGCAGCCGCAGGTGCCGGGAGCGATCTTATTCGGATCGTTCGGACATCCGTCAATGCAATCAGGTGTTAGGTCGCCATCGCTATCGGTGTCAGACACTCCGCAGCCGCAGGTGCCGGGAGAGGTCTTGGCTGAATCACTTGGACATCCGTCGATGCAGTCGGCAGCGCCGTCACCGTCGGTGTCGTGATCCACCACTCCGCAGCCGCAATCGCCGGGTTCGGTCTTCGCCGGATCATTGATGCAACCATCGTTGCAGTCAGGAGTGCCGTCGTTGTCGGTGTCTGTGTCTGCAACGCCGCAGCCGCACGCGCCCGGCGTGATCTTCAACGGGTCGAGTGGACAACCATCGAGCCGGTCCGGCACGCCGTCGCCATCGGTATCGACGCCGCCGCATGGTGGCGTCGTCCACTTCGCCACGTTGTTCGCGCCCGTCACGCCGCTCGTTGAGAAGAAGAAGTTGAAGAAGCCGCCGACGAACAGCGCGTCGCCCGTTCCTGAGCCATCGTCGAACGTGGTCATTGCGAATATCTCGCCGCTCGATCCGCCGCCGCCCAAGCTCGACCACGCGGTGCCATTCCAGCGCGCGATCTTGCTCGCGTAGGTGCCGCCTGCTGACGAGAAATAGCCGCCCGCGTAGAGGACGGTGCCTTCGGGTCCGCCGCCGTCCCACGGCAGAAGCGATTCGACCGAACTATTCATGCCGCTTCCAAGCGAATGCCACGACGTGCCGTCCCAGCGCGCCATTCCTCGCGTTCCCGGAACCCCATCGACGCTCGTGAAGAAGCCGCCGACGAACAGCGACGGACTCATGCTCGAACCGTCGTCGATCGCGGCGAGCACGGAGACCCCGCCGTCGTCGAGGCCGTTGCTCAGCGCCGTCCAACTGCTGCCATTCCAGCGAGCGATGTGATTGACCCACGTCGTGCCCGCAAGTGCAAACGAGCCGCCTGCATAGAGCGCCGGTCCGCCGCCGAGTCCATCATCGAAGACCGCGAGGGCGTTCGCGTAGTCCCCGCTGATGAGTTCGTTCCCGCCGAGTGCCGACCACGAGGTGCCGTCCCATCGAGCCACGAGGCTCGCCGGAGTTCCACCAGCAACCGTGAACCAACCGCTGGCGTACAGCTTGGGGCCGCTGCCTGAACCGTCGTCAAAGACCACAAGATCGGTGACCGTGCTGTTGAGCCCACTGTCGAGCGCCGACCAAGCTGTGCCGTCCCCGCGCGCGATGTTGCTCGCGGGAACGCCACCGGCGGTCGTGAACGCGCCGCCAACGTAGAGCGCTGATCCGCTTCCGTCGTCGAACACCACGAGCGCGACACCGCCGCCGTTGGGAATGCCGCTGAGTCCGAAGCCCGAGGGACCATTGAGCGCTGACCAGGTCGTGCCACCCCAACGCGCGATGCGATTGACGAGGTTACCGCCAGCGATTGTGAAGAGACCAGTTGAGTAGAGCGCCGGTCCGCCGCCGAGCCCGTCGTCATACGTTGTTAGTCCGAACACAAACGTGTCGTTGCCGCTCGCGAGCGGTGACCAATCCGTGCCATCAGACACGCCGCAGCCGCAAAGACCGGGCGAAGCTTTCTGCGGATCACTCGGGCAGCCATCGACGCAGTCGGCAGTGCCGTCACCGTCGGTGTCGACGTCCACTATCCCGCAGCCGCATTGACCAGGCGAGCTCTTGCTCGGATCGCTGGGGCAGCCATCCACGCAGTCCGGGGTCCCATCGCCATCACTATCAACTTCGATGTTGCCGCAACCGCAAGGTCCCGGAGAAACCTTGTTCGGATCGTTCGGGCAACCGTCGAGACAGTCGTTGACGCCGTCGCCGTCGGAATCGATCGGGCAAGGATCTGGGTCGCACACATCGCCGATGCCGTCGCCGTCGAAATCGGATTGCTCAGGGTTGAAGGTATTCGGGCAGTTGTCGCAAAGGTCGAGCACTGAGTCCGAATCGACGTCGCTCCCGCCAACTCCGCCGCCGATCAAATCAAGCATGTCGAGGTAGTCGAAGAAGTCGATGGAACCATCGCCATTGATGTCGGCGCAGGGCTCGCCGAAAATGAACGCATTGATGAAGATCGTGAAGTCTGCGCAATCGACATCGCCGTCACAGTCGAGGTCGCCGCCAGCGCAACATCCGCCGACCTCGCAAATGTCGGGCACCAAGTCGCCATCGGAGTGCCGGCTACCAATGAGAAGATAGAAGATTTCGACGTCGATGCCCGAGATGAATCCATCGCCATCGGTATCAGCACACGCTTCACCAGCTTCGAACGCAATCTTGAAGAGGACGGCGTCGTCGCAGTCGACATCACCATCGCAGTCGAAGTCACCGAGCGTCGGGCAGCATCCGCCGCCGCCGTCGCAATCATCGCCGATGCCGTTGCCGTTGCTATCGGCCTGCCTGGGATTGAAGACGAACGGGCAGTTGTCGCACGCATCGGGCCAGAGATCGCCGTCTGCGTCGCCGCTTCCAAGGAGCGCGAGTAATGCGTCGTAGTCGTTGCCGTCGACGCCGCCATCTTGATTGATGTCGGCACAAGGCTCGCCCCCTCTGAATGCTGCGATCCAAGGCGCGACGTCAGCGCAGTCGACGACGCCGTCGCAATTGAAATCACCGCCAGCGCAGCAGGTCGGACCGCCGGTATCGCACGCGTCGCCGATGCCGTCTCCGTCTGCATCTTCTTGGCCTGGATTGAACAGGCTCGGGCAGTTGTCGGCGCAGTCGATCCGCATGTCGCCGTCAGAGTCAACAAGCGCCTGGTCGGGATTGAAGACGTTCGGGCAGTTGTCGAGGCAGTCGACGACTCCGTCGCCATCGCTGTCGATGAGACTGTCGACGCTGCCGCAGCCGCAGAAGCCAGGTGCGATCTTTTTCGCGTCGAACGGACAGCCATCGACGCAGTCGGCGACGCCGTCGCCGTCGGTATCTGTTGGGTCGTCGATGAGTCCGCAGCCACAGGGACCGGGAGCTGTCTTGAACGGGTTGAACGGACAGCCATCGTTGCAATCGGGAACGCCGTCAAGATCGCTATCAAAGTCGTTGATCAAGCAGCCACAAATGCCGGGGTCCGTCTTGCCCGGTGCGTTCGGACAACCGTCACACGCATCACCAGCGCCGTCACCGTCCGCATTCGCTTGGTTCGGGTTCGCGATCAGCGCGCAGTTGTCGCACGCATCGCCGACGCCGTCGCTGTCGATATCTGATTGATCGGTGTTGAACGAGGTGACGCAGTTGTCGACCGAGTTCGGAACGCCATCGCCGTCGAAGTCGCCAGCGTCGCAAGCATCGCCGGCACCGTCGCCGTCGAAGTCGACTTGGGTGGGATTGAAAATCGACGGGCAGTTGTCGATGCAGTTTGCGACGCCGTCGCCATCTGAATCGTTGTCAGGTGCGAAGCAGCCGCACGCGCCGGGTGTCGTCTTTGCTGGATCGAACGGACAACCGTCAACGCAGTCGGGTGCGCCATCGCCATCTGAGTCGTCCGTCGGCGCGCAGCCGCACACGCCGGGCACGGTGAGGCTCGGATTGTTAGGGCATCCGTCGGCGCAGTCGGGCACGCCGTCGAAGTCGCTTTCGGTCTCGGGATTGTCGCAGCCGCAGAAGCCGGGGGCGGACTTGTCGGGGTCGTTCGGGCAGCCGTCGATGCAATCGGGCGCTCCGTCGAAGTCAGAGTCAGTCTCTGGATTGCCGCAACCGCATGCACCGGGCGAAATTTTGAACGGATCGTTGGGACAGCCATCGCACGCATCGCCGGTACCGTCGGCGTCCGCATCGCTCTGGCTCGGGTTCGGAATCGTGACGCAGTTATCGAGTTGATCGATCGTGCCGTCGCTGTCCCAGTCGAGCGACGCGCACACGTCGCCGACACCGTCGTTGTTAGCGTCGGCCTGATCGGGATTGAAGACGTAGATGCAGTTGTCGCAGGCGTTGCCAATGCCGTCGCCGTCGAAGTCGAGCTGCGTGGGGTTTGATAGGGCAGGGCAGTTGTCGGCGCAGTCGGGCACGCCGTCGGCATCGGAGTCAGTCGGGTCGTCGACGACACCGCAACCGCACGTGCCAGGACTCGTCTTCGCGCCGTCGTTCGGACAACCGTCGGCGCAATCAGGCGTGCCGTCGGCATCGCTGTCGGTCAAATCATCGACGACGCCGCAACCGCACGGGCCCGGCGCTGCTTTGAAGGGATCGGACGGACAACCATCGACGCAATCGGCGGTGCCGTCGCCATCGGAATCGAATTCGAAGGGTTCGCATCCGCACTGACCGGGATCGACTTTGAAGTGAGCTGAGGGGCAGTTGTCGCAGACGTCGCCGTAACCATCGCCGTCAGAGTCAGTCTGATCGGTGTTCGTGATCAACGGACAATTGTCGAGCTGGTCGAGAACGCCGTCGTTGTCGCTGTCGAGCGTGGCGCACACGTCGCCGATGCCATCGCCGTCAGCGTCCTCTTGCCCAGGATTGGAGACGGTTTTGCAGTTGTCGCACGCATCAGCGAAGCCATCGCCGTCGGTGTCTCGTTGCGCTGGATTGAAGTTCGGGCAGTTGTCGACGCAATCGGGCACACCGTCGAAGTCGGAATCGTCTTCGCTAACGCCGCAGCCGCAGGGTCCGGGCAGATACTTGTTTGGATCAGCCGGACAGCCGTCGTTGCAGTCAGAAAATCCGTCGCCATCTGAGTCGAGGTCCGCAACACCGCAGCCACATTGGCCAGAGTCGTTCGACTTTGCCGGATCGTTCGGGCATGCGTCGCACACATCGCCGACGCCGTCACCGTCGGAGTCGGCCTGGCTCGGGTTGTACGTGAAGAAGCAGTTGTCGAGCTGATCGATCGTGCCGTCACCGTCGATGTCTTGCGTGGCGCAGGCATCGCCGACGCCATCACTATTCAAGTCTGCTTGCCCCGGATTCGCGAAGTAGATGCAGTTGTCGCACGCGTCGCCGACGCCATCACTATCGAGATCTTGTTGGGTCTGATTCGCAATTGCATTGCAGTTGTCGCACGCATCGCCGATGCCGTCGCCATCCGTGTCACTCTGATTGGAATTCGCGATCGCGGGGCAGTTGTCAACGCAGTCGGGCACACCGTCGCTGTCCGAATCGGTGTAGTCGACGCCGCAGCCGCAGGTCCCGGGCGCGATCTTCGCGCTGTCGAAAGGACAACCATCGCAGCCATCACGCACGCCATCGCCGTCGGAGTCGGATTGAAGAGCGTTGGCACTCGTCGGACAGTTGTCGCACGCATCTCCGACGCCGTCGCCGTCGACATCGGACTGAGTGGGATTCGCGACCGCCCAGCAGTTGTCGCACACGTCGCCGACGCCGTCGCCGTCGGTGTCGAGTTGATCGATGTTGAATGCCGACGGGCAGTTGTCGGCGCAGTCGGGACGCATGTCGCCGTCACTGTCGAGGTCAGCGACGCCGCAGCCGCATTGGCCGGGATTCGTCTTGTTCGGATCGTTCGGACAGAAGTCGGAGCAGTTAGGTACGCCGTCGCCATCAGAATCCGTCGGATCTTCGAGCACGCCGCATCCGCAGTTGCCTGGTGCTGTCTTGTTCGGATCGTTCGGGCAACCGTCGATGCAATCGGGTGCGCCGTCGCCATCGGCGTCGGTATCGCTGGCACCGCACCCGCACGCGCCCGGACTCGTCTTCGCAGGATCGCTCGGACAACCGTCATTGCAGTTGAGCACGCCATCGCCGTCGTCGTCGGCGTCGAGTTCTCCGCAGCCGCAGGTGCCGGGATTCGACTTGGCCGCATCGAACGGACAGCCATCGCATGCATCGCCGACGCCGTCGCTGTCTGAATCGAGCTGATCAGGATTGAAGGTGGACGGGCAGTTGTCGCTACTGTCGGGCGCGCCGTCGCCATCGCTGTCGCTGCTGTCACACGCATCGCCAACACCGTTGCCGTTTGCGTCCGCTTGCGACGGATTGAACACGGCGGGGCAGTTGTCGACGCAGTTCGCAACACCGTCGCCGTCGAAGTCGGCGTCGACGACGAAGCAGCCACAGGCGCCAGGTGCGGTTTTCGCTGGATCGAATGGACAGCCGTCGATGCAGTCGGGCGTGCCGTCGCCGTCCGAGTCGAAGTCAGGGAGTCCGCAGCCGCAGAGTCCCGGCGCGATCTTCCCGGAATCGTCGGGGCAGCCATCGATACAGTCGGGCGTACCGTCGAAGTCGCTGTCGACTTCTTCGTTGCCGCAGCCGCAGACTCCGGGTGCTGTCTTGTTCGAATCGCACGGGCAGCCGTCGATGCAATCGGGCGTTCCGTCGACATCGGAGTCGGTATCCAGAGCGCCACAGCCACACGTACCGGGATCAGTCTTCAGCGGATTGTTAGGGTAACCGTCGCAGACGTCACCGGTGCCGTCGCCGTCAGCGTCGGCTTGGGTTGGATCGAACGTGACGAGGCAGTTGTCGAGTTGGTCGAGAACGCCGTCGCCGTCAAAATCTTGGGTCGCGCACGCGTCGCCGATGCCGTCGCTGTCGAGGTCTTCTTGGCCCGGGTTTCCGCGGTAGATGCAGTTGTCACACGCGTTCCCAACGCCGTCGCCATCGAAGTCGAGTTGCGAAGGATTCGGCGTGCTCGGGCAGTTGTCGATGCAATCAGGAACGCCGTCGCTATCGGAGTCGGTGGGATCGTCGAGTACGCCGCAGCCGCATATGCCTGGCGAGACTTTGAGTGGATCGCTCGGGCAACCATCGATGCAGTCGACGACGCCGTCGGCATCGGCGTCGCTCGTGTCGTCGACGACGCCGCAGCCACATGTTCCCGCCATCGTCTTCAGGGCATCGAATGGACATCCGTCGACACAATCGGGAGTTCCATCAAGGTCGCTGTCCGTTTCGGGGGAGAGGCAACCGCACGTTCCCGGTTCAATTTTGAAGGCGTCGTCGGCGCACTGGTCGCACGCGTCGCCGTAGCCGTCACCATCGCTGTCGACTTGGTTCGGGTTCGCGATGAAGGGGCAGTTGTCGTGTTGATCGATGACGCCGTCGCCGTCGGCGTCGAGGGATACACAGGCGTCGCCCACACCATCCGCGTCACTATCGACTTGATCGGGGTTCGCGACTGTTGTGCAGTTGTCGCACGCGTCGGCAATGCCGTCGCCATCGCTGTCGGCTTGGATCGGATTGAAGCCGAGCGGGCAATTGTCGATGCAGTCGGCGACTTGATCGCCGTCCGAGTCGAGGTCTTCGACGCCGCATCCGCAGGCACCTGGAGCGTTCTTGTTCGGGTCGTTCGGACATCCGTCAGAGCAGTTCGGCGCGCCGTCACCATCGGAGTCGACGTCGGCGACGCCGCAGCCGCAATTGCCGGGATCGTTCCACTTACTCGGATCGCTCGGGCACGCATCACAGGCGTCACCAACGCCGTCGCCATCCGCGTCGGACTGATCCGGATTCGACGTGAACGGACAGTTGTCGAGTTGGTCGACGGTCCCGTCGCTATCCCAGTCGAGCGCGGCGCGCGCGTCGCCGACACCATCAAAGTCTGCGTCGGACTGCGAAGGATTCTGCACGTAGCGACAGTTGTCACATGCGTCGCCGACGCCGTCGCCGTCGAAGTCCGCTTGGTCGGGATTTGCCGTGGTCGGGCAGTTGTCGAGCGCGTCGGGGACGCCGTCACCGTCCGTGTCGGGATCGGGTCCAGCGCGGGCGGAGGCGGCCGCCGTCGTGGCGAACGCTGCGACGAAGCTCGTGGACGCAGCCAGCGCCGGGACGAGGCCTACGAGCAGCATCGTGAGCTGCACGATGGTAAAGGAAGCAGACCAGTCGCGCCAAACAACTCGCTTGTTTCGAGCGCGCCCCGGAAGGTCGTACGTTGCGTCACCGTCCGTCGTCTGCAACAAGTCTCCTCAGAGCGAACTGAGAACTGGCCTTGGCGGCGCAACCGTCCGCAGCTGCTTCCATGCGGCTGTGAGGACTCAACCTTGCAGGCAGATCTAAGGTTTTCAGGCTCACGGGAGAGCCCGCCGTCGTTCTCCTCGTGCGTACGTCGAGCGGCCTCGCGTCTCGCACGTGGACTACAAAAACACGCTCGCCCGGCCCTCGAGGGGACCGGGCGAGCGTTCGGCGAAGGCGGGGAGCGACGAGTGACCTCTCTGCTTACCGGTCAAAGTCGTCCGTGAGCCTTCACTGTTTCGTCACCTCAATGTGGTTTCCTTACGGGCCGAACGGACACGGTCCCCAGCCACCGAGCAGGATCGCGAGATCCGATCCGTTAGTTGTGCCGTCCACATTGATGTCGCCGACGCCAGCGGTGCCCCAACTCCCGAGGAGAATGGCGAGGTCCGCTCCGTTGGTCTGACCGTCGTTGTCGAGATCGCCGAGGCAATCGCATTCATCAGGAATGCCGTTCTCGTTCACGTCCGCAGAGGCCGCGCTCGAGATGTCGCAGCCGTCCGGCGTTCCGTTTCCGTTGCAATCGACGTTGTCCGGCGAGCCCGGGCAGACATCGAGGCAGTCGGCCACGCCGTCCGAGTCAGAGTCGGTGTCCGGGGTACCGCAACCACAAATGCCCGGCGCCGACTTGTTCGGATCGTTGGGGCAGCCATCGAGGCAGTCGACGGTGCCGTCGCCGTCGATGTCAGCATCAACGACGCCGCAGCCGCAGACGCCTGGAGCGATCTTGAGCGGATCGGTCGGGCAACCGTCGTTGCAGTCGGCCGTCCCGTCGGTGTCGGTGTCGATGTCGGCGACGCCGCAGCCGCACGTGCCTGGTGCGATCTTGTTCGGATCACTTGGGCACCCGTCAATGCAGTTTGCTGTGCCGTCGCCGTCAGAATCGGTATCGAGTGCGCCGCAGCCGCAGGCGCCAGCAGCGATCTTGTTCGGATCGTTCGGACAACCGTCGACACAGTCGGCGGTGCCATCTGAATCGGAGTCAGTGTCGAAGACGCCGCATCCACACGCGCCGGGGGCGACCTTCGCTGGATCGACCGGGCAGCCGTCGCCGCTGTTGCCGACGTAGCCGCGCGGTTGAGTGCACGAAACGACGCTCGACCTCGGATCGCCGAACCCGTCGAGGTCTTGATCGAGATACCACGTCGACGTCGAAGTCACGGCGACTTCCACGCTGACGCACGTCGCGCTGATGCACCCCGAGTTCACGTTCTTCGCCGCTGCGAAGTAGGTCGTCGTTGAGACGGGGCTAACGGAAATCGAGCCGCCCTCGCCGACGATGGTGCCGCCGCATGAGCCTTCGTACCACACGACGGTCTCAGCGGTGCCAACGGTCGCCAAGAGCAACGACGAGTCGCCAGCACAGATCGAGGCCGGAGTTGCTCCGACATTCGTCGGAACGTTGGTGTACGAGTTGACCGCGCCTGGGGTCGCGAGGCTCGCGGCGAAGCTGGTGGTGTTACGGAGGCCACCCGATCCGTTCGGACATCGCTGAACGGACTGCGTTGCCGAGTTGCCGCCGCCGCTCTCGTCGACTTGCGGCTGCGCCGCGTTGAGTAGGACAAGGAGTCCCACAGCGTCAGGGTCGTTCGTGCCGTACACGACGGCGTCGCGAAGTGCCGCGGTGGTGACATCGGAGCCGACCGGAATCGATGACGCATTGCCGGTGTACAGGCCAACCGCGTCGGCGCCATTTTGCAGGGTGTTGTCCGACATCGAGCTGAAGTTGCTCGCGGTGAAGTTGCCGCCGCCCGTGAGCGTCGCGACGATCGCCGCGTTGCCGATCACGAAGTAACCCTGCGCGTTCGTCGACTTGCCAGCGAGGTCAAACGCTGCGTAGCTCTTGTCGTTCGATCCGTTCCAGAAGTGAACGGAAAGTCCGTCGAGCAGCGTGTTGCCGGCGCCGCCGTCGTAGAGCTCAACGAACTCGGCTGTGTCGGCGCTGGGCGTATCGCTGTCAACCTCGTTGATGACGATTGCCGCCGTGGTGTAGAAGCTCTGCGCGGCGCTGCAAATCGTCGCGCTCGGGGTGGTCGCCGCGCTGAACTCGATGGCGTCAGTTCCAGGCATACCGCCGGACGTGAGCGTGAAGTTCGAGACGCCGAACGAGTCGGTATTGATGGTCTGCGTCGCGCCCGCGTCAGGACCGGTGAGCACCGTCATCGTGACGGCAGTGCCGACGACCGGGATCGCGCCGGGATTCTGAAGCAACGTGTAGGTAAAGAAGGCCGAGCCGCCCGCTGGCGCCGCAGCGCCGCCCCCGCCCACCGAACATGCGAAGGTACTACCGCCGCCACCCGTGCCGGTGACTGCGATGTCATCAACGCCTATCATCTCGTCGTTGCCGACGGCGTTCGTTGTGATGATGCGGAGTTGGAGCGTCGCCTGGTTCTCGCAGGACGTGGGTAACGTCACGCTGATGGCGGTCACCAGAGTCGCTACGCTCGGGCCGGTGCTCGCATCGGCCACGTAGCCGGCGGGAAGATCGATGAATGGATCGGTTGGCCCGGTGGCCGTTCGGTACTGAAGGGCAATCTGCTGAATCGAGTTGTCGACGCTGCCGTCGATGTCGCGCAGGTTGTAGCTGACCTCTATCGCGGTCTGGCCCAGCGTGTTGAGGTGGAGCAAGAGGAACGGCGCGTCGGCAGTGCCGCTGCCTTGGAACGCTACGACTGGGTTAGCGATCGCAAACTCAGTGACGCCGCCGCTTCCAAAGGTGTTGGGGTTGGTCTGGTCGACGTTGATGTCGACGACGGGCCCGGCCGGAGTTCCGGCGAAGGCAAGAAGTGTCTGTGGATTGACTCCTGTTGCCGCGGTGATGTCGTCACCGCGGTAGCCAATGATTCCGGGGACCCCCGACCAGTCATCGTTCACGGTGAGGAGTCCGGCGTTCGTCCAGTCCTGGGTGAAGGGAAGCGGCTGGTAGGTCGCGTCGGCGAGCGCGTGCGTTGACGCGATCGCGGCGCAGGACAGTGCAGTCGCCACGGCGAACTGCTTGAAGTGGGAAGGCGCGTGTCGCAATGTCTTTCTCCAAGAACGAAGGGGAAACGAGGGGGGGGCGTCTGACGGACGGGGCAGGCTGAGAACGACGAAATCTCCCGCGCGCGTGCGCGATCGACTCCCGCTCTTCCCGCTCTCCACTCTCGGATCATCCGCCGCGTGCAAGGTACCACGCAAGCTGCGCCGGACGACACCGCAATTCCGCCCATAACTGCGGTGAAAACCAGTGAAATGCAAAGATCACGCGAGAACGTAACGAAAGCGGGCCCTCCAGCAGTGGAGGGCCCGCGAACGTTCTTGCAAACCTCAGGTGACGAAAGGGGATCGGGCAGCCCGCGCACGCGCGAGCAGTCGACTTACTTGATCTCGACCTTGGCACCAGCGGCTTCGAGCGTGGTCTTGAGCTTGTCGGCGTCTTCCTTCGACAGCTTCTCCTTGACCGCCTTGCCACCAGCGTCGACGAGGTCCTTCGCTTCCTTGAGACCGAGACCGGTCACTTCGCGAACGACCTTAATGACTTGGATCTTGTTTGCGCCAGAGTCCTTGAGGACGACGTCGAACTCGGTCTGAACCGCCGCTGCTGGGGCCGCAGCTCCGCCACCGCCAGCCATCATCACGGCGCCAGCTGCAGCGGGTTCAATGCCGTAAGTCGCCTTCATGTACTCGGCGAGATCGACAGCTTCCTTCAAGGTGAGGGAAGCGATCTCGTCGCCCATCTTCGTGATCTTGCCTTCGAATGTCTTGGTATCGCTCATTGGTGAAACAAACCTTTCGCTCAGGAAGAGGGGCCGAGACGCTCGACCTTTAACTCGTTTTAGTGAGCCAGTCCCCAAGAATAAAAGCTAAAGAATAAAAGCCAAAGAATGAAAACAGAGGCCGAACGGAAAAAGCAATCGACTCAGCCAGCCTTGGCGATGACTTCGTCCTTCTCAAGCCGAGTCTGAATTTCCTTGACGATGCCGAGGAGCTTCGCCCCTGGCGATGTCACGCAGCCAACAACGTTGCGGGCTGGTGCCAGCACCAAGCTAACGACCCTGCCTTGGGCTTCGATGCGGGTCGGAAACTTGCTCAGTTGTTCGACGCCAGCCTTGCCTTCGAAGTAGATTCCGTCCAGGACGGCAGCTTTCAGCTCAATCTCCTTCGACGCCGTCGCGAGCGTGACGAGTTCGCGGGCGATGTCGACGACGCTCTTGTCACCGTAGACGAGAGCGCTCGAGCCAGAGAGCGCCTTGCCGAGCGGTGCGAGCGGGCCGGTCCCGAATGCATGCTTGGCGAGCGAGTTCTTCAGCACGGTGACGCGAACGCCACCTTGGCGAAAGCCGGTGCGCATTTTGTTATTCGCGGTGGCATCGAAACCGCGGATTTCGATGACAACGCCGTCGCTCACGCCAGTGAAGCGCTTGCGGTACTCAGCGATGATCATGTCCTTGACGGGCTTGCTCATAGGAAACCTAATGGGTCAGTGGTATGGGGTTGACGTTCGAGACTTGCGTAGAGGGATTCGTACTCGATCGCTCCGATGCGGAAAAGCGAGTGTGCGCCCGAAGGGCGCTACGGAGCGGAAAAACTAGATCGCGCCCGAAGGGCGCTACGGGGCGGAAAAACTACACCGCGATTTCGATCCCCGGGCTCATACAACCTGCGATGACGCACTTCTTAATGAAGTGGCCCTTGGAACTCGACGGCTTGGCCTTGTGAATCATCTCGATGAACGCGTGGAGATTGTCGCAGAGCGCCTTGTCCTCGAAACTCATCTTGCCAATCACCGCGTGCACGTTGCCGCCGTCGTCGTTGCGGTACTCCTGCTTACCTGCGGAGTACTCCTTCACCGCGCGACCAATGTCGGGGGTGACGGTGCCAGCCTTCGGCGAAGGCATGAGTCCCTTGGGACCGAGCACCTTGCCGAGCTTCGACACCACACGCATCATGTCGGGGCTTGCAACTGCGACGTCGAATTCCATCCAACCGCCTTCGATCTTCGCGACGAGGTCCTCGGCACCAGCTTCGATAGCACCGGCGGCCTTGGCCATGGCGATCTTGTCTGACGGGCAGAACGCGATGACGCGGGCGCTCCGTCCGATTCCGTGCGGAAGCGAGACGGAGCCGCGGATGATCTGGTCGGCCTGCTTCGGATCGATGCCAAGATGGAACACGACGTTGATAGTCTCGTCAAACTTGGTCTTCTTGTACTGCTTGATGACCTTGATCGCGTTTTCGACCGACTGCGGGCCCTTCGGCACCAGCGTCTCATTCGAGCGGTTGCGCTTCGCGGCCTGCTTCGAAACCTTCGTGGTGGTTTTTGGTGAAAGCGTCGCCATGGGTTAGCCCTCCACCGCGACGCCCATGGAACGGGCAGTGCCGGCAATCGTCCGCATTGCTGCGTCGATGCTCGTGGTGTTCAAATCCTTCAACTTCTCTTCCGCGATCTTCTTCAGTTGGTCCTTCGAGAGTTTTCCGACCTTCGCTGTGTTAGGCGTGGCCGAACCCTTCTCGAGCTTGAGAGCACTCGTGATGAGGACCGAAGCGGGCGACGTCTTGATCTCGAACTCGAACGAGCGGTCGGAATAGACCGTGATCACGCAGCCAACGACTCGGCCGTTGAACTCGCGCGTGCGCTCGTTGAATTGCGTGATGAATTGACCCGGGTTGACGCCATTGGCGCCAAGTGCGGGACCGATTGGTGGCGCGGGCGTAGCCTTACCGCCCGGGGCCATGATCTTGAATTGCTTGGTGACTTTCTTTGCGGCCATCTGGTTCCTACCTCCCACCACGTCCCGGATCCTTCAGACGAAGGAGAGGCCGGTTCGCACCGCGCTAGTTCCTATCGGACAGCTCCGATTTGGCCTTGCACGATGTGACGCAGTAGTGCGTGCGGTCTGAATTGACGAGCCGGGCACCTTACAACAGCCGCCCGGCAACTGCAAGGAGTTGCCGGGCGGTGGTTCGACGAGCAAGGGCAAGGACTGCTGGGCTCAAACCGAACGGCGATCAGCTCCACGATCCGAGCACGATTCCGAGGTCTGCGCCGTTGACGATGCCGTCGAGGTTGACGTCGCCGAGGGGTCCAGCCGCGTTCCAAGCCCCGAGAACGATGGCGAGATCTGCCCCGTTCACAATCCCATCGCCGTTCAAGTCAGCGCCGCTCGCGCCGCCGTGAGACCAGAGTCCCGCCGGAATGACCTGCTTCGAGAAGCTCGGTCCTGAGAGGCGAACGATTTCGCCAGCGCCGCCAAAGTTCTCGAAAAACTCGACCCGCACCCGGTGCTGGCCGGTCTGAAGCCCAACGACACCGGATTTTTCGACCATACCGTGCAGGCCGTCGTTCGCGACCACGAGTTGGCCGTCGACAAACAGCTTCGAGCCATCGTCCGACTCGCTGAAGAACGTCCAGAAGCCAGCGGTCGGAATGTTGACCCAGCCCTCGAAGGCGGCTGCGACTAGGTCGGCGCGGCCGCTGGTCGCGAAGTTTCCGCCTGTGGATGCGAAGTTGACCTGGGCGACGACGTCGGTCGCATAGGGCGTGAGCGCACCGAAGTTCGGCAGGACCGAACTCTCGGGGATCTCGTAATACGTCGCCGTCGCGCCTAGCGTTGCGCCGACGACCGCGGTGGCGGGCAGAAGCGGGAGCACGTCGAGCGAGACGGTCGCCGAGTCGGTCGCGGAAGCGGAGTCGATGATCGTGTACGAGAACGAGTCGTCGGACGCAGCGTTCGTCGGCTCCGCAACGCTGAAGGTCGGACGCCCGCCTGGCGGTGCAGCGATCAGCGTCACCGGTGCACCGTTCGCCGTTGTTAGGTCGTATGACTGAACCGAAAGGGACTCGCAGTTCACGCGCTCATCGTTGAAGAGGAAGTCGATCGTCGTCGTCTGGCCAGCACCAACGACGGCGTAGTCGTCCATCGCAAGCGCGCCGCCAGCGCTTCCCGTCGGAATGCAACTCGCGCCATTGAGGAAATCAAGCATCGTCACCACGTTGCCCGGATGAAAGTGGAGCGCGATGTTCGTGAGGCCACCTGAGCACGTGTGGCAGTAACTCATGATCGTTCCTGTCGCAGCAGCCGAGCAGTCGCCGAGACCGCAGCCATCGAGCGGTGGATCGTAGTTGTGGGTGTGCGGCGCGCCGAAGTTGTGACCGAGCTCGTGCGAGAACACCATGATGTCCCAGTTGGCACCGTTGTTGTCGATGAGCGGATACGGGAACCCGCCACCGAGATTTGCGCTGAGTCCATAGGCGTACGGACCGTTGCAAACGCCGGGCAACCAAGCGACGCCGCCGCCAAGCCCACGCCCTGACAGGAAGTGTCCGAGGTCGCGTGTGACTGCGGCTTCGTTCGCTTCCCAGTAGTCGCGGTATTCGTAGAGTTCGTTCACCGTGCTCGACTGCGTCCAAGGATCGTCACCAGTCCAGAGCCGCACGTAGCTCACGCGCAGTCGCACGTTGAGGTCGTTCGTGTAGATCTCGCTGGTCGCAGCAGTGAGCGCGAGCGCGTATGCGACGGCGGCAGATTGATTGCCGCCAAAGAGGTTCGCGGTGAACTCGACATCGGTCTCGATGGCGAGCAAGACTTCGCGACAGGGCGTGGGGCCTGCGACGCCACCGGCACCTTCGAGTGCAAGCGGAACAGGCTGGGCAATCTCGTCGGCGTGACAGAACTCGCCGGGTACTGGCAAGAGTTCTGGCGCCGCGAGTTTCGGATCAAAGGCAACGGGTGCCAAGTTCCGGGCGTGCGGACCGCTTGAGAGCCAGATGGTGCGCTCGCCGTCGGCACCGCGCAGTTGGATGAACCCGCCCAAGAAACCATCGGCGCGGGCCACGAACGCTCGAGCATCGCTTCGACCTTCCACGCGTCCGGTCCAGCAGCGCACATCGCTTGCGATCGGCGATTCGACGACACCGTTCGCGGTCTTCGTCGCCGTCACAAGTCGAGCGCCAGGCGCGAGCGGATCGATCGGCTCGAGCGCCAGCGTGACGTTCTCACCCGTCGGCAGCGCCACCGTGATCACCGGGCGCGCTTGGGTGTTCAGCGCCTCAAGGACCGAGGCGTCGATCGCACGCGTTCCGGTCGCGAGCACTGCGGCACGTTGCGAAGGCCGTGGCGGGTCGGCGTGGGCAGCTCGGGGCGGAGCGAGAAGAAGAACGGCGGCGAGCGCTGCAATCATTCCCGCAGTGTGGTGCCGACACGTGGGTCGAGCAAGCGGGAACTTGCCCTTCGCCGCGCGAGAAGTCCAGTTCAAGTCTCAAGCGCCAGCCGGCAGAACATCTCGACGCCGGTCGCGATCGCATCATCATTGAAGTCGAACCGTGGATGATGCAGCGACGGCATGCTTGCTTGGCCATCGCGCAACAGCCCGAGTAGAAAGAAACAGCTCGGAACGCGCTCGGCGTAGTAGCTGAAGTCCTCACCGCCCATAACCGGGCGCTCGAATGGTTTCACCCGCGCGTTGCCGAACGTCTCGCGAGCGAGGCGGTCGAATCGTTCGGTTTCGCGGGCGTCATTCGAAGTGACGGGATATCCGCGGATGTATCGCGGATCGGCTTGGCACCCATGAACCGACGCTGCGGCGCGCGTCACCTCGCCGAAGCGGCGCTCGATGAGGTCGCGCACGTCAGGCGTGAGCGCCCGCGCCGTGCCGGAGATGGTCGCGCTCGACGGAATCACGTTCATCGCACTGCCAGCGCGCACGATCGTCGCGCTCACCACGGCGCTGTCGAGCGGGTCGACGTTTCTACTCACGATGGACTGGAGCGCCAAGATGACTTGCGCCGCAGCTAACACCGGATCACGCGACTGGTGTGGGAATGCCGCATGCGACCCTTCGCCTGTGATCGTGATTTCGAATCGATCGCTGCACGCGAAGAGTGGGCCGGGCTTGGTGCCCACAACGCCGACCGGAAAACCGGTCCAGCCGTGCAGGCCGTAGATGCGCTCGACGCGCGGTCCGATCACGCGGCCATCGAGACAGCCCTCCTCGCACATCTTCTTGCCGCCCGCGCCGCCTTCCTCTGCTGGCTGAAAGACGAAGGTCACGGGTCGAGGCAGCCGCGTCTCCTGAGCAATCCGCGCGAGCACGCGAGCCGTCGTCGTCAGAATCGTCGCGTGTCCGTCGTGACCGCAGGCGTGCATTCGACCCGGAATCGTCGACTTCCA
This sequence comes from Phycisphaerae bacterium, assembly GCA_034440475.1. GTDB lineage: Bacteria > Planctomycetota > Phycisphaerae > Phycisphaerales > SM1A02 > JAEUIT01. The sequence goes on along the minus strand of JAWXCC010000288.1, from coordinate 8,780 downwards.
CGCGGGTGAACCCTCTTCTTCGATCGGCAGCGCATCAATATCTGCACGCAGCGCGACGGCGTGTGAAGCCTCACCAGGCAGATGCGCGAGCGTGCCGGTTCCTCCGGCAAGTCCGTCCGCGTGACGGATGCCAGCGTCGTCGAGCGCCGCGCGAATCTTGCCAGCAGTGCGCGTCTCTTCGTAGCCAAGCTCGGGATGCATGTGGAGATCCCGGCGAAACGCTGTCGCGTGCGAAGACTCGTCCGCGATGAGCTGACGCAGTCGGTCGGACGAGATTTTAGTCATGGTAATGGTCATGGCGGCTAGCCGATCACGAGCGCAGTTTAGAAAGGCCAATTTTCTCACGGCCTTGATTCAAGAGGGCAAACGCATGCTTCTGATGGCGCACTAGGCGCGTGAGTTGACTCATGGTGATGCCCAGAACTCCAGCGGCCCCAGCGACGTCGTAGCGCCGAATGACGATCACGTCGAGTGCCTCGGCCAAGAGTGCGGGATAGTCCTCGTGTTCGGGATTTACGGTGAGCTTCTCACCCTGGCGCCGCTTCTTCCACAGCGGGCTCGCTTCGTGTCGATCGCGGCTCGTCAGAGTTCGGCACTTCACGGCGAGCTTGACGCGCAGGCGAAAGACCGCCTTCGCGCGATTCTGAATTTGACTCCGGCGCTCGGTGGCTGTGGTGTCGAGCTCCGTCGGGACGTGAATGAGTCGGATCGCCGTTTCCACCTTGTTTCGATGTTGCCCGCCTGGCCCCGAGACTCGCCCGGTCTCGAAACGGCACTGCTCCAGAAAGTCGGCCTCGCAGAGCGTCGACGGGTGCGGCGCTTTCAGCGTGAAGAAGATGCTGCTGTCGACAAATGGCGGGTGGTACGTCATGCGCGGTTCGACAGGTTACGGCGACGGACGGCGGAGTGCCGCCGATTGCGGCTGTCGAGCCCCGGGGGGCCGCTCAGCGCGCGGGCGTCTCGAAGGCTGAGCCGAGCGTCATCATCTTCTGGGCCAGCGGCGCGGGCCAGTCACTCTCCGCGAGCGGTGAGTAGTCAGGTCCAAGGATGCGCGATGCGTCAAAACGCGAATAGAGCAGCAGTTCGACCTCGATTTGGACGCGGTGCGGACCGGGTTCGAACGGCTTCAGGGCGAGCGGCAAGACGGCGGCGCGCTGACCATCGCCCGATTGAGCGCCCACGATGTCGCGCGACACGTCGTCCACCTTCAGCGAGCGCACGATCGCTTTCAGCGTGAGGGCGTGGTCTCTATGCGGCGCGATGGTCGGATCGAGCTGGAGGGCAGGATGGGGTGTGGCGAGAATCGGTGACCACAACGTTTGTGGTGTGAAGCAGGCATCGATGACACGACGACCCAAGTCCGTGTCGCCAGCGCCGCGCTCGAAGACGATCGCGGCAAGCGCGAGTGCTCCGGTCAAACGCTGCGGTGTCGGCGCGGTTTCTGGACAGAGATTCGCGAGAAACGCTGCCTTCAACGAAGTGACGCGACGAGTTGTGATGTTGGCTCGTTGAGCGCGCTCGATGAGGCCATGCTGCCCAAGAGTGCGAGCGCGAGCGGAGCGAGGATGCACAGCGAGCCGACTCCAAAGCCAGTAGCTGAGCCCGGTTCGGCGTTGGCGCCGCATGTACCGAATGCCTCCGCGTTCGGCGATGTCGTTACCGCACTCGGGGCACCGCCCGCTCCGCTCGAATTCACCCCGGGCGATCCGCTGACCGCAGCGAGCGCAACGTGGTGGGCTCACGACGAGCCGGCCGCGCGCACCGAGCGCGATCAGCGTCGTGCCGACCGCTAAGAAATTCAGGTAGAGCGCGAGGGCGAGGATGTTGAGCGCGACGCCACTTCCCATGTGAGCGGTACTCCTCACTTTCTGCTAGCCGCGTTCATGATCGCACGTTGCTATCGGGGCGGGCTATCGAAGCTGCGAAAGCGGGTGCGGAGCGAGTGACCACGGATCGCGTTCCCCAGCCGCGACGCGGTGGGCTGCGTACCCAGCGATCATGGCCGCGTTATCAATGCACCATTTGAGCGGCGGGAGGCGAAGGTCGAGAGACTGTTGCGCCGCCAGCGTGGTCAATTCCGTTCGCAGTCGGCTATTCGCGCTCGCGCCGCCGCCGACGAGCAAGGTTCGAACCGGATGGCGCTCAAGAGCTCGGCGGACGTTGCGCACGATATGTTCGACAGCGACGCGTTGGAAGCTCGCTGCGAGATCGGCACGCTCGGTGGGACTGAGGTCGTCAATGCTCCGCCGATAGCGCGGACCTTGTCGGCGCTCGCGCTCTTCGCGCGAGAGCCGCTCGGGCACACCGCGCACCGCGTAAAGGAGCGCGGTCTTGAGGCCGCTGAAGGAGAAGTCGAGCCGCCGTTCGCCCGCGTCGTCACGCCCGAGCTGCGCGAGGGGCAGATCGACGGCGCGATCGTTGCCGAGCTGCGCGAGCAGATCAAGCTTCGGTCCTCCGGGGTACCCGAGGCCGAGGATCGTCGCGGCCTTGTCGTACGCCTCGCCAATAGCGTCGTCGATCGTTCCGCCGAGTTTTGCGAGTTGCAAGGGGCGCTCGACGAAGTAGAGACTCGTGTGCCCACCCGAAACGACGAGTCCGAGCGCTGGGTAGGCGCAAGGCGCTGCCTCAAGCAGTCCGGAGAAGACATGTGCTGCGACATGGTCCACGCCAACGAAGGGCTTACCGAGTGACCAGGCGATTGCCTTGGCGGCGCTCGTGCCGACTAACAGTGAGCCGATGAGGCCGGGGCGATGCCCGACGGCGACAGCGTCGAGCTGTTGAAATCTGAGACCGGCGCGAGCCATCGCTTCGCGGACGACGGGGACGATGCGCTCGACGTGCGCCCGGCTAGCGATTTCAGGGACGACACCCTTGTAGGTTTCATGCAGTTCGTGCTGGGTGGCGACGACGTCGCTCATCACCTCGCGCCCATCGCGCACGACGGCGGCTGCGGTTTCGTCGCAGCTCGATTCGATACCGAGAATGACGAGTGGCGTCGTCACTTCGACTCGTCAGGAGGCTCGGTCGGTCGCTGCGATCCGGCATGCGAGCCTGAGGGCGACAACGCCTCGAGTTCGAGATCACCGATCCGCTTTTCGGTTGCTTCAAGCTCTCTTTCCAGGCGGTCACGGTACGCGACAGCTCGGCGCAGCTCATCGCTCGCTGCTGCTTGGGCACCAGCATCGCCTCCGACGCGCGGCCACTCTGCGCCAGCGAGCTTCGTTTGGAGCGCCGTCAACGCGGCCGCGAGTTGCACATCGCCGACGCCGCTCGCCCCATCGTCTCCTGGGGCGGCACCGATCCATGCTGGATTGCTCCACTTCGCAGGCTCCGTCGGTTTGCCATCAGGAATGTCCCAGCGACGGCGCGCGATGAACATCGCGCGATTTTCGATGTCGTCCATGGAAATGTGGAAGCCAGGATCAGGATCGACGCCCCACGGTTTGCTCTCGTCTTCGGGCTTCTGGCTCCGCGTGATGTTGCGACCGCTCGGAAGGTAGTAGCGCGCGGTCGTGATCTTGACGGTGCCGTGTCCATCCGGCAGGGGCTTGACGTCTTGCACCGATCCCTTGCCGTACGTGCGCGTGCCTAACACTTTCGCGCGATGGTTTTCTTGCAGCGATCCAGCAAGAATCTCACTCGCCGACGCGCTCGACTCGTTCACCAAGACGACAATCGGAAGCCCGACGTCGTCCGCATCTCTCTTCGCTTCCCACGCCCGGGCCTGTCCGTCGCGAGCCTTCACGCTCACGATGGCGCCTTCCTCTTGGAAGAAGTCGGCGATCTGAATGGCCGCACTGAGCGAGCCACCACCGTTGAACCTCAGGTCGAGTACGAGTCCCCTAGCTCCCGCGTCGCGGAGCCGGTCGAGCGTCGCGCGCAGATCGGCGGCAGTTGTCTCCGTGAATTGCGCAAGCTGCACATAGGCGATGCCGTTCGTGGGATCGAGCATGTACTCCCAGCCCTGCGCCGACCGGCGGAAGCCCTTGACGGTTTTCGCTTGAATCGCGCGGCGGACGATCGAGAGTTCTTCTTCGCGCTGATCTGGATGTCGCACGCGAATTTTCACGGCTGTGCCGGGATCGCCGAGCAAGAGTGCCATGCATTCCTCGACTGACTTCTCGTGCGTTGTCTGCCCTTCGATCGACAAAACGATGTCGCCGGGCAGGATGCCGGACTCGTGTGCCGGTGAGCCGTCGAGAGGCGCCACGATGCGCAGCCAACCGTCCGGCATGTCGATCTCCGCACCGATGCCAACGTAGTTGCCGCGGAGATCCTTGTTGAATGACCGCTCGGAAGCGGGTGGTACGTAGACCGAATAGGGATCGCCGAGGGAGCGCACCATCGCGCCGAGCGCCGCTTCCTGCATTGATTTTGCGTCTGGCGGTTCAACGAAGCTTGATTCCACGAGCTGCCGCACATCGATGATCGGATCGAACCAAGCGTAGTCGCGGGTAGCGTTCCGGTCGGAATTGCGGCCATCTGCCGTACCGACGCTGAGGATCGGCAGCAAGGCAACAGAAGACAGGACTGCAAGCAGGACGGTTCGGCGCATCGCGAGTCGCTCCGAAAGGCAACATGGGCGGAATGTCAACGACGCCGAAAGCCTATCATCGCGGCCTCACATGAACGTCAATCCACGCGAGGACATGCAGCTCTCGTCGGACCGAGCCATCTTGGTTCAGGTCCGGCTGCCCCAGGGTCACGGCGGCACGTCGCCCGATCACGAGGATCCGCTTGCAGAATTGCGAGCGCTCTCCGAGTCGGCAGGCGTCAAAGTTGTCGGCGAACTGACGCAGAATCGCGAGCGTCCGCGCGGGAAGACATATCTCGGCAAAGGCAAGGTCGAAGAACTCGCGGCGCTGATTAAGGAGCTGAGGGCGACGCTCGTTGTTTTCGACAACGAACTTGCGCCGAACCAGATTCAAGAACTTGAGAAGGACATTGGTTCCGATGTCGCAGTCAAAATCATTGACCGCAGTGAACTGATCCTCGACATCTTTGCCAATCGCGCGACAACGCACCAAGCACAGCTTCAGGTCGAAATCGCCCAACTCGAGTACACGGCGCCACGCCTCAGGGCGATGTGGGCCCATCTCGGACAAGTCACGGGTGGCGCGCCGATGGGCGTCGGTACGCGCGGTCCGGGCGAACAGCAACTCGAGACCGACCGCCGCCTTGTGCAGAAGCGGCTGCTGCAATTGCAGCGAGAGCTCGCCGAGGTTCAGAGTCGCAAGGCGCGTGAGGTGCGTGAGCGACGTGAGCAGCACTTCACCGCTGGCCTCGTCGGCTACACCAACGCGGGAAAGAGTTCACTCTTCAACGCGTTGACGTCGGGCGGAGCATTCGCGAACGATCAGTTGTTCGCGACTTTGCAGACGCGGGTTGAGCGGTGGAAGCTTTGCAGTACCCAAGTGACGGGCGGCAACGAGGCGATGCTCTCCGACACGGTCGGGTTCATTCGCGACCTGCCGCACCATTTGGTTGCAAGCTTTCGCTCGACGCTGGAAGACGCAATTCACGCGCATGTGCTTTTGATCGTGCTGGATGTCGCAGACCGCATGGCGCCGAAGCAGCTCGCGACAGTGCGCGAAGTCCTCGACGACATTGGTGCCACCACGCAGCCGCGATTCCTCCTTCTCAACAAGATCGATGCGTGGGAAGGGCTCGACCGCAACGATCGCGAAGCTCGGCGGTCGCCGGAGGAATGGCTGCGCGACGAGCCGGACGCGCTACTCGTCAGTGCCCGCACCGGGACTGGTCTTGAGGAACTCGAACGGCGAACACTTGGGGTCATGCTCGGTGAACTGCGCGAATGCGAGTTGTCGGTGCCGATGAGCGCGGGCAAAGTGGTCGACTTCATCGAGAAGCGCATTGGAGTGCTCGAGCGGAGCTACGACGGCGACCGTGTGCGCTTCCGTGCGCGGATTGGACGTCGCCAAGCCGAGCAACTCGCCGCCGCACCGGGACTGCTGCTCGATGGCGAGCGCCTCGGTGATGCCATCCCGCGACTCTTTGCTGAAGTACCCGTCGTTGCTGCGAAGCGCGTCCCTCCGCACGAGCGTTTCACTGCGGAGGCGCTCGCGGCGCCGGACAGCGTGTCGGCAATCGATGACGACGATGAGTGAGTGCTTCCACGAGCGGGTCGTGCTATTGCGCCGGTAGCGCGGCGCGCACGCTCGCTTCAAGCGCGAGGTCGCGCGGTTCGTCAGTACGGCGCCAGAAACGCGGCGTTCCAAGGCCGTTTGTCGCGCGCCACGGACACCAGACCACCACGCGCGACTGGGGAAATCGTCCTCCCGACCAGAACCCGTCATCGCCGCGACCGTGTGCGACGTGCTGTCCGCGCGGAGGAAACAAATCCCAGCGCTCGACGTGTGAACCTTGCAGTGCTTGGTCGAATGCGCGAGCGTCGCGGCTCTCGTCAGCGTCATCGCCCCCAGCAACGAGAATGACATTGTCCGACCTCGGCATGAACTGACCGCATGCTTTACGAAGGAGTCGCTGGAGCCGCCGCGCCTCGTCGGCGAGCGCAGCATCGAGCCCCACGGTCACAACAACGCGATCACCCGGCCATGCGGCGAGCACCCGCGCGCCGCCGGTCACGGTCTCAGTGTTCGAACCATCATCGGTTCGGAAGACGAGCTCATCGCCGACGCTTGCCTGTGCGAGGAACGCAGTCACTTCCGCGACGAAGCGCTCGATAGACCGTGGCGCTGCGGGCCAGCGCACTCCGACGAGGAACGGCCGTCGCACGCGTTCGATGTCGCGCACGCGTCCGGGGACAACGAGTGTGAGGGGCTCATCGTCGCGCGCTGGTGTCCAGCGCTTGACGTGAAGGTGAAACGGATCGCCGCCACCGCGCACGTGGAAATCGGCGGTGCGGCCATCGTGGGTCGGCACCTCAAATTCAATCGCGCTGCCCGCATTGAGCAGTCGGTCAGCGATCGCGGCCTCGACGACCGCCGATCGCGCGTGTTCGTCAGCAGCAGTGCGATCGAGTGCTGCAATGAGTCGCTTCAAGCGGCTAGCTGGTGGCGCGTGCGAGCGATCAGAGAGGCGAGCGATCAGCGCTGCTCGGAGCCGCTGCCGAAGTTCGTCACCCTGTCTGTCGCGTTGTTTTTCAGCGTGGGGTCGCACCGGTGAAGCGTACGACCAAGCGCCGTTTATCGGCCGAGGCCGCGCAGACGGAGCGGTCGGCGTAGACCGATCGCCGGATCAAGGTCAGCCGCAGCAGCGACGGGCCGATGAAGAAGACACTCGGAGAAACCCCTATGCGCATTGGTGAGATTCTCGTCCGTCAAGGCACGCTTTCGCGAGGGCAAGTCGATCGTGCCCTTATAGAGCAACGGCATTCGAGCGAACCCTTCGGTGTCGTGTGCGAACGTCTTTTCGGACTCTCTCCCAAGATTGTCGAAGGCGTGTGGGCAGCCCAGTATGCGCAGCTCGTCGCAGATGTCGTTCCGCGACTCGACCAGCTCGATCCGCGAGCGGAATCAATCGTGACTCGGCGTCAGGCGTGGCAATTCAAACTCGCACCGCTTCGCTACGAGGATGAACAGTTGGTGGTGGCCACGAGCGCCGAGTTCCTGCCGCGGGCGCTCCGCTTCGCGATCACCCACATCGCAGCCGAAGTGTTTTTCGTGCTCGTCACTTCCAAGGAACTCGCGCAGCATTTGATGGAGCGATTCCCGATGCTCGGAATGGACGAGGACATGATGAAGCGCGGATTCGCGGCGTAGCGCGAGTCGCGACGTCGGAAAGAAAAACTCGGAAATGAAAAACCCCGGCTCGATTGGCCGGGGTTTTTCGCATGGCAACTCGCGGACTTGAACCGCGGACACCCGCATTTTCAATGCGGTGCTCTACCAACTGAGCTAAGTTGCCGTTTCGGGTTGCCTTCGGGGCAACAGGCAAGCGATAGAGAGTACGTTCGCGAGCGGGCATGTCAAGCCGCTCACGGGACTCGATCGCGATTGGCACTAGTCAACCAGGCGAAGTCGCATCGGCCCCCAACTTGTCGGGCTACACGCTGCTGCTCCGCAGGTCGCTGGCATGTTCCCTCGTGTCGTCCACGCCAAAGCCGCCGCTTCCTGCTGTGCACGCGTGCGTCGCCGTGGTCCATTCGCAGCATGTGCGGAGTGCCCGACGGCTGGACGAAGATCGAGCACCGAGCGAATTGACCAGCGAGTGACAATGTTCGCACGAGTGGCTCCGGGGGCGAGTGCACGTCGTGTTTCGTTCTCCAAGCGGCCAAGCAAACGGTCGGTGAGCCAAATGCGGAACGGACGCACGGCGACGAACTCAGCAACCGAGGGCAGATCGCTGGGAACGTCGGACGTTGTTCCCGCGTAGAGATCGATCCAAAATCGCCGAGTGAACACGATCGCGTCACCGTCGTCGAGCCGCGTACGACAGGCGCGGAGCAAGCTCGACTCGTTCTTCGACCACGCATCGTGCCAGGCTTGCGGATGTCCGCGAGCGCATGCGACCGCGAGAATTTGATCCTCTATAAACGCGAGAACGCGTCCAGGACCAGCCGTCGACGCGAGTCGAGCGCGGAGGAGACAACTCAGGAGATCGTCGATTGTCACCCCGTACCGCGTGGCCGCCGCGCTGCCGCGCGCGAAGAATTCGCGGCGAATGCGGTTGAGGAGCGCGCGATCGAGTACTGCGACTGGCGTCGCCATCGGAGTCGCCCTCGAAGTCTCAAGAGGCTGTACCAGTGCAGTGTTAGCTTCATCGGCCCGCGTGGCGACGACATCCTTCTCCGAACGCAT
>JAWXCC010000287.1:0-3455 GCA_034440475.1 Phycisphaerae bacterium | reverse complement strand
TGGTGATCATGGTGATCATGGTGATCATGGTGATCATGGTGATCATGGTGATCATGGTGATCATGGTGATCATGGTGATCATGGTGATCATGATGATCATGGTGTTCATGACGGTTCTCCAGCAAGTTGGCGAATCCGGTGTGGGCAGACCGCACCGTGTCGAATGGTCCCACCAGAGGGCGGGTCGACAGACATCACCCAGCGAGCACGGGGCGCGGTGAGGCGCAGAGAGCGCGAACATCGTCGAACAATCATCAGCGCGTTCCTCGCGCGATACGATTCCGACCATGAACCTCGATGGGGATGCCGTAGGACAAAGTTCCGGTGAGCGCGAGCGATCGACGTGGAGCGCAAGCGAGCCGATGGCTCAGCTCTACGAGGCACTGCTCGTCGGAGACGGCCGGTCTGCGGACCGCGCAGTCGTAGAGGTGCTCGCGCGGATGAAGACCTGGGCCCGCAGCGAGCTTCGGCGCCGAGGAATCGCTGGTGGTGCTGACCTGCAATCGGAGAGCATCGCTCACAGCGCGATGGGGCTCGGCCTCCACAGGTTGCTGCTGAAAGCGCATGACGCTGAGCATTTCGAGGCGCTCTTGCGGACAGCACTGAAGCACAAGCTGCTCGATCGCCTCAAGCGCGGCGGTGCAGCCGGTCGGGTTCGCGCGTTCGCAGATTTTCGCGAAGACGGCGACTCGGCGTTCGACCCGCACGCGCCGCGGTCAGAGTCGGACCATGATGCACGCCAAGAACGCTCCAAGTTTCGCCACCTTGAAGCGGTGTTGACGGCGAAGGGCGCGTTGACGGCAGAGCAGTGGTCGCTCGTCGAAGCGCACCTCGTGCGTGATCGAACGTTAGGTGAGATTGCGACAGAGCTGGGAATCGGGCGCGAAGCGGCGAAACAGCGCTACGCGACCGTGCGACGTCGCGCGCTGTGCGCGATTTGCGACGATGTTGAACCGAAGCTGAATCGCGAAACCCGCCTCGTCGCCCGTCAGATTTTCGTAGAGCGGCAGGCACTACCAATGGTGGCGGATGCCAGCGAGATATCGGAGGCTGATGTGATCTTTGTCTCGCTGGAAGAGATCATCCCCGCGCTCTTCGAGGCGTACGGCAGCTTCGGCACGAGCATCGTCGGTGGCTTGCTGGCGCGGGCGTAGCTGTTCGCATTGTCCGGAGGCCATCATCGCCCACTCGCTGACGCGTGAGCGGTCAGCTCTTGGAAGCAGGTGCGGATGAACTCTCAACCGAAGGGCTGCGACGATTCACGGTGTTGCGGAAGCGAGTGTTGCCGCCGCTTACCTCGCGACAGACCGCTCACTGCGTCGCCGACTGCGTCCAACGAGCGCGCTGGACGCGAGAACGACGAAGACACTCGGCGCCAGCACGCCGCCGAAGTAGACGTTGTCGACTTGGATACCGTCGAAAATGAAGACCTGATCGAATGGCGTGTCTGAAATCACGCCCGTAAACGTCGAAAACGCGAACTTGGTTCCGATCGGGCTTCCGTCGGCGTAGAGCGTGAATGTCAGGCTACCGGGGAGGTCCATCGCGAACCACTGCCGCGGGGTTGTGAACTGAAGCGTTGCGTTGTCATCAGGGTCAGCTCCGAAGAGCGACCACCCATCACCACTCGGGCCATTCCCCGGCCCAGCGAGGGCATCGCCCAGCGGGAAGAGCAGACCTACGTCTACGTATTCGTCAGTCAAGAAGATTGATTGCGGTTGTACGAAGTCGACCGTGGTCGATGATCCGACCGCTTGCTCCCACGCTGCTTTGTTATAGAAAACTTGGAGCGCTGCAAAACTTGAGCTCGCGGCGCTGAGAGCTGCGCTGAACGCGCCGATGAGCAACATCGCTGGATGATGGCGCATGAATAACCTCAATTAGAATTCCGGATTTTGAGCAGCTATAGACTGCTGCAAGTAGAGCACGATCGCTTCGACGTTGGTTTCTTCCGCGCTCTGAACCCACTCGGCGAAGCTTGCGACCGATGCGAAGCCAAGCGCGGCGAGCGCACCTTCAACATCCCAAGGCGCACCGGGCGATGCAAACATGCCAGCGCTTCCGCAGGCGCAGCTCGTACCCGACGGCGCGAACGCGGGTCGCAAGATGTCGCTTCCCGACCACGATGTCACGAGCGTGCCGAGTACCGCGTCGGAGCAACCATCGTTTCCCGCAACGGGAATGCCCATCGCGGCGCGCGGCAGCCAGCCCCCATCCCCCAGCCCCCATCTGCCAGCCCGATGGACTTCACCAAATCGCTCAGCATCCCGCACCTCCGCGCGTGCAGGTGGCTACGCAATCGCCTGCTGACTGCTGCGGCGCGATCGGAAATTCAGAACAAGTCCTCTGGTTCCCGATTGCGGAGCGCGGCGCGACCGTTGACACGCGTGCTCGCAAGATGCAGCGCTTTGTTCGATTCGCGATCTGCGGAGCGCGATCCGCAAAACGCTTCGTCGCCACCAACGAAAAAGCGGACCGAGTGTGTGGACTCGGTCCGCCAAGTTCCCCCCACTCCGTGGCACCGATCGCTCTCGCCGCACGGGGTTCGGCGATGGCGACGGCAAGCCTGGAATCAGATCCTCGAGGAGTCATCCCCAAGGATCTGGCACCCCCGGGTTCCGCAGCGACGGTCGGAGGTTCGACCGTCGCGTGCCGCGGGCGCATTCGAGTTCCGGATGTCCGATCAGAGTGAGCCTTCTCACTGGTCGTCGGCGGACGTCCAGATGTGGAAGAGTTCGAAGATGTCGGACTCATCCACTTGGCAGTCGTGCGTGAGGTCCGAGCTAACGCCGCATGCGTGTGGTCCCCATTCAGCGAGGAGCGCCGCGAGATCGCGACTGCCGACGACTCCGTCACCGTCGAAGTCACCCGCCATCGGGATTCGCAGAGTCATCGTGAGGTCGAGCGACGCATCGTCTCGCATGGCGTTCACTTCGAATGCAAATCGGTAGGTGCCCGGCATGAGATGCGTTGCGAAACCGGGCGTCGTCGCGATCTTCCCGTCTGCAGAGTCGAGCGACCACGCGGTCTGCCCGAAGGCTTCCGAAGTGATCTCGAGCACGCGCTCATCGGCGATCGAGAACTCGATCGCATCTGAATTCATCGCGCTGATTCTGGTCGAACCCCAACAGCCGGCGGAGCCGCAGTTGTTCATGAGCGATCCGAACGCGCTCAGCGTCAGCGTCGGAGTTTCGCCCTGCGTGAAGACGAGCGAGAAGAATCCTTTGACACCAACTTCGAATCCCGCATCGGTACTTCCGGCCCCGCCGCCGCCCATCGAGACTGCGTCGGCGATTGGGAAGCCCAGCGATTCAGTGTCGTGGCCCCCGGGCCACGAGACGCGACTTTGCACCTTCACTGTTCCACCGGCGAGTTGGACCAGTTCGTTAGGCAGAATAGCTCCGTCGTCAGTCATCGGGGGTGAGTTCACGTTATCGAGGCCCTCGTTCGCGAGA
>JAWXCC010000286.1:0-12848 GCA_034440475.1 Phycisphaerae bacterium | reverse complement strand
TGTTAGGATGTCACTCACGCGAACCCGTGTTCCCCCGTGTTCCGATTCACGCACGTATGCTTGGGCTGCGTTGTCTCAATCGGTCACCGCACGCAGTATGCATTCGCATGGATCGATGAATGGCTGCTGAATCTGCCTGCGTAGACAAAAATAAACAGCCACCCCCACGGCGTGCCCGAACGCGAGTTGCACGCGTCGCCAGTGCGTCACTTCACCGGCGGCAAATTCTTATAAAGGTTGCTCGTCCCCAGCGGTCGCTTCACTTTACCCGCGAGGATGTCTTCGACCGACCAGCTCACGCCGTAAGTTTCGTGGTTCACCTCGTCATTCACGGTGAACTTCACACCGCCGACGCGAGCGCCGACGAAAAGGCCATCGGTGCGAACGAACGTGCGGACGGGGTTGTCGTCGGACTTCGCCTGCCCTTGATCGGGCCCCGCCGTCGCTGACGCGTCGGCGATCGAATAGCCGCCGTTCTTGATGACTTTTTCCACTTCGGCTTCGTTGCGGAAGACCATCACAACGTCGTACGCCTTGCCACCAATCTGCGCGCCGAATGATCCGCCTCCGAGATCAAGCGCGATCGGCGCTGACCAACTGTCGCCGGTCCGGTGCACCATCACTCCCTTGCCGCTGGCGCCGGTGACAACAACGCCGCCTTCGCTGGCGCGGATGACGGCCACCGCCTTCGCGCCCGACAGGAGATCCTCGGGGATCGGTGTCGACGAGATCGAGAAGTCACGCAGCACCGCCGCGGATTCCTGTGACCGACTCACCATCGATTGCTCGCAGCCAGTGAGCGCGGTGAGCGGAGTTGCGAGCACGATCGTCGCGAAGACGAGCGTGGCGAGACGCCGGAGCGTTGAGGAGATGACGTGCATGCATTTCATAGCGACTCGAAGAATACCGCAACGGTGACGAGGCGCGGAATCAGGTCGTCGGTGCGACGTCGCCAGCTCGCTCAATCCGATCGCCGAACGCCTCGCGTCGCCAATCGCGAGCTTCGAAGAGAGACGGTGGTGCCTCCCCGTGCTCGGAGGCCGCGAGGGAGTTTCGCAGGAACCGTTCGAGGTCGGATCGCGTCACCGCCAGTGATGCTGCAACCTGCAATTCCTCGGAAGCCTTCACGGCCTCGGCGAGCATGGCAGTGATCTTCACCTTGATCTCGGGCTCGTCCTCACGGCGGCGCCGAACCCCGAACCAGGTAGCACGTTCGCTTTGGTTGGCGCGAAGCGTCGAGAGAAGAAGGTCGGAGTGCCGTGAGACGACGGGGCGCGGCAGGCCTCGGATGGCGTCGAGTGCAGCGGGGGTCTCTGGTCGGTCTCGGACGATTTCCAGCAGGGAACCATCGGGAATCGTCGTCCGGTGCGGAAGGTCTTCGGCTTGCGCGATCATGTCGCGCGCGACGCACAGCGCTTCGAGCAGCGCTTCCTGCGGTTTGTTCAGGTCGTAGCCGCGGCTCGCTCGACGCATCTGCGCTTTCGAGTCAAAGAGATGTGGATCGTCGAGCCGTGCGATGGTTTCAGTCGCCGCCCACATGAGGCGGTCGCGCGCTTCGAGTTCTTGGCGAACGACGTCCCACACCAGCGGTAAGTACCGCACGTCGTCGGCGGCGTAATGAAGCTGCGAGGCGCTGAGAGGTCGGGCATCCCAGTCGGTAAAGGTGTGGCCCTTCGTGAGCACATGTCCCGCGAAGCGCTCGACGAGCTTCGCAAGCGACGAGGGAAACGCCATGCCGAGAAATCCCGCCGCGACCTGCACGTCCATGAGATTGCGCGGCTCGCGCTTCTGATGGCGACGCACCGGCGACAGATCGCTCGCGCCAGCGTGGACGATCGTCACGAGGTTCTGGTCGCTGACGAGTTCCCAGACGACCGAGACGTCGGGGAGAGCGATCGGATCGACCAGCGCCACGCGCTTGCTGGTAGCGAGTTGGATCAGGCACGTCTTCGGGCGGTACGCAACCTCGCCGATGAGCTCGGTGTCAAACGCAAACGTTCGTTCTTGGCGAATGTGCGCCGCGAATGCAGCAAGCGTGGTGCGATCGCTGATCAGTTCTGGCTCGCCTTTGGGGACGAGCGGATGGTTGAGCGGCGGCGCGTACTGCACTTGTTCGCCGTCGTGCGCTGCCTGATGTTGGAGTGAACGCTGCCGTCTCCGGAATGTCATGACGGAGTGGACGATAGCGGAAGCGACGAGCGCCGCGCGTTGCGGCAGGCTTGCTAACGACCGATGATGGAGGGATGCCCGCCCCACCGGTGCGTCCGGCGCGACAAATTTCGGTAGTCATCGCCGTGGCCCTCGCGCTGCTCTGGGCCCTCGGCGGATGTCGGCGTCCTGACCCCGTCTATGGGCGATTTCCGCGGCCGCTCGCGACGCGCGACCTGGTTCGGGCCGAGCGCCGCGCGGGTCCGCCCTTGAGCGTCGCGGAGCGAGCGGCGCTCGAATCGGTGCACGACCGCTACCTCGCGGCGTTCGAGGATATTCGGACGAGCGAGATGATCCCCTTTGCTGCCACCCTTGCGGAAAGCGGGAGACAAACCAACAGCGATCCATTCGCGGACCCGAAGGAACTCCGCCGTCGCGTCGGTCGGCATGCCTCGATCATCGCGCATGTCGCGGCGCTCGACGCGGATTTTCTGAGCGACGCCGAGACGACGCTTGGCACTCATCGAGCAGACACGATCGCTTCGTTACGTGACCGTCGCGCGCTCGATCGCGCCAACGTGCTCTCAGTGTCGGACGGCGGCCGAGTCTTGCTCGACTTGAGCACGCTTCTTGAACGATTGAAACTCGACGACGACGTCACGGCCTTGATCGCGCCCGAACTCGCTTCCCATGCGGCGCAGGCGGCGCAGCTTGCCCAGCGCATTGCGCACGACCAGATGTATCTTTCGACGCGGTACCTCGATGTGTTAGTCAGAAAAGGCGAGCCAGAAGATCTCGTCGCGCCGAGCCTTGAAGGCGAAGCACGGGAGAACGCGCTGAACCGGCTTCGCCAAGAGCGGTACGCCGAAACACGTCGCCCGCTGGAAAGACTGCTGACTCAGTTCGCCGATCAAGCGGACGCGACCATCGCAAGGATCGCTCCGAAGTTGCCGGAAGAAGACGCTGAACGCCTTGAACGGCGCATGCTCCGCGCGCGGATTGATGACGAGCCTGGACGCGCGATCGACGACGCTGCGTTCGAAGCCCTCGTCGCTAGCCGAGCCGACGCAGTGCCCGCCGCCGAGCGAACGAAGATCAGTGCGCTCCGCGAGAAGTTTCTCGCCGAGGACGCCGAACGACTCCGCGCGCTCGTCGCGATCCGTCGCGAGAGTAAGGTTCCTGGCGTCATCGAGCCGGGCGGGCGCGAAGCGGGCCAAGCGCGCAAGGCGCGACGGGAAGCGATCGACCGGGAGCGGGCAACGGCTGCGCCGCGGTTTCGCGAGGCATTCTTGCCGCTGGTGCCCGAAGCGCTCCGGGGAAAACTCCTTGAGCTCCATGACCGGAATCGGATTGAGATCGCGGACTCGCTCGCCGAGTTGGTGGGGGCGGGTCGGGTGTCGGCGCTCCTGGCGAAGAAGCCGCGAGGATTCGCCGACGGAGATCCGCCCGAGCAGGCCGATGACTCAGGTGCGGAGCGCGACAGCGATGGTGGTGGGATGCGAGCGCTCTTGCCGCCAGCACCCAGTGAGCGCGATCTTCGCCGACTGCTCGCACGGGCGAACGTCGACCAAGTCACGCGCGATGTAGTGCGCGATATCGCCGTGGCGTGGCGCGAGCGCTGGGATGAAGCGCGCGAGGCAGTCGGCAAGCGCGGACAGCAATTGATGAACGACGTCGGCGCCGCGTTCAGTGCGCAGGACGCGGACAACGCCGATCGTGCGATCGGGCTGTTCCTCAGACTCGTCGACGAGGTACGGCAACAGCGCGCCGCACTGGATCTCGAATTCGTGAGCGACGCTGAGATTGCCTCGCCGCTCGTTCGCGGGCCAGCGACCGAACTCTGGCTCTGGGAACGGGCGGAACTCACGAGTCGACTGCAATTTGATCAGTTGCCCGGGCAGGAAATGCTCGTGATCGCACCGGAGTCGGCGATTCGATTCTTCGACGTGCTGGCAGAGACGGAACTCTTGGGCGATGCGCTCGCGATCGCCGCTGACGCGTTGCGCCCGATCATGGAAGAGCTCAATGCCGCGGCGGAAGCGCAGCGGAACGACATGCTGGCGGCGATCAGAGTGATCTTGGGTATGGGCATCCGCGCGCGGAGCGAGGGCATACGCGAAGACGAAGCCATGGTGCGTTCCGCCGACGTCGTCCGGCGCGGTGCAGCACCGCTGCGCGCGTCGTCGCGCCGCCTCGCCGAACTCCACGCCGACGCACTCGAGCGCGTCGCGGCGACGATGCCGGATGCTGACGCCCGCGCGCTCCGGGAGCGGTACATACAGGCCGCGTATCCCGGCGTGCTGAACGATCGCCGCGCCGCCGACCCGGCGCTTGAGGCGATGCTTGAGGACGACGCGCTGGATGCGGGGCAGCGCGAGGCTGTTCGGAAGATTCTCGAACTACGCTCGGTTGCGCGGGCGGCAGCCGCCGCCAAGCTGCTGCTGTGGGGCCGAGAAAACGAAGTGTCGGCGACGAATCTCGGCGATCGCGACGCGTTGACCCGGACCTACCCTGCGGTCGCGGCGGTGACGTTCGCTCGCGAAGAAGCGGACGCCCGAGCTCTCCGCGCCAGTATGGGCGAACTGCGCCCGGAACAGCTCGATCGCCACCGCGACCTTGCGGCGTGGTTCGAGGATCCACCGATGAGCATGCGCGGCTACGACTAGAAAAGCCCGTGGCGAAAGTCATTCGGGCTGCGAACGAGCCTGATGACGCATCTGCGGCGTCGCCGCGACTTGCCGTCTCTCGCGGATAAAGCTGCGTCGCGGCTCCTTGCATCTGAGCCATCGTTGCTCGTTCTCGCTACCAAAGCACTTTCGCCACGTGCTGCTGGTAGCGAGCGACTATTTCGGATCTACACCTTGATCGGTGCGGGCGTCGGTGCCATGCTGTACTGATGAACCGTGCTTTCGTTCTCGTCGTCCTGATGCTCACCGCGATTGTCGGATCGTTCGCGTCAGCCGCGCCTCCGACTGGCTTTACCTACACCCCGCTGTCGCGCGGATGGAACGAGATCGCGGGCATCGCCCCGCTCGAAGATGGCCGCGTGTTGGCATGGGAGCGCGGCGGTCGCGTCTGGATGATGACGTCCGAAGGAGAACGGATCGAGCCGCCGCTCCTGGACATTCACGAGGAAGTTGGCGCGTGGCGCGACTTCGGCTTGCTCTCGGTTACGCCGCATCCGAACTTCCTCTCGAACGGCCAGTTGTTCCTGCTGTACGTGGTCGATCGCCACCATCTGCTGTATGCCGGTACGCCGCAGTACGACCCGAACGCAGACGAGTACTACGCCGCGACGATCGGACGCATCACGCGTTACACCGCCGACCTCGCCACCGGATTTACGACGGTCGATCCTGCGTCACGCACCGTTCTGTTAGGTGAGAACAAGCTCACTGGCATTCCCGTTGTGCACCAATCGCACAGCGTCGGAACGCTCGTCTTTGGCGACGACGGCACGCTGCTCGCCTCGGTTGGCGATAACGCGAGCTACGAAGGGCTCGACTACGGCGGCCAGGTAAGTGGCGGCTACGTCGATCAGGGCTTGGCTGACGGAATCCTCAGGGCCAAGGAGAACGTCGGCGCGTATCGGGCGCAACTTGTCGACTGCTTGTGTGGCAAGATCCTCCGCATCGATCCGAACACGGGCGACGGAATTGCGAGTAATCCGTTCTTCGATGCAGCAGCGCCGCGCGAGCCGCGAAGCCGAGTCTGGTGCCTCGGGCTGCGCAATCCGTTTCGCATGTCGATCGAACCAGAGACGGGCAGCCACGACCCGGCCGACGGCGATCCCGGAACGCTCCTGATCGGTGACGTGGGCTGGGTCGAACTGGAGGAATTGAATCGCGCGGTTGGACCAGGCAAGAACTTCGGTTGGCCGGTGTTCGAGGGTCTTGAGTTTCATCCGCAGTACTCGGAAGCCGATGTGGCGAACCTCGACGCCCCGAATCCGATTGGTGGCGCGTGCAATGAGCCGTACTTCCGCTTCCGCACGCTCATTCTGCAAGACACCCAGTCGCCAAGCGCGATCTTTCTGAATCCGTGCGGCGCACTTCAAGCCGAGAATGCGGCGCACTCGGGATCAGTCAATGAGACTGTCTACGGCGGATTCCAAGGTGCGTCGTACGTCAAGTACACGAATCCGAACGGCGGCTGGATCCAGTGGACGGTCAACGTGCCGAACGCGGCGACGTGGACGCTCGGATTTCGCTACGCGCTCGGCACCACGGCGAAGTCGATGAAACTTGAGGTCGATGGCGCGACCGTGGTGAATCCAATGTCGTTCGCGTCGACGGGCGCTTGGACCGAATGGCGCATGCGCGAACAGGCAGTGACGCTGACCGCCGGCTCGCACACGGTGAAGCTCTCGACGACGGGTGCGGGTGGTCCGAACGTCGACTCGCTCGCGGTGTACACGGCTGGCGCACCACCCCTGATCCCCGTTGGAATTCCGACGTTCAAGCATCAGCGCGCGGTCGCCGACTGGCACCATTCGAACGGTCAAGCTCGCGTTCCCGGATTTACAAGCGGTGCCGCAGTCGCGCTCCTGATCGGTGGTCCAACCGCGCCGGTCATTGGTACAGGCTTCGGCGGCCAATGCGCAATCGGTGGTCCGCGGGTGAATTTCGAATCGTGGCCAGCGGAGTGGAGCGATCGCGCGTTCTTTGGGGACTTCTCGTCCGCGTGGATTCGCGCGTTCCGATTGAACCAGGCTGGTGCTGTGGTGTGGTTAGGCGTATTCGATCCATCGTTCGGTAACGTCGTCGCGATCGTTGCCCATCCGAGTGATGAGACGATCTGGGCCGTGCGCTGGCCGGGTGAACTCGTTCGCATCGCGTATGAGCCGGGCGGAAATCAGTTGCCGAAGGTCGCTGTGACTTCGAGCCAGCCTTGGGGACCGAGTCCGCTCGCTGTCACCTTTGATGCCAGCGCGTCGAGCGATCCAGAAGGAACCGCGTTGACCTTCGCGTGGAATTTCGGCGACGGCACCACGGGCAGCGGCGCGGTGGTGAAGCATGTGTTCACAGCGTCGTCATCTGCGCCGCAGTCATTCCTCGTCAAGGTCACTGCGACCGATGCTGGCGGTGCGTCCAAGTCGGCGACGCTGCTTGCCAGCGCTAACAACTCGCCACCCATCGTGACGATCACCAGCGTTTTCGACGGGCAGCTCTATCCGATGGACGCAAAGACGGTGTTCCCGCTCGAAGCGAACATCGCCGACGCAGAGCACGCTGCAGATCAACTCACCTGCGCGTGGACGGTGATTCTTCACCACAACACGCACGAGCATCCGGAACCGTCCGATCCGCATTGCTCTTCGGAGGCGGTCATCACGCCGCTTGGCTGTGGCGACGAAACCTACTGGTACGAGGCGAAGCTGATCGTGACCGACGCCGCCGGACTAACGACCACGGAGAGTGTTTCACTCTATCCCGATTGCAACGGTGTGCTCGCGTGCGGCGCGGATCTCAACGCGGATGGCGGTGTCGGTTCCGCAGATCTGGGAATTCTCCTAGGGGCTTGGGGAGGCTCCGCCGGACCCGCCGATCTTGACGGCGACGGAATCGTCGGCGCTGGCGATCTTGGAATTCTGCTCGGCGCGTGGGGAGTGTGTCGTTAGTGGCGCGTACAGCGTTGACGGGCTGGCGAAGAGATCCGGGTTGAGAACCCAGCTGAAAGGTGGTGCAGAGATGCGGAGCTCTTTGATCTCGATTATCGCCTTGACGGTTCTCATCGCTCCGGCGTCCGCCGACGTTGTCGTCGACACATTTGAGTCGGGATCGAGTGTCGGCGGCTGGACGTTCGGGCCTCCTCCGACCTATCCCGCCGCAGGCGGCAATCCCGGGCGCTACCTGCAGGTTCTGAACCTTGACACGTACGCCCCTCAGCCAAGGACGAGCGGCGCGTCGGTCTTCACCGGCGACTTCCGAGCGAAGCGAGTCGCGTCAGTCGGCGTTGATCTCATCACGATTGACGTCGACTTCAGCGCGGCCGGTCGGCCGTGCACGTTGATACTCCTGAACGACAACGGCACTCCGAACAACGCGAACGACGACTGGGCTGTCTACTTCATGGGCCCGGACATCCCGCTCAAAGGCCAAGGCTGGAAGAGCTTCGACTTCGACGTTCCATACGCCGCAACCAGTCTGCCGCCGGGTTGGAAAACGATCAAGTTCGGTCCGTCGTCGCCGACGCCGAACTGGAACTCGGCAATCACCGATGTCGATCGCGTCGTCTTCTTCTACGGTGATCCGGAATTCTTCTTCATCTTCCAGCAATGGGACCTAGGCCTCGACAACGCGCGCATCGAGATGCGTGCGGAAGACCTCGACGGCGATGGCGTCGTTGGTGCGGCCGACCTCGGCATTCTGCTCGGTGCTTGGGGATCGCGCGGTGCCGCCGATCTCGACGGTGATGGAACGGTTGGTCCAGAGGACCTCGGGCAGTTACTGGGCGCATGGGACTGACGCGTTGTTAGCGCTTCAGTTTCGCTGTGTTTTTCCGCTGGGCGGCGAGCGCCTCGCGGACACGCGACTTTGCCTCGTCAGTCACGGGGAAGCGCCAGGAGATGAAGCGCTGGGTGAGGTCGGATCCGCTCGCACCTGAGGCCGCGACGACGAGATTCGTCACAGCGTCTTCTTGGGTTGCACTCGTCGGGCACTCCGACGTCGCACGCCAGAGTCGCTCCACGAAGTCGTGCCGGCCGCTCGCGTAACTGACGCGGACGAGGAGCGCGGTCCAGAGCGATGCAACGTCGAACTCGGGTGGCGGAGTTGCTGCGCCAAGCACGACATCAAACACGGCCTTCGGATCGCGTTCGTAGCGATCGAGGTTCGCATCAAGCGGGCGATCGTCGTTGGGAGGGAACCATCCTAACAACTCGCTGGCATGGCCCGCGAGGAGCGAAGCATACGCCGACGCGATGTCCCCGGTCGGCGCGATGGAACCGAGCTCGCTGTCGAAGAAGAAAAAGTTGCGCCCGATCGCAGTCGGCAACGACATGCCCAGTGGAGCGACTGAGTTGCCCCGCGCGATCGCGCGAAGAAGCGACTCCAGTTCGTCGGTCGTGACGCTCGTCCGTGCCACACCGACGATTCCAATCGCCTTGGTCGACGATTCGTCGAATTGATTACCGAGCTCGCCCGGCGCGGGCTGGTCCACGCGAGGCCGAACCAGTTCGACCAGCATCGGTCTTCCACCGGTCGCAAATCCGCGATCGGGGTCGGGCGGCGGTGAGTTGCCGCAGATCTCGCGGCACCGCACCCAGTATGCGTCGGCTGCGTTGAGCAGGGTCTGCACGAGCGTCGGGTCGTAGTCGTTGCGCTCGGTGAGCAGCGAAACGTGTTCGCCGCGCCACTCATGCATCAAGACTTCACCACTGTTGGTGCGCCACGGCACCGAATTCCCCGGCTTGAGCTTCGTCAGCCACGTATCGACGACGTACTCATGGAGCCCGAACCAGAAGTCGAGCGGACCGACGGCATGCGCGGCAGAGGCGATCACGCAGGACACGAAGAGAGGAGCGATGCAACGCATGACCTGCGGATTGTGCCCGAAGCGGAGCCGCGACGTCGAAACGCGCGCGATACTGCGGCAATGGTGATCTTCTGGTCGTTCATCGCCTGTCTCGGAGCGCTGTGGCCGGTGGCGGGTGGCGCGACGATGCGCGTGCTACGGCCAACCTTCGTGCCAGCCTGGCGGATGACGTTCGAAGGTCGCGCCGCCAGCTATCGTGTGCGCATCAAAGAGCCGCGCGACGAAGAGGTCGGATTCGGCAACCGCGTCGTTGTCATCGCACCCGACGAGTCCGTTGCGCTGACGCTCCCTGTCTTCCATGCGGAGCTTGGAATCCGCGGCTCGACCGTCGACGGGTCGCCCGGGTTCGGTGGCGACCTCGAGAAAGACAAAACCCCCGACCTCGTTGTCACCTGCCCGTCCGGCGGCAGCGGTGGTTATGAGATGACCTACGTGTGCAGTTTGGGTCAACAAGGTGCGGATCGCCTGTCAGCAGACATTCGCCGGTCGCACGTCAGCAGCGAAGGCGTTCCTCGAAGCGCATTGGCGCGGCGACGCGGCGTCGCTTGCCGGGTTCGAGCGCGAGTTCGCAACGGAGTTCGCGTTGAGTCCGTACGCACCTGAGCTGCGAGAACTCGCAGCAGAACAAGGAGAACCTCGATGGCCGTGACTACTGCTGTAATCGCACTGCTCACAAGCGTGCCGCCAGCTGAACATCTCGTTGTTGCACCGGCGCGCTTTCGCGCGGCGCTCGCGCCGTTTCTCGAACATCGTCGCAGTGCGTCGCCGCACTTACATGGTTCAGCGTTCGCGCCGCTTGAACTGGTCCTTGCAGTAAGTGAAGGCCGCGACGACGCGGAGAAGCTGAAGCACTATCTCTATGCTCGGTGGAAGTCGTGCGGGACGCGCTCGTGCCTCCTCGTCGGCGACTGCGACGTGATGCCGATGCGCTCGATGGCACTCGACCGCGCGACCGAGCCTGCGTTCAACTGGGCTTTCTATCCGTGCGACCTCTACTACTCCGATGTCGCCCGAGCCGACGGTTCGTTCGACGACTGGAACGCCGCCGCAGACGACTTTCACGCTGGCTATTTCGGCGAGGTGCACGGCGAGTCGATCAAGGACGGTCCGATCAACTTCGACGCGATCGACTATCGCCCCGACGTCGCCGTCGGGCGCTGGCCGGTGTCGACGCCTGAACAGGCCGCAGCGGTCGCAGCGAAAACCATCGCGTTCGAAGCGGAGCTCGACGCCAAGCCGCGAGCGGGCTTCTTCGCCGTCGGTGGCTGGGTGGATGTGCGCGAGCGAGTGCGCGTGTTCGCAGCGCGACTCGCAGTGAACTACGACGTCGAAGTCTTCTTGCACGATGCAAGCGACAGCACGGCACCTGACGAGGCGCACATGCGCACAGCGCTGGCGACACATCCGCGCTGGATTTTTCACACCGGCCACGGTTCGCCGGGCGCGTACGAGGGATGCCTAGCGATGAACACCTTGACGGGCGTTCAGCAGACGGACGCGCTTCCTATCTGTGTTTCTGCTGGATGCTCAACGTCCGAGGTGATGACGCAGGCACCCTATCAACCGTACGTCGATGTGGCGGGGATTCAGCATATTGGCACGAACGCTGGGGAGCGATTCACAAGTCCGCCGCCGCCTCCCAACGTGTATCAAACCGGCGCGAGCAATTCGACATCGCTCGCCGAGGAACTCGTGCGTCGCGAGCACGGAGGCGCGGTCGCGACGATCGGTTGCGTGACGGGCTCACAGCCCTGTGCCGTGTCGCTCATCGACGGCCTCACCGAAGCAATCGCGTCGGGCACGCCAACCCTCGGGGCGTGCTGGAATCACGCTGTCGCGCGCTACTGGGAGATTGAGCGGCTTGACGCAATCAACCCCACCGCGGATTGGTATCCCGCCAGCATCTTTTTTCAAGGAATGAAGTTTATTGTTCTAGGCGATCCGGGGCTACGGGTTCGATGAGGTGATGTACTTAGCCCGAGCATTCACGAGCGTTCCGAACCGTGCCCCGCGGCGCACGCTCTCGGGGCACCAAGGTCGAATACGCTACGGTCTATGGGACGAGCAGGCATTGCACTAGGCTCGACGACGCTGCTCGGCGCGGCCGTCCTCGGCGCGCTCGTCGGTTCGTTTGGCGGTGCGGTGGGATACACCGCCGACTACGCCAACGCGACCGCGTACCTCTCCGACGACCCGAAGGCGTGCGCGAATTGCCACATCATGAACGACCAGTTCAATAGCTGGTCAAGTTCGTCGCACCACGCCCGGGCGACGTGTAACGATTGTCATGTGCCTCATGATTCGGTGATCAGGAAGTACCTCGTGAAGGCTGAGCACGGCTACCGGCATTCAAAGGGCTTCACATTTCAGGATTTCCACGAGCCGATCCAGATCACCAAGGCAAGTCGCGATGTCGTCATAGAAAATTGCGTTCGTTGTCACGACGCGATGACGCACGAGATCCGTCTCGCTGCGCGGCGAGACATCGGCGAGAACGTCGGCCCATCAGGCGGAGTCGATTGCATTCATTGTCACGCGAGTGTCGCGCACGGCGCGACGCGATAGTTGGAATCATTTCATGGCGCTTGAACCAAATACGTCCACCGTCCGCTGCGGGCGACTTTCGAAGTCAGTAGTTTTTCTCCTTGCCATGATCATCTTTGCGACCGGAACGGTCCTCGCGATGATGCTGTTCGCCAACATCACGAAGCGGAAATCGGAAGCTGAAAGCACCGTCCTGCGAATCGCCGACATCACGGAGTCGACGATCGACGCGGCAGAGTGGGGGAAGAACTTCCCGCGCCAGTACGACGGATACATCCGGACGGTCGACAACGCGGCGGCTCGCTTCAAGTGGAGTGAAGGTCGCCCGCCTGACGGAGCCGACGCCGCGACGGCAGAAGGCGACCCGCACGCGACGAAGGCTGCTTCGAAGCTCTCATCAGATCCACGTCTCAAAACGATCTTCAACGGCTACGCGTTCGCCATCGACTACCGTGAGCGCCGTGGCCACGCGTTCATGCTCCAGGATCAACGCGACACGGAGCGAGTCAAGCAGAAGCCTCAACCGGGCGCGTGTCTCAATTGTCACGCGTCGAACGTCGTGGCCTACCGCGAGGCGGGCATCAAGAGCGGCGCGCCCGGTTCGCTCGCGGATCCACTCA
>JAWXCC010000285.1:0-38598 GCA_034440475.1 Phycisphaerae bacterium | reverse complement strand
GACTGAGTATGCATCGTCGAACTCGATGCCGAATCTCTTCCGGCTCGCTGACTTGAAGACGAATCCGACCGATCCGCCCAATCCGTCCGACGCGTTCAAGCCCGGAACGAAACGCAACGCTGTCGAGCGGACCTTCGCAGACGCCAGCGGGACTGGCTTCACGGATTCGTTCTGGTTCCTCGCGCCGCAGCCGGTCGATCGTTCGATCAAGTACCTCGTTGCCGCGCGCATTGTCGACAACTCCGCGCTCTTGAACATGAATGTCGCGACGCGGTTCAACCGGTTCAATACAACCGGCGCGACGCCTGCTGATCTCGCGCTCATCGGCGATCCAGTCAGCCTCGGTCGGCAAGTAGGCCTTTTCGACAATCCGGCTCACTCACTGCCGACAGGCACCAACGACCCGACACTCTGGCGCGCGGGCGATGAAACGCTCTACGCACCGGTCGCGGTGTCGTGGACGCGCGATCGCTTCGGCGATGCGGGACTCGATAGCCTGACGTACCTGCAGCAGGTCGGGATGAAGTTGAAGTACGGGAACGGCAACCTGAACACGTTGGTCGCCGATCCGCTGTACCCAGCGAATGAACAAGCCGACTGGTACTCGGCGCGCGAACGGCTGCTCTACTTCAAGAACAGCGGACTGCGCCCGTTTGAGCCTGGCCTCGGTCTAACCCCGTTCGGGGTCGGCGATGAGTTGGAGCTTCGATCGAACGAAGCGAGCAACAATCCGTGGACTCTGAGCCGCTTTGAGCGCGCTGTCAATCGCCAAGGCGACAAGTTCACGCAGTTCATGCGTTCGTCGCCAGAGCGTGGCGAGACCACCGAGTACTTGCAGAAGCTCACCAACCGTCAGTGGCTGCTCGACAATCGCCGCAAGATGACCATGTTCAATGGTGCGCGGAACGATCTGCGTCCGGCGTGGTTGTGGCCGAGTCCGATCGCCGATCCGAGCGTTGATTACAACGGTGACGGAAGCGTGGGAAATACCGACGGCAATCCGGCGACGATCGAGAACCCCGCAGCAGCGGCGCTCGACTATCCGGCGTACGTGCAGCAGACGAAGAAGCTTGATCTGCGGCGTGCGATGGACGATCCGGCACCGAACGGTAACAACCCGCCGGTCGCGGTGAATCAGTCGGTGATCGAGCTGCGCCGTTACGAGTGGCGCGTCGAGCTCAATCGCCTGCTTGAGCGCACGCTCACCAGAGCGTGGCCGCTGCTCTCAGGTGGTGGATTGCAGTATCAGAGCTATCTCGGAAGCGCGACGAACACGAACGGCCAGTATCAGCGCGAGCAGTTCGACAAGACGCGCCAGATGGCGGCGTCGCTGACCGCGAACATCGATCAGGTGCGCGACGGCCCAACGATGTTCGGCACTGCGCCGAACCTCATCGCGGTCGATCCGCCGCTGCATCCGGCGCTCGGCACGCCTGATCCGGTCAAGCCGAATCTTCGTTACATCGGTCAAGAGAAGCAGCCATACATCATGGAGGTCTTCGTCGCGCTCGTCTATCCGAAGAGCCAGACGAATCTGCCGCCGGCGGTGCCGGGCCAGACCGACCCCTACAAGATCCCGATGATCTTCCAGGACGGCGGCGAGCATTTCGTCGACTCGAGTTCGAAGCCGGGCATCGTCTTCGCGGTGCAGATTGCGAATCCGCACGACACGCCGATCAACTTGTTCGATTTCCGACTTCGCGTCTTTGGCAAGAGCTATTCCTTCGCGACCGGTCAATATGGCGCTGGTGTAGTGTTAGGCCCAGCTACCGAGCGGGGACCGACCACCGCAGTCGTGTACGCCATCAAGGAGTCTGCGACCGGCGAGGCACCCCCATCGGGCTTCGACTTCAAGGGCACGTGGCTCGACTTCCTCGACATCGAAGACTCGGAGCTCTACGCGCCGGGCGGCGGCGGACCTGGGTCGACCGATCTGCGCGACTCGCGAATCTTCGATGCCACTGGCAACTGGCTCGCTGGCGTCAATATCGACGCGCCAGCCACGAACCCCGCTAACCCGTTCAACGACCCGGCTGCTGAGTCCGTTGAATTGGTGCGCGTGATTGGTCCGCAGTTTGGACCTGGCGCAGGCCAGTCCGCTACCGTTGTTGTCGATCGGTTCGACAACAAGGTCAGTGGTCCGCAACTCAAGTTTGCCGACGCGATGACGCGGCTTTTCATCGACGACACTCGCTTCCCGCCGATTCAGGCGTTCGAGTTCGACCCGACGAATCCGCCCGATCGAAACTGGATCAACGGAGTTCGCCTCGGCACGGACGACTTTTACGTCTCGTGGGTGCGCGCGAGTCGCGCGTGGCGCTGGGACGTGTGGACGACGGGGCAACAGGCTGGCGACGGCGTCATTACGCCCAACGAGATCAACCCTCGGTACGTCTTCTCGATGGGCACCGTGCCGAAGTTCGCGATCGAGACGCAAGACGGCTCGGTGGGCGGCGAGGACAAGACCTTCAAGGGCGACGTCTATGCGTTCAACCAAGATCCCGACGGCGGTCCTACAAGCGCGAACCTCTGGATCGACTACTCGTATCGCAACATTCTCGGGGTCGATCGCCGCGGAAAGCCGACCAACTTCCCCTGCGCTACCCGCGAGCAAGGAGTGGTGCAGGAGAACCTCTACGGCCAAGGCTTCCCATACCCCGACGCGAGCGGCAACTTCCCGGCAAACGTTGTTGTAGGCGACAAAGGTTTCCAGATCGCTGACTGGTCGGCGCTCAGCGCGTACACCGCGATGAAAGCGCCGCTGCAAATGCTTCAGAAGGACGACGACTTCACGCAAATCGGCGAGATCTTGAACGTCTTCTGCTGGGGACCGGTCATCGACATTGGTGCTGGTGTGACCAGTCCAACGACCGAGCGAACGTTCTCGGAAATCATGCTGCAAGAGAAGGACATCGCTCCACAGCCAGCGGGCCGCGGCGTCTTCGTCAATCGCATGCACGTCACGCCGTTCCGCGATTCGACAACCGATGGCAGCGCGCCGACCGACGGGCCCACTCCAGTGCTCGGCGCTCCTCCAACCGCGCCGTACGTCCCGTCGCTGCCAGCAATCGTCGGCATCTTTGACGGTCTCGTCTGCGATGACCGCGGCGCGCGGAAACTCGATGGTTTGGACGGCTCCGCCCCCGACGGCCAGATCAGCCAAGCTGAACTAGACGCGGCGGAATTCCGGCGCTTCTCGAATGCAGCCAACTTCCGGGAGAAGCTGACAGCAGGACTCGCCAACATCAATACCGGCTTGTCGGAGGTGTTAGCCTCGGCGCCGAACATGGCGCGCTTGATCAACAACGACTTCGCGTTTTCAACCGGCGATCAGTTAACCATCGCTGGCGGGCTCAACCCGTTCACACGCGTCGTGGATAGCTTGCTCCGCTATCGAGATCGAAGCACGCTCCAAACCTCGGGCATGATCGCCCCGGGTGTGCCGAATCCGAACTTCCTCCCCGGCTACGTCGAGCGCGGCTTGGCTGCGGGCGATGCGACGGCACCGGTTCCGCCCGGCATTCCCGGTACGTCGGGCTTCATGGGACCGAACGCCAATGCGGTGGTGCCGAATGGATTGCTGCCCGGACTACGCGGTGAGCGAGGCTTCGCATCAATCGGCGAGCTTCTGCTGCTTCAGCGCTATCTCGACGACCCTGCGGTTGATGAGTGGAACTTCGAGCGCAGCTACTCGATCGAGTTTGCTGGCTTGGATCCCTATCGCAGCAGCGAGTCGAATCCTGGCGCGAGCGGCGTGGCGTACGCGAACGGCATCGCACCACGCTTCTCGGTCGATCAGACACAGGGGCGAACGACGCCCGACACGTATCAAGCCTCACCGCCAGCGGTCATCGTTCCCGACCGCGTCGGCGGCGACGCCGAGAAGCGAAACTTGATGTTCAGCGGTATCTCGAACCTCATCACGACCCGCGGCGACGTCTTCACGGTGTGGTTCCGCGTCCGCGCTGTGAAGCAAGATTCAGTCACCGGCGTATGGGACGGCACGCGTCAAGACCTCATCGCCGACGACAGCCGCTACGTCATGATTCTCGATCGGAGCAATGTGAAGAAGCCCGGCGACAAACCGCGCGTTCTCGCTCTTCGGAAGGTCGAAGGCTAACAGCTCCTGCAACGCGCCTATTCTCTAGCACATCCTTAGGCCCGCGCCTCGTCACGCTCATCCGGACAGGCGCGGGCTTTTTCGTGCGCTACGACTTTGAGCGGGCGATCCAGTCGGCCGTCAACGCGGGTTCGCGGCGGCGTCCTTGGTCTCGCCCTTCAGGCGGGCCAGCTCGATCTCGATGCGCTGCTTGGAACTCGCGTCCGCTGCATCAAGCGCCTTCTGCATCGTGGCGATTGCGAGGTCTTTCTCGCCTCGGGCTTCGTAGACCTTTGCGACGATCCGAAGCGTCAGCGCGTCGCGCGGACTCGCTAGCTCGGTGCAGAGCTGTGCGACGCGCAGTGCGCTGTCGAGGGCGCCCGGCTCATCCTTGTGGGCGAGCCATCGCGCGGCGAGCAACCGCAGTGCCGGCACGTCACGCTGCGCGGCCGCACGAGTCACCATGCGTTCGTGCGTCGTCTTCGCGCTTTCGGCATCACCGGTCTTCTGCTGCGCCTCGAACTTCGCGAGAAGAAACTGCGCCGCGTACTCGGGCCAGCGCGCCTCGAACTGCGTGAACATCTCGAGTGCCGCCTTGGGCTCGGACTTCACCGACGCCGCGATGCGAGCCTGCATCGCCTCGGCTTCGGCGACCTCGGCTCTCCCCGATTCTCGATTCCACGAGCCTTCCAGCAGTTTGGGTACGACGAGATCGAGGGTCTGTGGGTGGCCGATGTATTCGATGAGTCCTGACTTGCCGATCACGAAGCTCGCTGGGATGCCACGCTGCGCCGCCGCGATCATGTAGGCCGCATAGGTGCTGGTGCCTTGGTCCCACGCGACGCGGTAGTTCATGCCATCGCCACGCTCGGCAACGAGCGCTTCAACACCCGCAATCGCGTTGCGCGGATCGGCGCTGGTGCATCCGATGACGACGAGGCCTTTCTCGCGGTGCGTCTCTTGGAGGGCACTGAGGTGGGGAATGCCCGCGACGCACGGTCCGCACCACGTTGCCCAGAACTCGACAACATAGACCTTGTCAGGTTCGAATCCAGCGACGGGCTCGCCCTTCACCCACTTGGCGATCGTGAGCGGCGGGGCCTGAGAACCGACCGCAAGACGTGCGGCTGGCGGCTGCGCGAGCTTCGGTTGAGGGGCAGGTACCGTCGCCTGAGTTGCGCTGACTCCCGACGCCCACGCGCCGGCCCACGCGATTGAAAGAATTGCGGCGACAAGAACGGACGGGCTAAGTCGATCGATCACGCGGTGCTCCGACTACGTCAGCTGTTCCCCGGCGCTCAACGCTGAAACGCCTGTGAACGAGGTCAATTCGATGAGGAGCAACGTCTTAGCGCTCGGGCAGAGATCCGACGCTTCAACTTCGCAGCGTGCGGCGTGGCCGACGATGGCTGAGGAAGCGGCCGCACACGGACCGTAGGTCGTCGTGACGCGCGAGTGTGCTGCCCGAAGCACGTCGATCGCGGTTGGTGTATTCGGGGCCGAAACTTCGGGCTGCGGCAGTCGGGAGGGTTGGTGCTTGGTAGACAGGGGTGCGGTTCGATTCATAGGCAATCCGTACTGTTCGATCGGCTCGACCGTCCCGACGCGTGAAAAACTCGAAGCGAGGCGAACACCTCAGAGTGGGTACTTCGCGCGATTCCTAGCGCGACCCAGAGAGTTGACCTAGGCCGCGCCACCGCGCGAGCCGCGCCAATCGCGCCTGGGCGACGATTGTTCGAGATCACCGCTTGAACTGGGGTACGGGTATCCGAGGATTCTCGATGAAGAACCCTTTGCTCGCGACGGTGCGAGCTGTGACGGGCGAGTTTCTGGGGGTGGTGTGGTGAGGGACCAAGCCATGAAGCCGACGAATTGCAACCGAGGCAGCGAGATCACTCGCATGTCCCGCGCGCTGGCATTCGTCGCGGCGCTCGCTGGTGTCGCTACGAATGCCGCAACCTTGGCTGACGATGTCGCGAAGGTCGGCACGTGCACTATTCGGGTGAACGGTGGTGCACTGACGTCGGTGCAGTGTTTCGGCGCGACCGGAGCGACTCCGGGCGTCCTTCGTTTCACGGGTGCAGCAATCGATCCGAACGGACAATGGGAGGCATCATGGGACTACCTTGGCGACCTTGATCCCAATGGCAACGCGAGCCTCGCTGGTTCCGCAACGATCACGAACAAAGGTACAGCCTCCGCATCGTTCGACTTTCAATTCGAAGTGCCGGTCTGTCCGTTCATCAAGTCCGGTGCAAAGATGGGCGGCGCCTGCACACTGAAACTCGTGACCAATGCGAACGGTGGGACGATCTCGACGCCGGGTGGTTCGTCTGTGTTCGGCGCGCTGGCTGACGCCGCCGTGAGCGCGCGATTGTTCTACGGCCCGTTTGACATGGGGTCGCCGAGCGCGGGAAGTGCGGAAACACTGAACGCCTTCGGAGCGCCATACCCGTCCTACAACGTCGGCACTGTCGAGAAATCGTTCGGAGTTCGGCACGAACTCGGGCTCAGCGATGGCGATCAAGTGGTCTTGACGTCCAAGCTCGTCCTCGGCGCTGAGACCAGTGAGTTTGTCGCGTGCGGAGAGCGGGATCAAAAGGCGGGGACCAGTGCAGCGGCGCTGTCGCCAGCGGCGGGTACTGCGCCCGTGGCACACGTGGCGCAACCACCAGCGGCACCCGCGACGTCCGCGCCATCGGCAGCGCCTGCGCTCCCCGACGCACCAACATCGAGCACCGTTCGTCGTGACGAAGCCGATGAGAAGCGGGTCACCATCTCAGCGGGGCCGAGTGGAAACGGACGACCTATTGCGAAGAAGGCTCCAGCCCCGAAAAAGCCGCCGGTCGCCAAAAAGCCGCCAGCGAAGAAGCGCCCGCCTCCACGACGGTAGCGCGAGCGCAGGCGAACGAATCTCCAGTGACAGATTGCTCGCGTCGATCGTTAGCGTCGGCTATCCCGAACGCGTTGAGTCTCTGTCCGACCACGCAGATCCTCGGCACTGTGCGGTGCCGGGGATCTTGTCGTTCCAGACATAGCCAAGTCACTCACGGATCTTCAACGCCCTTGCCGCGGGCGATGATCGTGAACCCCACGTAGGTCTCAAGCGAGTTGGCATCGAAGCTGAGCGACCCTTGGAAGCTAAAGAGCGCAGGGAAGCGGGGGAGTGGCAAGCCTTCCGGGGCAAAAGACCAGGCGATGGGCATGCGCTGGTTGAGTTCGGGAATGGTGCCGACGCCCGGCCACTTGTCGAACGGCTTCAGTTGCCTCACCGCGTTGCCGCGCAAGAGCTCTGGATCGAAGGGAACCCAGCCAGCATCAGGCAGCCAGAACTCGCCCCACGAAACGAAGTTGACCCGGTCGTTCGTGCTGAGCCGAGCTGCGCCGCGAGAAAGTTCGCGCACGCCGATCACCGGCCGCGCAGGAATGCCTGCTGCTCGCAGCGCTGCGACGCACGTGCAAACGACGTCGTGCGGGGTTCCCCGCGCGTCATCAAGTGTGTCCCTGGCGCCGACGACGCGCATGCCGACGATTCGTCCCATGCCGCGTTTCTCGAGCGTGTCGGAATTGACGGCGCGATAGGCAAGGGTCGCGGCTCGGATGATCTCCTTCGCGGCGTGGTATGGGGGCATCATCCGAGCGTTCTCCCCCAGCGTCTTCGTCACCAGCGCCTTGATGATGGGAGCCTCGCTCTCGATGCCGGTCTGCGGCTTCAGTGCATCGGCAGTTTCTTTCGGCCATTCGCGCGGCCACGCGACGCGAGCCATGAGTCCCTCATCAACAACTGTCGACCAACTCTGTCCGCGGAACTCAACAACGATGCGCATCGCGGAGCCGGAGAATGTTCCGATCGGAATGACCGCCCAGTTCGCACCGAGATGCTTGTCGGGAACAATGTGCGCCCGCTGTGAAACAGACTTGTCTTGCCGACTGTCGAACCACAGCTGTGGCTTCATCGAGCGCGGATCGATTCGACTGGTTGGACCGGAGAGGATGACTGGAATCACAAACGCGAAATCTTGCACCGTGATCGCGGGCCCGGTCGAGCGGGGGAAACCGCTCACGATGTACTCAAGCTTCGTGTCGTAGAGCAGCGGCGTGTGGCGACGGAGGGGCTTCGGTCCGCTCGCAGTCTGAGCTGGCGGTGCTTGAAGGAATCGCATCTCCAAGGCGGCCTCACCAGACATCGCTGGATTCGCGACCACGATCGTCGCGAGTGTCGAAGCGAGCAAAGTCATCGCCGTCCGTCGGTGAAGCCGCATGCTGTTGTCTCCGCTGACTCATGGAACCTTGCGGAACGCAGCCGGTTCTACGAGAGAAGATTGATCTGACTTGTCGGATCAACCCACGCCTGAAGCTGTCCGAGGAACTGCGCCAAGACGAGGTTCGCAACGATGATCGCGAGAAAGCTCGCGACGAAGCTCGCTGTCGCAGCCCGGCCGACGCCCGTAGCGCCAGCGCCACAGTGAAAACCTTTGTAGCACGAGATGAGTCCAATCGAGAGCCCAAAAACCACGCTCTTGATGATGCCGGTCGTCGGCTCCCACCACGTCACAAAGAGCGCGGTGAAGTGCCAGTAGTCCGGGCCAGAGATGCCGTTCACCTTGACCGAGATAAACCACGCACCGAACGAGCCGAGCAGGTCCGAGTAAATCGTGAGGAGCGGCGTCATGACGACGCACGCGACGACGCGCGGAACGACGAGCGTTCGAATCGGGTCGGCCGCCATCACGCGCATGGCGTCGAGCTGCTCCGTCACCTTCATGGAACCAAGCTCCGCTGCCAGCGCACCGCCGACCCGACCGGCAAGCATGACGGCCGCGAGCACCGGTCCGATTTGCTTCGTTACCGCGGCGTTGATGAGCCCGCCCATGCGATCTTCCTGCCCGATCGCGGCGAACTGTGCGTAGCCCTCAAGCGCCAGGATCATGCCGATGAAGAGACCGACGATCGCGACGACCGGCACGCTTGCCACGCCGACTCGGAACAGTTGCGGGCCGAGCTGACGCCACGACGTCCAGCACGAGGGACGGGTCACCATCCAACGAAAAGTCGTGAGCGTGAATGTGGTGAAGCGACCGAATCCGGCAACTATTCCGACGACAACACTGCCAACCG
This sequence comes from Phycisphaerae bacterium, assembly GCA_034440475.1. Taxonomy (GTDB): domain Bacteria; phylum Planctomycetota; class Phycisphaerae; order Phycisphaerales; family SM1A02; genus JAEUIT01. Next base: position 29,381 of record JAWXCC010000285.1, on the reverse strand, counting down.
AAAACGCGACCTGCGCGAACGGTCCGCTGACGAATGTGTTGACAAAGCGCTGAACGAAAGGCTTCGTGTCGCGGTGAAGAACGTCCATCGCTTGGAGTCTATCCGGCAGAAGCACAGCACCTGTTCCCCAGCATTCTCGGGTTGACGCGCTGAGTGCACGAAAGCGGCGGGCCCGAAGGCCCGCCGCGTGGGTTCATCATCGTCGGACTGCGTGTCGCTTACGGGCAGGTGCCCCACGCACCAAGCAGAATGCCGAGGTCCGAGGCGTCGACAAGGCCGTCGCCGCTCAAGTCGGCCGATCCACCCGGATTGCCCCAAGCGCCGAGCAGGGTCCCAAGGTCGGACGCGTTGACGGTGCCGTCGCCATCAATGTCGCCGACGCACGGAGCGGCATAGGTGCAATCAGGGTTGGCGACACCCGGCGAGTCGTCACTCGTCGCGGGTGAAAACGTGCCGATCGTCCACGTGTTCGTGGTCGGGCAGAACTTCACGTGGCTCGGGGCAAAGGTGCCGTCCGGTCCGACGACCGTCGAGCTGTACACATACTCGCTGCCAGTCGGCGGGACCGCGGCATCGAGAACGAGTGCGACCGAGTCGACGACCGAGGTCCATGGCGTCACGTCGAGGACACCGTCGTCGTTCGTGTCGAGGTCTTGGCCAACCGCGCCGGTGAACTGCCAGACGAGCATGTGGGTGACGTTGTCTGAATTCTCGAAGACGAGACCACTGCCGACGACAAAGTCTGGCGTCGCGCCCGTGAGCGTGAACGTCGACTTCGCCGCAAGGAAGAAGCCGTCTGCGGGAATCGAGTGAGCGTTGAGTGAGACAGCCATCTCGACGACACCCGAGGCCTGCGCCGCGCTGCCGTCGCCGATGACGACGTAGGTCAGGCCGCTCAGGGTCTGGCCACCGTCGCCGATGAGTTCGAAGTACTCGTCGTTGTCGGTGCCGGTCTGAGCGGTGCGCATTTCGCTCAGGCGTACGTCGGGCGGATTGCGGGGCACGAAGCAGTTGGTGATGGCGGCGCTGGCGCAGTCGGCGTCCCACGCCGCGCTGCAGCAGGTCGGATCAATAGCGCACACAAGGTTGCAGCAATCAGCGTCAGAACATCCCGGCGTGCGGGCGGCAGTGAAGCAGTCCTGTACGCCGGGAGCGCCGCACGGATCGGGTGGCGGACACGCAGCGTTCGCCGCGCCCGGGGTGTCGTTGACGAGCGAATCAAACAGGCCGACAGCCCACGTCGTCGGCGAACACTTGTAGACGTGCGACGGCGAGAACGAGCCGTCAGGTCCGACTTGGTTCGCTGCGTAGCTGCACTCTGTGCCCGGGGAAACGAGCGCGATCGAATCGATCACGCTGGACCACGGCGTCACGTCGAGCGTGCAGTTGTTGTCAGTGTCGAGGTCTTGCCCGAGGAAGCCGTTGAAGTTGTAGACGAGGAAGTGCGTGACCGTGTCGCCGTCTTCGAAGTTGATCGACTCACGAACGAGGTCAGGGACACCGAGCATGAACGTGCTCTTCGCGACGACGAAGTAGCCGTCGGCGGGAATTGTGCCTGAGAGGAGCGAAACACTTTCAACGATGCCGTTGAGGTCGAGGCCATCGCCGATGACGACGTACGCGACGCCAGCCAGAGACGCGCCTGGCGTTCCGATGATTTCGACGTACTCGTCGTTGTCAGCGCCAGCTTGCCCGATACGGATTTCGTTGATCGTGAGCGTCGGTGCGCTGCCAGGGGCGTTGCACTGAGCGCCAGCGATCGTGACGCATATCGCGTCCCAGTCGGTGAGGCAGCAGGTCGGATCGACGTTGCACACGAGTGGGCAGCAGTCGATGAGGTCGCAACCCGGGGCTGCGTGCACTTCGAAGCAAGAGCCCGGGCCGCCGCAGGTCGGGCAGCCAAAGTTCTGGCTGCCGGCAGTGTCGACGCCGCGTGAGACGAGGAACGTTCCGATCTTCCAGTCGCCGTTCGGGAAGCAGCGGTAAACCTGACTCGGTGAGAAGCCGCCGTTGGGGCCGACGACCGTTGTCGAATAGATGAACTCGTTGCTACCGGAACCAGGGGTGCCGATGATGACAGCGACGCTGTCGGTGATCTCGGTCCACGGTGTGAGATCGAGAACACCATCGTTGTTGGTGTCGAGGTCTTGACCGTCCGCGCCAGTGAATCCGGTCACCAGCATGTGCGTGACGTTGTCGCTGTTCTCGAAGTTGAGGCCGCTTGCTGCCGTGACGAAATCGCCAGGACCACCAGCCAACGTGAACGTCGGCTCGGTCACGAGGAGATATCCGTCGGCTGGAATGCTGAGCGCCGAAAGATCGACAACGGCTTCGATCACGCCGCTGCCGCCGGTGCCGTCGCCAATCACGACGTAGGTGTAGCCAGCCAGCGATGCTCCCGCTGCTCCAGCGATCTCAAAGTACTCGTCGTTGTCGATGCCGCCCTGATCGATGCGGATCTCGTTGATCTGGATGGGCTGAGTGCTGGTGCTGCAGGTCGGATTTGCAGCGCCGACTGAGTCGTCCCCAACCGTCGGATCGACTGACGCGACTTTGTAGTCGGTGCCATTCTCGCAGCGGTAGACGTGTGCTGGCACGTTGAAGCCGTCGGGGCCAACCAGCGAGGTGCTGTACACGAAGTTGCCGGTGACGCCGTCCGGATCCGGGCCAGCGACCAAGGCGACGCTTGAGAGCACGCTCGTCCACGGCGTGACGTCGATCGCGCCGTCGTTGTTGGTATCGACGTCGGTTCCGAAGCCGCCGGTAAAACCAGTGACTAACAAGTGCGTCGTGTTTGAGTTGTCTTCGAAGTTGATCGTGGTAGTGACGTTCGCGGTGCCGAGGGCGAAAGTGCTCTCTGCGACAACGAGGTATCCGCTCGCTGGAATTGTCACGCCGGTGAGGTTCAGGGCGTACTCGACGAAACCGTTCTGCCCGGGCGGCAGTTGCGAGTCGTCGTCGCCGATGATCACATACCAGACGTCGCTGAGCACAGTGCCGGGGGTGCCGCGGATCTCGAAGTACTCGGAGAGATCGGGACCGGGTTGGCCGGTGCGGATCTCGCTGATGACTTCTCCGGCACCAAAGGCCGCAGACGCCATCGCGACCGCAGCAGTCAGCGAGAGGCACGCGGTGAGCGGTGCCCATGCGGAAGAGGCGGAACGGGGGGGACGATTCGGCATCGACAAGTCCTCGAAAGGGTGGAGCTACAGGCGGAACTGAGGTGACCCAGTGGTCGAACGAGTGCGGAACGAAACTGAGGCGCGAGGCATGAGGGCGCGAGGCATGAGAGTCCGGCGATAGCCGTGCTGCGCATCGCCCTCCCCTAAAGGTGAGGCCACAACTGGCCCCAACTGGGGAACGGGTGGCGCACGCCAAGCTGGCGCTGTCTCGCTCCCAATCTGACGATCCCGGGGTGCCGGGCTCGCGTCGAGTCTACGGCCCGGTGCCGCTCGACGGAAGAGGATCGCGGAAGGGCAGCGCTCTTTGAGTCGTTCCTGCACCTGACCTGAACGGCCGAGAACGTGACATCGAGTTCGAGGAAGCCAAACGTACAACGCAAAAACGCGTCGTGGGCTGGCAAGCCAGCCCACGACGCTCTCCAATCTGCGGTACCGCCAGCAGCGGAACTCGTGATGAGCTCCGAAAGGCGGCGTGGGTCGTTTCAGTTACTTCGTCGGCTCCTCCGGCACGCTGGCGCGGGGTTGCACCGGGTTCGGACGAGCCGTTCGGGCGGGGGCGGCAGGAGCCGAGTCGCCGCCCCGTGGGAGATCGGCGAGATTCATGGTCATTGGGGTGAGGAAGATCTCGACGCGGCGATTCTCTCGCGCGCCCTTGGGTCCGTTCGTCACGATTGGTCGGAACTCGCCGTACCCGGCGACTTGGAAACGGCCCGCGACCACGCCGTCGCGCACGAGTGCTTCTCGTACGGCAATGGCTCGGTGCGCCGAGAGGTGCACGTTCGTCGGATGGAGAGCCGCGGTTCCCGCGGAATGAATTGGCTGACTGTCGGTGTGTCCGACGACCTTCACCTCGAGATTGGACGCGTCACCCGAATTCAGAATCGGTGCCATCTTGCCGAGGACTTCCTGAGCCTTCGCCGAGAGCTTTGCCGAACCCGAGTCGAACGTCACGTCGCTCCGGAAGCGGATCATGCCATGCTTCGCGTCAAACTCGAAAATGTCCGGGTACTGCGCGGCGAGTTGCGTGAGCGCCGAGGTCACTTGTTCGCCCAGCAGCGGCTTATCGAATTTGTTGACTTGGGCGAGCAGCTCTTGATACCGGCGCTCTAGCTCGTCGATGTTTCCACCGCTCGCGCCAACCAATCGCTTCGCGTTGTCGAGGTCAGCGGCGGCCTGCGCGAGCTGGGCGCGCAATGCCTCTTCGTTCGATCGTGACGAGTCGAGATCGCCTTGGAGCGTCAGAACCTGCTGCTCCTTGCTGCGATACGCGGTCATGAGGTCGTCGTACTTCGACTGTGGAATGCAGCCGCCCAAGACGCTGAGCGAGGCGAGAGCGAACACGGAGATGAGAGTGCGAGTGGAGCGCATGATGATTCTGAAAAGGGGAGAGGCGAATCGCTTCCACGGACGAAACCCCGGGACGCGAAATTCGCTTGGAAAACGGACGCGGAGTGTACTGCCACGCTGCCACCGAAGGGTGCGCTGCGAGGCCTATTCATCGGCGTTTCGGAGGCGGGGGCGTTTGGCTTTGCGGGGGGATCTGAGCACGTCTGGGCCGCTACCCGCCCGGGGCTCTCTCGATCGCCGACTCCTGAGAGAAACCCACTCTCGGTTTCGGACCCTCTCAGTCGATAGCATCGTCACTCCGTAGGCAGAGGAGGTGGGACTAGGATCTGCTCCGCTCAGAATCCGCCCCCCAAACACCAATGACAGACGCTCCCAAGGAAGTCGATATCCGCGCCATTGCCCGCGCCGCTGGCCCGTACCCGCCCGAGGCGTTTCTCTTCGTGCGCGAAGGGCTCAATCACACAGTGACGAAGGTGCACCTCGACGCCGAGCAACTGCCCGAGGCTTCGCGTCACGTCAGTGGCCAGCAGCTCTGCATCGGGCTTCGGGACTATGCGATCGACCGCTACGGTCTGCTCGCCCCGACGGTCCTACGCACTTGGAACATTCGGCGGACTGACGATTTCGGGCGCATTGTGTTCGCCATGATCGAGCACGGCCTCATGAGTAAGACTTCGGACGACACGCTCGAGGACTTCCGAGCAGTGTTCGACTTCGATGAAGCGTTCGGACGCGAGACGCTCGCGCGGCGGGTCGGACGCAGCTAACACGCCCCGGCGCAGGTACGCTTCGCCCAATGGCGGTGCCGAGCGACCCAACTCCGCAGTCGAGTTTGAATCAGTCCGGACCCGATCGCGACGCGTCGAGTGTGAGCGACGTTCCAGCGGCAACGGCGGTCTCGCGTTTGCACCTCTGGGAGGTTCAGAGCGTTCGCGACATGCTCGTGATCCTCGCGGTGTTCGGGCTTGTGTATGTCGGGTATTGGATGCGGAGCGTCACCGTCCCGCTGTTGATCGCGCTCACGCTCGCGTACCTCTTTGAACCGGTCGTCCGCCGTTTGTGTCGCTTTCGTGGGATCACTCGTCCGGGCGCCGTTCTGATCATCCTGTTGGCCGGCGGCGTCGGCGTGACCTTCGCCGTCACATTTACGGTGCCGATCGCGATTGGCCAGACGGTGAAACTCGTCGATCGCATCCGCAACAGCGATCTCTCGTCGATCGCGGAACGGGTGATCGAGTTTGCGCCCGAGCAGTCGCGCGACGAGCTTCGTCAGGGGCTCCGGTGGCTTGAGGGGCAGTTCACTACCGGGCCCTCGTCAGAAGACCCGTACCCGAAAGAAAAAGAGTCGGCCGCGTCGGATGAGCAGCCAGCGAAGTCCGAGTTGGCGTCCGGGACTGAGAGCGGTGTCGAGAAACCCGGTCCGAAGTACGACCCGAAGCACGGAAATGAGCCCCATGCTGCCCTGACCGAGGCGGAAGACCAGCGCATCCGAGAGTTAGTTCGCGGCGAACTTGCCGCGCTGGGAGTCGAGGGGGCCACACCGGCGGCGCGGGTCGGTAGCGGCGCGCCGTGGAAGGTCCTCGGGGTGATCGGCTCAAGCGCGGAACATGTGTCGGGCTTCCTGCTCGGTCTGGTGCAGCTCTCGCTGATCGCGTTCCTCGTCCCGTTTTACTTCTACTTTTTCAGCGTGTCGTTCCCATCACTTCTCGAGTTCACCCGAACGCTTATTCCCGAGCGCAGCCGCCCACGAGCGCTCGAACTCATCGGGGCGATGGATCGGGCGGTGTCGGGCTTCGTGCGCGGCCGCATCGTCATCGCGTTTCTCATGGGTGTGATGTTCGCGCTGGGTTGGCTCCTCTGCGGAGTGAAGTACGCGGTGCCGCTGGGCTTCTTCGTCGGCGCACTGTCGTTGGTCCCGTACCTCGGCGGCGTCGGCGTTCCTCTCGCTGTCGGACTGCTCCTCTTTGATCAACTTCAGATTCACCCCTCTGAACGCATGGCGTGGTGGGCGATTATCCTTTGGCCGACGCTTGTCTTCATGCTGGTGCAGTCGATTGAGAGTTACATCTTGACGCCGGTGATCGCTGGCAAGGTCACGGATCTCGATCCCGTGACCATCGTCGTCGCGATCCTCGCAGGCGGCAGCGTCGCAGGCGTGTACGGCATGTTGCTCGCGATTCCTGCGGCTGCGTGCGGCAAGATTCTTCTGAAGGAGGTGCTCTTGCCGAGAATTCGCGCGTGGTCGCGCGGCGACGCGCCCGACCCGCTCTCTCTCGAGTCGTCCGACTCCTGAACTTCTCTCGCTTGGGTCTCTCATGCGACTGCGCCTACTGCTCGAATCGCTGCCTGCGACGCTCGCTCCGAACTCGCCTGACCCCCACATCTGGAGCGTGACGGATGACAGTCGGCGTGCCAAACCGGGGTGTCTCTTTATCGCTCGGGTCGGTACCTCAAGCGATGGCCGCGCGTTTGTGGCAGACGCTGTCGCCAAGGGCGCCGTCGCTGTAATAGGCGACGCCTCGACCGAGATCCCAGCCTCGCGCCGCGCCGACGTGGCGCTCGCGATCGCTTCGTCACCAGCGCTCGTTGCCGCCGCGGTCGGTGAACGTTTTCATGGTTCACCGACAAGCCACCTCAACGTGATCGGGGTGACGGGCACGAACGGCAAGACGACGGTCGCCTACCTCACCCAGCAGTTGCTCCGTCGCGCTGGGAAGCGCTGCGGATTGATCGGCACCGTCGAGACCGACGACGGAGTCCGGCGCAGTCCGTCGTCTCTCACAACCCCCGGTGCGCTTGAACTCTCCGAACTCTTCGCTCGCATGGTCGAGAATGGCTGCACGCACGCAGCGATGGAAGCGTCGAGTCACGCATTGGCGCAGGGACGGGTCGCCGCGACTCGCTTCAGATGCGGCATCTTCACGAATCTAACCGGCGATCATCTCGACTTCCATGGCACCATGGAGAACTACGCCGACGCGAAGGCGCTCCTCTTCCGAAGTCTCACGAGCGACGCGTTCGCGATCGTCAACGGCGACGACGCATGGGGGCGGCGGATTACGAGCGGCGCGGCGCAGACACTCGTTTGTTCGGTGACCGACGCAAAAGCCGACTGTCATGCGTCGATTCTCGACGTCGGGCTCGACGCGATGCGCGTTCGCCTTCGTGGTCCTTGGGGAGCGATCGAGGTGCGGCTTCCGCTCGTCGGTTCGCACAATGCGATGAACGCGCTCCAAGCCGCGTCAGCCGCGTGGACGCAAGGGGTCTCGGCGGACGACCTTGTCGCCGGACTCTCGAACTGCGAGGCACCGCCCGGTCGGCTGCAGCCGGTCGCGGCGGACGCAGGTTTTTCGGTCCTCGTCGACTACGCGCACACCGACAACGCGCTGTTGAACGTCCTCACCGCGCTCCGTCCAGTCTTGCCGCCGGGCGGCGCGCTTCGCGTGGTCTTCGGATGCGGCGGAGATCGCGACAAGACGAAGCGACCGCGCATGGCTGCGGTCGCGTGCCGCCACGCCGATCAAATCATCGTCACGAGCGACAACCCGCGAACGGAAGATCCGCACGCCATCATCGCCGACATCATGATGGGAGTGCCCGATGACGCGCGATCGCGGGTGCATGTCGAATCCGATCGCGCTGCCGCGATCGCCTGGGCCGTGGGACAAGCTGCCCGTGGCGACGTGGTGTTGATCGCTGGCAAAGGGCATGAGGACTATCAAATCATTGGTACCGAGAAGCGAGCGTTCGACGATCGCATCGCGGCGCGCGACGCATTAGCACTGCACACTCGACCTAGGAGCGGCGCGTGAGCGCGTTTCTCGCTGCCAGCGCGATTCGCGCGGCCGTCGCAGGTTCGTGGCTACGCAGCCCGAGTGACGACGTCGTCCCCGACGGCGTGACGATCGACTCGCGCGGCGAGATTCTCGGCAAGCTGTTCGTCGCGATTCGCGGTGAGCGCTTCGACGGCAATGATTTCGCAGGAGAAGCGGCGCGACAGGGCGCGGCGATCGTCATGGTCGACCGCGATGTTCCGCACGTCCCAGCTTCGGCCGGCGTGCTCTACGTACCCGATGCCCGCCGAGCGCTCGGGCAACTGGCGTCCGCGTGGCGTGAGCAGCTCACACGGGTCCGCGTCGTTGCGATCACCGGTTCAGCGGGCAAGACGACAACGCGGCGATTGGTGGATGGCGTTCTCGGCGCGGTGTGGAAAGGTTCGGCCAGTCCGAAGTCGTTCAACAACGACATCGGCGTTCCGCTGACGCTTTTGGCAGCGCGGCGCGACGACGAATATCTCGTGGTCGAGATTGGCATGAATCACCCCGGCGAGATTCACTCGCTCGCGTCGATCGCGCGACCGAATCTTGCGATCATCACGATGGTGGGACGAGCCCACCTAGCCGGGCTCGGAAGTGTCGAGGCGATTGCACGCGAAAAGACGTCGCTACTCGACGCGCTGCCCGGCGCGGGCGGCGGGGGCATTGCCATCGTGAACGGCGATCAGCCGTTGATGACCGCGGCGATCGAAGCGCGACGCCTCCGGCTCGATCGGCTCATTCGGTTCGGGGTCTCACCGAGTGCCGACCTGCGACTCACCTGTCGGCGGACGACCGGTGGTTCGCAAGAGATCGAAATTGACGGTGCCGCTCAGTTCACCCTGAACCTTCCCGGCGAACACAACGCGATGAACGCGCTGGCGGCGATCGTGGTCGGTCGGGAACTCGGACTTCCGGATGAGGCGATTCGCCGCGGACTCGCATCGGTCGAGCCGTCGGGTATGCGGCTTGAGCGCATCGATGTGCCTGTTCAGGGCGGCACCGTGACGCTCTATAACGACGCCTACAACGCGAATCCCGATGCGATGGCAGCTTCGATTCGTGCCTTCGCCGAACTGAGTCCGACCGCCAAGCGGAGGGTGCTCGTGTTAGGCGACATGCTGGAACTGGGGGATGCGTCGGCGGACCTCCACCGCGAGGTCGGCACCGTCGCGGCTCAGGTCAGTACAACCACGCCGATTCATGCGGCAATCGCCGTGGGGAGCTTCGCTGAGTACACCCGCGAGGGGCTCGCGACAGCCGGTTGGCGCGGGGACGCGCTCGTCCTTTCGTCCTTCGACGACGCGCAGGTCGCGCGGGCGGTGGCATTCCTGCGGGCTGGCGATGTCGCGCTCGTCAAAGGCAGCCGGGGTGCCCGCATGGAACGGCTGGTGACGGCGATCGCGAACCCCGTCCCTAGATGATGCTGCGTCCGCTCCGAGTTTCGGCTTTGGGCATCGGGGTCGGCTCCGCGGCGCGGTACGACGGTTGGCGGAACGGCGCTCTGTTAGCCGATCAGTGGATTTCGGGCGCGATCGCCGCGCGCCTGCCTCGCCAATGCTCTCCCTCCTGACCGATCAATTTCAGAATTGGCTCGACGACCTCGGTCTCCTCACGGTGATCCAAGTCTTCAAACAAGTCCAATTCCGCGCGTTCTCTGCGGTATTGGTTGCGTTCAGCCTCGTGCTCATCTTCGGAAAGCCGGTTATCCACTGGCTCCGAAAACAGAAGGTTGGCGACAACCCGGAGTTTTATAACGCCCGATTGAACGAGATGATGAAGGGCAAGTCGGGCACGCCGACGATGGGTGGGATCATCATCGTCGGGGCGATTCTTGCGACGATGTTCCTGCTCTGCGACTTCGTGCACAGCCGGTACATCCATCTCGCGACCATCGTGATCGTTTGGCTCGCTGCAGTGGGCAGCATCGACGATTGGTTGAAACTCACGGCGTCCCGGCGCGGGCCAGGCTCGCGCGAGGGCCTGTATGCCTGGGAGAAGCTGCTCTTCCAGCTCGGCCTCGCGGCACTCGTGTCATTCTTCCTGTTCAAGACGGGCAGCGACGCGCAGAATCCGGCCGCGTTGGCGCTGAATCTTCCGTTCCAGCGCACTTACGAGCCCTCCCAGCGCCTCGCTCAGGAACTTACCGAACTGAACCCGGGGGTGTTCGTCCTCGGGCTCGGAGCGTTTGTCGTGATCGGCACCCTCTGCATCGCTGGCATGTCGAACGCCGTGAACTTGACCGACGGAATGGACGGGCTTGCCGCGGGCACGATGACGATCGCCAGCTTCGTCATGATGGTGCTCTGCTACATCGCATCTGAGCAGCGGGCCGCAAGCTGGCTCATGCTCCCGTACATCCCGGGGGCCAACGAACTCATGGTCGTCGCCGGGGCAATGGCTGGCGCGTGCCTTGGGTTCCTCTGGTTCAACTGCAATCCGGCATCGGTCTTCATGGGCGACACCGGATCGCTGTCGCTCGGCGGGTTGCTCGCGTTTCTCGCGGTGGCGATCCGCCAAGAGATCCTGCTCATCATCATTGGCGGCATTTTCGTGATGGAGATGGCAAGCGTCATCATGCAAGTCAGCTATTTCAAATGCACCGGCGGAAAGCGGATCTTCCGTTGCTCGCCAATCCACCACCATTTCCACATGGGCGGGCTGAGTGAGTTGCAGGTAGTCACGCGGTTCTGGATCGTCGCGGTGATCTTTGGCATGCTGGCACTTGTGTCGATCAAGCTGCGCTGACGGACGTATTCTGTGGCCGCATGGCGACAATCGGACTCTTCCATCGCCGATCGATGCTCCTCCTCGCGGTCGTGTTTGGCACGTCGCTCCTTCTCGGCGCGCAGCTCGTGCGACTCGCGATCGTGGAGGGCGCTGAGCATGCGAAGGAAACGGAAACGTTTCTCCGTCGCCGCATGTTTCTGCCCTTCGTCCGCGGCTCCATCCTCGATCGTCGCGGCGAAACCCTCGCGATGGATCGCGCCAGTTGGGACGTTCAGGTTGAGTATGGCGTGATTGCGGGTCGATGGGCGTCCGAACACGCGCGGCAGCAGGCGAAGCGCGAGGTCGGCGTCAACGCGTGGGCACGGCTCTCTCGCGACGGTCGGTTTACCGAGACCGAGAAGCGCACTACGTCGTGGAACGAACAGACTGAAAAGCTCTTTGCTGAACTCTGTGAAGCAGGAGGGTTCGATCGCGCGGAGCTCGAACGCCGTTTCGACGAGATTCGGCGCCGTGTCGCGCCGCGCGTAGAGGCGTACCGCGAACGGCAGCGCAAGGCGGAAGAAGTAAAGGCTGCGAACGTGGATTCGAGCGCTGCGATCGTCGAGGATGAGACGATCAGCGAACAAGAAGCGCCACACTCGATCTTGGCCGATGTCGACGACCGCGTGGCCTTTCGGTTTCAATCGCTCGCCGACGCGCTTCCCGATACGGTCGTCGTCGTACCAGCGACGCGGCGCATACGACCTTGGAACGACGTAGAGATCTCGGTCGATCGATCGTCGCTGCCTAAGCCGCTCGCGAATGAAAAACCGCTCACCCTGACGCTTGCGGGCGTCGCCGATCATGTGTTAGGTTCGACGCGGACCAGCGTCTATCCCGAGGACTTGGTACGACGTCCGTTCCTGAACGAAGCGACCGGCGACGTCATCGATCTCGGCGGCTATCGCGCGGACCGTGATCTCGTCGGCGCGCGCGGACTTGAGCGCGCGTTCGAAGATCGACTCCGCGGGGTGCGCGGCAGAATTGAACGCAACCTCGAAACTGGCCGCGCGACGCGCATCGAGCCAGTGCGCGGAGAAGACGTGCGCTGCACGCTCGACATCCGCTTGCAAGCCCGAGTTCAAGCAGCACTGGAGCCAGCGCTGGGCTTGGCGAAGATCGAACAGTGGCAGCGAGGGTGGACAGCGGACGGAGATCCGAAGGGGGGGGCACTCCCGATTGGATGGGAACTCAACGGAGCAGCGGTGCTCTTAGAGATCGCGACCGGCGACGTGCTTGCGATGGTGTCGACACCAACGTTGGCGGAAGCGGTCGATCTCCACGGGCTCAGGCGCAAGATCGAAGCGGCCGACTACAACAAACCGATCGAGGCGATATATCCCCCGGGGTCGATCGTGAAGCCGCTGATGTTCGCCGGCGCCGTCACGAGCGGCGTGATTCCGCTCGAATTCGCGGTTGAATGCAAAGGGCATTTCTTCGACAACGTGACGACGTCGGCGCGATGCTGGATCTGGCGGCCGGAAGAAGGCCGAACCCAGACACACGGGACATTGCTGGTCGAGGAAGCGATCGCGCGTTCGTGCAACATTTACTTCTACACCGTTGCATCGAAGCTTGGTCTCGACGGCGTCGTCGAGTGGTACCAGCGCTTTGGCGTGGGCGCTCCCTTCGACGTTGGTTTGCTCGTCAGGCGCGACTCCACATCGGGAGGCGTGCGATACGAAGGCGAGGTCGGCGGTTCGGTTCCCGACAAGAACGAGATCAAGTCGCTTCGCGCCGCTGGCGACAAAGCCGCGGCGATCTTCCTCGGCATCGGACAGGGACCAGTCGCGTGGACGCCTCTGCATGCGGCGAACGCGTATGCGACGCTGGCGCGCGGCGGAAAGTGGGTTCGTCCGTCACTGGTACTTGATCGACCAGATCGTGGAACGGCGGTGCGCGACCTCGCGCTCAATCAAGGGGCGGTCAAGAAGGCGCTTGAGGGGCTCAGGCATGCGGTGACCGAAACGTACGGAACTGGAAATCACATTACGTTGGAAGGCGGCGTTCAGATTCCGCTCACGGCGATCCCCGGGGTGCAAGTGTGGGCGAAGAGCGGAACGGCGCAGGCACCACCACTCAAGCTCGACGAGAACGGCGACGGGGAGGTCGACGCGACGGTGCAAACCGACCACGCGTGGTTCGTGGGACTCGTCGGGAACGAATCGGACGGTGTGCCACGCTACGCCATTGCGGTGTTAGTTGAATACGGCGGCTCGGGCGGAAAGACTGCGGGACCGATCGCGGCTGAGATTGCGCGAGCGCTCGTCGCCGAGGGCTATCTTGCCGGAGCGAAGAATTGACGGTCGAAGCAACCGCCGCTGAACGTCTCGCTGGTCAGCGCACGCGCTGGAGCCCGTCCGCGCTGCATGGCGCCCAGGTCGAACCGCAGAAGAAACGAACGCTCTGGTGGACACCGGCGTGGCTCTCGCTCGGCGCAGGACTGTTTCTGTCGCTCCTCGGCATCGCCGCGATTTCAACTACAAGAAGCGAGCTTGCCGCGCGACAAGCGGCTTTTCTCGTCATCGGTATCGCCGCGGCGGCACTCGTGGCGCTGCCGCACTACCGGTGGATACGCCGCGGTTTGATCGGCCTCGTGATCGTCACGCTCGTACTCCTCCTCTTCGTCCTGCTGCCGTTTGTGCCGGAGTCCATCGTTCGAGCCCGCAACGGCGCTCGCGCTTGGATCGCGCTTGGCCCGGTCGATTTTCAGCCGTCCGAACTAGCAAAGACGGTCTACATCCTCTCGTTGGCTGCGTGGCTCTCATCGACGCAGATTCATCGCACTCTGCGCGGTTTCTCGATACTCGTTCTTGTCACGCTGGTGCCGATCGGGCTCATCGTCATTGAACCCGACCTCGGAAGCGCGCTTCTGTTCCTACCGACGATGGCGGCGATTGCCGTCGCCGCTGGGGCAAAAAAGCGTCACGTCATCGCGAGTTTCATTCTTGCCGGCGCGATGGTCCCAATCGCGTACGGGTTCGTCCTGAAGCCCTATCAACGCGCTCGTATCGATGCGATTCTCGCACAGGTGGCGGGGGATACTCGCTACGAAAAACGCGAGGGTTTCCAAGGCTGGCGAGCGATGCGCCTCGTCGGATCGGGCGGTGCATTCGGCGTCGGCGAAGAACACGCCCGCGCGCTCGTGGTCTTCAACGGCCTTCCCGAAGAGCACAACGACATGATTTTCGCAGTCGTCTGCTGCCGCTGGGGCGTCTTCGGGGGGCTCGTCACTTGGGGGGCGTACGGCGTCTTCGCATTGGGCGGTCTGCTCACCGCTGCGATTCATCGCGATCCATTCGCTCGCTTGAGCGCCATTGGAATCGTGGCGATCACGTTCACGCAGATGACGATCAACACCGGGATGACCATTGGTCTGTTGCCGATCACGGGTATTACGCTCCCGTTCGTGAGCTACGGCGGATCGAGTCTCGTCGCGAGTTGGCTGAACCTCGGATTGCTCATCAGCATCGGAATTCGCAAAGCGAAGCCGGGTGAGCGCAGCTATCTCGATGAATGAGATGACTAACGCCAGCGACCGCCGTGCTAGTTCGTTAGTTGCACGCGCCCCACGCGCCGAGAAGCAGGCCAAGGTCATTGGCGCCCACGCTTCCGTCTCCACTGATGTCAGCTGCGCAGTCCGTGCAGGTACCCCACAAGCCGAGCAAGAGCGCGAGGTCTGCCGCATCGGTCGACTGATTGCCATCGAGATCGGCGGGACACGTGCCGCAGATCACGTTCCCACCGAGGTCGAAGAAATCTCCCGTGACCTGGTCAGGAAGATTGTCGCAGAGAGTGCTGTTCTGGAGTGTCGCGTGCGCGGCGAGTGCCACGAAGAGTCCACCGCCAACTTGAAGCGCTGAGTTGCTCGTGAAGTCGCATTCGACGAACTGGGCCGCACCTTCCGCGACGGCGCAACCGCCGCCTTTGCCCTCCGGACCGTAGAAGCCGTCGCCGGCTACGTTCGCTGTGAAAAGGCAGCGTGCGAACGTCAGTGAACCACTCGCCAGCACTGCGCCAGCGCCGTCGCCGCCGACGTTCTCGGCAAAGGTGCAGTTGTCGATCGTTGCGGTACCACTGACGCGCGTCGCGCCTCCGAGACCGAACGTGGCGTTGCGAGCGAACGTCGAGTCGTGCATGACGCCCGTGCCCGTGAGGTCGAACCCGCCAGAACCGGTATCGCTCGTCCGATTGTCGTGCACGTAACAGCCGTCGATTTCGTAATCACCCGAAACGATCACCGCGACCGCGGCTGTGTTTGAGAAAGCGCCGCAGTCGCTGAACTCGCAGTCGATCAGCGAGCAATGAAGAGCGGCAAGATCGAGCGCGTAACCAAGACCGAAGTCGGAGTTCACCGAGGTGAAATCGGTGTCGATGATGGTTGCACTGATTGCGTTCGTCGCGACGATCGCAATGGCGTCCGAGATCGATTCGAAGTTCGAGTTGGTGATCGCTAGGGTACCGCCGGTCACCTCCACCAGCGTCGGATACGCCGCGATACCGTGTGCATCGCATGCAGCGAACTCCACGACGGAGTCCGCAGCCGAGACCAGCGCTCGGTAGCCGCCAGAGGCCTCGACGTTGTTGAGAGAGAGCGATCCGCCGCTGACGGCGAACACACCGACGAAAGCTCCACCTCGACGGACGACCTCGCCCGTGTTCAATACCACTGTGTCACTCACCTCAAGGACGCCGTCTTGCATGCTCACGCTCGGCGCCGCACCTCGCGGACTCGCAGACACGATGCAGTGACTGAGCCAAGCGGTGCCTCCCGAGATGGCGTAGCGAACCGGTCCAGTGAGCGTGAGACCCTCTATGAGAATCGCGTCTTGGTCGTTGAGCACGGCGGTGACTTCGGAGAAGCCACCGGGTTTCTCCGGTTGAGGCGCGACAACCACCGTTGCTGGGTTGGACGGCGATCCGCGAAGCGTGACCGCCTTGGCACCAAAGGCAAATGGCGTTGAATAGGTTCCCGGGGCAAGTTGGATGACGTCGCCGCTCGAGGCCGCAGCAATCGCAGATGCGATCGTTGGCTGATCAGCAGGAACTTGGATGACCGCCGCGACGGCTTGATGTACGAAAAAGGCGGCGCAGGCAATCGAGGCTGCGATAGTGCAAGTTGGTTCTGCCATGATCGTGTTCCCTCTATAACCCTTTCGCTGCCCACTAGAGTACCGTGGGGAGGATGCCTTTGGATACGCCTGACAGCGCAGAGCGGGGGCCGATGTTCGATCCATCTGGGCCATCCGAGATGGACACACTGCGTCCTACTTCGGAGTTCATGGCGGCGATCGAGGCGCTCGGAATTGAGTTCGAGGAGCGTGATGTCGAGCGCCTCGCCCGCTATCTCGGTTTCCTCCGCGAAGCCAACACGAAAATCAACCTGACCGCGGTCATCGAGCCTGCGGCGATGTGGATGAGGCACATTCTCGACAGCCTCACGCTTGTGCCGCTCATTGCGTCGCTGGAGCCCGAGTCTGCGGCCGGTAAGGGCCCGCTCCGCCTCCTCGACGTCGGATCCGGTGCGGGCCTTCCTGGTATCCCGCTCGCGATCGTGCTTCCCGAACTCCGGTGCACGCTCCTTGAAGCAACGGGAAAAAAGGTGAAGTTCCTCGAAGGGGTCGTCGCGGCGCTCGGGCTCACCAATGTCGATGTCATCGCTGCGCGTGCCGAGGATGCAGGACGCGATCGCGAGCATCATCGCGAGCGCTACGACGTGGTCACCAGCCGAGCAGTGGGCCTCCTTCCGACGCTTGCTGAATTGACGGTGCCTTTCGCGCGGGTCGGAGGTGTGGTGCTCGCCATCAAGGGCGAGCGAGCGGCGGAAGAAATTGTCTCCGCGAAGGCGGCGCTCTACGCGCTCCACGCGCACGCACTCGAGCCCGTTCGCACTGCAACCGGAACGATTGTTGTTCTGGAGAAACAACGGTCGACGCCAAAGCTATATCCGCGGCGTGCTGGTGAACCGAAGCGCGTTCCACTCATGGGGCGCTCAGTCGCGCGCGATCCGCTTCGGGGCGAGCCAGAGGCGTAAAGAACGCGTAGCGTCGAGTTTCGTTACGCCGATCTGATCTATGGGCCGTGGGAGGGCGTCGGGAGGGCGGCGGGATGTTAGTCCCAGTTGCCCAGAAGCTCTGCAAGATCAGCGGGGCCAACGATACCGCTCCCGTCAAGGTCGCAAAGACTGCTCGCAGCGCCCCACGTACCGAGCAGAATTCCCAGATCTGCGGATCCGACAATGCCGTCGGCATTAAAGTCGCTCGATCGATGCGCGAAGCTCAGAACATCGGCAGTATCGATATCGGAGTCGCCATCGAAGTCCATCATCTCACAGCCGGGAACGAAACCTTCCACCGCGCAGGCGTCGAAGACATCGCGATCGATGCTCGTGATGATCCCGTCGCCGTCCGCGTCGCCCAGACGCGCGGGCGGATAGATCGACCACGCCTTATCCGCCGGCAGGTTGGTCAGGGTTCGAACAACGACGCCGCTCGGGCTCTTCGGCCAGTGCATCTCCACTTTCGGGAGCGTGAGTCGAGCGCCAAGCCCGACGTGCATCTCGAGCAGGTCGACACCGAGATAGCTTCGTCCGCCCGCGAAAACGTCTCGGAAGCGAGGGGTTCCGCGAGCGTCGAGCCAGACGTGAGCGAATCCGCCGACCGCAAATCTGTTCTTACCGACGCCCACCGGGCGAAGCTTCACCCAGTGGCTCAGCTCGCCCTGATGGTTGATGTAGAGGAGCGGAGTCGTGCCAAGGTCGCCGACGAGTAGATCCAAGTCGCCATCAAGATCAACGTCAGCGGCGCTCGACGCGTAGGAATATCCCGTCGATCCGAGGCACTCCGCCTGCTCGGCCATCTCTGTCGCTGGCGGCCGCTCCGCGTTGAGGAAGAACAGGTTTGGCACCAGTTGATTGTTGACGTACAGGTCGAGCGTGCCGTCGTTGTCGGCGTCGAAAAACTCGGTTCCCCAGCCGGTCGTGAACGCACCGACTCCCCAAGTCACCTGCCCCTGAGTGAAGGTTCCGTTTCCTTGGTTCAGTAGAAGCGGATTCAGCCCGAGAAGCGGCTGGTTCACGTTCGCGATGTTCGAACAATAGAAGTCGGGGTAACCGTTGTGATCAAAGTCGCCGCATGCGAGCCCCATGGAAAAGAGCGAGACTCCCGCGCCGCTCGGAGCGGAAATCTCGACGAACGTTCCATTGTCGTTTCGCCAGAGCTGGTTGCCTTGGAAGAACGGACCCAAGTGCCCGCGGTCGTTCGAGACGTAGAGGTCGACATCCCCATCAAGGTCGATGTCGACCCACGTTCCGGTGAACGAATAAGCCGGGTCGAGGAAGCCCGGAATCGATGAACTGATGTTCGTGAACGTACCGTTACCGTTGTTCCGAAGCACCGCACTCGGGAGGTTCGAAGGCGCTCCGAAGGCGTTGCGGTAGACAGCGACGTGTAGATCGAGATCACCATCCCCGTCGATGTCTGCCCACGCGGCACCTTTGGCGACACCGGGCACGTTGATCCCCGCAGCGAGAGTCACGTCGGAAAACGTCCAGTTTCCGTTGTTCCGAAAGAGCTTGCAGGTTGCTCCAGTTGTGGTGATGAACACATCGAGATCGCCATCGCCGTCGTAGTCACCAGCAGCAAACGAGGATTGTTTCGGTACGGAACCAATGCCGCACGTCAGCGAGCGCGATGTGAATTGTCCAGTACCATCGTTCTCAAAGACGCCTACCACCGTGTTTGTCGCGCCAAGGACGATGATGTCGGGGTCGCCATCGTTGTCGAGATCGGCGAATCCAGATCCAAACCCATACTGCCCGTACTGCTGCGGACTTTCGACGACGTAGTTCAGTCCGCGAGCGACGCCTTCCTCGGTGAAGGGGTGGAAGACATCCGCCAACGCGACGGGGGCCGCCGCGATGAGGCAGGCTGCGAGGCCGACGATCGACAACGGCAACCGGCGTCGGTGAGCGACCAGCCCGAGTGCAGGCGCGGCAAAGTGTGTCATGCTCGGATTCGCTGGCTTCACGTCTGTTCCCCTCAGTGGCTCTACTGCACTGGCTCGAGACCTCTCGACCAGAACTGGATCGCGCTCGGCTTCGCAAGCTGACCTGAAACGCGCGTCGTACCGGACCAATGACGCTACTTGGGCCAAGTGGTCGAGCGACGAATCGAGTCTAACACGCAGTGCTGACTGGGAAAGTGCGAGATTTCTGATTGGTCGCGCTTCGGTTCGTGCGCGGACGTATCGCATGGATCAACTACCGGCGCTCCGCCGTGAGCTCGATTGTCGGGCAGCCATATCGTCCTCCGTCGAGCCCGAGGAGTACGGGTAGGTCCGTTCGCACGTAGGCTGGGGTAGCTTCGTCGGCTGAAGCGTTCCAGCGCTTGATCATGATCTCGACGAAGGGTCCGCCGTCAATAGTCACGTCGAGCGCATGCCACGCTCCGAACTCCCCTCCGAACCGCCGGAAAGACGCGCTCGCGGTTCGCTCAAGAAGGACTTTTGCGAGCGCGTCAGTCTGATCGGTCGCTGATACCGCCGCTGACGTCACGTACGCCCGAACCGTGCCCCTGAGTCGATCCTCAGGTCCTGACACCGCAATCGACAGGATGAGGTTTGTCTCGGCGGATGGTCGTTGCCGGGCAAGCACAGCACGGGCGAGGCACGGCCACATGACGGTCGCGCGGACCCCGAGCACGCTGGCGGCGCTCTCAACCTTTCGTGCGACCTTCACGTTCCACCTCCGCGGATGCCGCTCCGTTCGGCTCTTTTCTGTGCCGGAACGATGAAACCGACGAGCTTCGCCAGCGCGACTGCGGCCGTCCGAAGTCCTCGACCGTCGGCGGCGGTGAATCGCTCGCTGACTCCATCAAGCAGGCGGACCGCGCTCAGCAATTCGTCCATCCGATCGTTGTGCGTCGATCGTTGGGTGCCTTCTCGGCCACGCCCTGTTGACGCGACGCGGCAGCCGACGAGTCCCTCAAGGAGTGGATCGATCTCGCGTCGCTTTCGGGCTCGCGCGACGGTGGCGAACAGGCGCCAGACGTCTTGTTCGGCTCGGAAAAACTCGCGCCTCTCCCCACGCTGCATCTGGCGGCTGATGATGCCCCATTC
The DNA here is from genome assembly GCA_034440475.1 of Phycisphaerae bacterium. GTDB lineage: Bacteria > Planctomycetota > Phycisphaerae > Phycisphaerales > SM1A02 > JAEUIT01. Next base: position 9,151 of record JAWXCC010000285.1, on the reverse strand, counting down.
GACGAGGGTTCGCAGCGTCATCGATGCATTGCCGCGCGAGATCCGGAGTCGTTGCATGATGCTCTCGACGTCGAGCGGCTCGCTGTGCACAAAGAGCAGCGCATGCGTCTCTGCGACCGTCCTCGGCACGCCCCAGCGCGAAGCCATCTCACCCCAGAGGGCAATGAAGCGGTCTTGTGACGCGGCGAGTTCAAGATCAACCGCAGGAGGCGTTACTGTCGCTGGAGTAGAGTCGGTTGGGGAACGCGGCATGACTCAAGCACTCTACGACAGGGCCGCTCCCACGCGAACTAAGCTTTCAGAAAATATTGAAAATTCAAGAACGAGCCTATGCTGGTGGGGCCTGACGGCAGCTCGCCGTCGCTCGTTTGGCCAAGAGTTTGGCGCGGAAGAATTTGGCGCGCAAGAAAAGGCCCCCGTCTGACGACGGAGGCCTTTGGATGAACCGAGAAAGAGTGGTTGAGCGTGGTGCCGATCAGGGGGCTGGAAGCGTGGGTCCGACCACCGTGATCTGAATCAGATCGTGCCAGACTTGGTGCGGAGGCACGAGGCCGAGCCCGCAGGTCCAGACACGGGCTTGCACGACCCCGCCCGGCCCGATGTAGTTGGGCGTCAGGAATGGATTGATTCCGAAGGTCCCGCCGCCGCCGCCGGGGGCGAGGAATCCGACACCGATGAAGTCCCAACGACTGTCGACGTTGTTCCACAGGAATCCACCGAGAAGGACCGTTGGGACCGTTGCCTTACCTTGGACTGAGAGTGCAACACCAGTGACTTCACCAGCGGAAGCGCCGGTCTCGAGGAACGCGATGACGTCAGTCGTGGGTCCGCCCGCCATGTAGGACAACTGCTCGACGGTGTTGCCAGCTGGCGCGTACTTGGTTGCGATCTTCAGGTAGTTCCCATCGAGAGCGCGAATCGGGAACGTCGAGAAGGTCTGCGTCCCTACCACGTTGCCCCAAAGGACCTTGATCTCCGTCGCGTTGCCCGCGACGAACTGGCCGTTCATGACGGCAAACGCGCACTCGAGGGCGTCGGGGAACGTGCCGATGTCCTTGAAGATATCTTGGTTGCAGTTCGGGCTGTCCGGGCCAGGTGTCTTGAACACCGGATCGATCGGCCAACACTGGTCGCCAATCCCGTTCCCCGACAGCACGCCACGTAACTGCACCGGCGAGATCGGCGAGCCGTAGAGTTGCTTCGCCCAGCCTTGCATAACAGCTGCTAGACCAGCAATCGTTGGTGCAGCCGAACTCGTTCCGTTGAAGGTGTTGGTGTACGTGCGGAGGTGATTGGTCTGAGGATCGAGCGGGTTGGTGCCGTTCTCGCCACGGAAAAGGTTGCCGTAGCCAGTCGTGCACACTGAGGTTCCCCAGCCCGCCAAGTGAACGGTGGCCAAGCCATCCGCGTTGTCCGGGTCGGTGAAGTTCGAGAAACCCAATCGGCAATAGTGGTAGATGCCGTACGCGTCGCATCCAGCGACCGCCACGTTCCCACCCGGTGAACAGGCACCAACCACGATTGCGCCCGTCTCGAATGGCGCGGGATCGATTGGGATGCCGTCATTGCCCGCCGACATGCAGCAGGTGATCCCGATGTCGGTGCACGATGCGATGAGTCCCGCGATAGCGTCGCTCACGATGATCGGGCCAGCGCCCGGGAAGCCGATTGAGAAGTTGAGCACGTCGCCAGGCTCAAACGTGGCGGCGGCTGAGGCGATCGCGTTCGGAAGTCGTGAGCCCTCTTCCACAGAGAGGGTCGGGAAGAAGTACCCCTGAGACTTGTGTGCGATTCCAGTGACGCCGAAGCCGTTGTCGACGGCGACGCAGATGCCAAGGGTTGCGGTTCCGTGCTCTGGCGCGTTGGCGCCGCCCGTGATCAGAATCGGCGTCTGTCCCGGCTCAAGAATCACGTTGGTCTGAACCAGTGGCATGCCGCGGTCGTCGGTTGTGAAATCCTCGTGATTCGTGAACGCGGAGAATTCGATGATGCCGACCCTTACGCCCTTGCCGTCAAAGTTCGGCGTGATGCCACCCTGATAAAGTGTCGCGAACTGCTGCTGCAGTGCCCGCACGCCGTCGAGGTCGTAGCCGCCGCCGCGCCAGCCGCTCTGGGTGAACACCACTGCGGGATCAACGGGGACGCTGAAGTCGCCCGCTGCTGGCGCTTGGACGAGGTAGGTCTGCCAGTTCGTCGCGATGACCGGTGGCTCGCCGATGCCGGGGGCGTTCGGATTCTCGACTACCGAGGACTTGAAGTCCGGCGTCGGGCCGGGGTCCGGAGTGGAGGTACACGCGGCCTCAAAGGCCGCGGTTTGGGTGAGATTGACGCAGCTAGCATCCCATCCGATGGTGCAGCAGGTTGGATCGAGGCTACAGATCGCGAAGCAGCAACCAGCGATGTTGCAGCCGCGCCCGTCGTGGGCTTCGAAGCAGCCGCCGGAGATGCCGCTGGCGATCCCGACGAACACCGGATTCGGTGCACCGGTACCGTCGGTAAAGCAAGGGTCGTATCGCTGATCGGGTGGAAGCGCTCCGCTAAAGTCATAGATCGTCTGCTCGCAGAGCAGGTTGGCATACGCCGCGCACAGCACATCCCAGCCCTGCGGCATGTCGGGATCGTCGCAATAGGGGATGATTCCGCCGATGAGGGTGCAGCAAATGACGTCGGCACAGCCCGACGCCGGAAAGTCGCCACCCGGGTCAGGGTTGCAGTTCACCAACTCGGGCGGACAAAACGCCCCGGGCGCGTTGCAGATCGAGGCGTTCATTGGATCGCACGACTGATTTTGAACGTTCTCGAGCGGCCGTTCGAATTCGACAAACTCGACCATCGCGAGGTCATTGAGTGCGCGTCCAGCTTCAACGAGCACGTTCGCGGGAACGTTCACCACCATGTAGCTCGCAAGGTCGGGCTGACCTCGCTTGCTATTGGCTTCCGCGCGAAGTTCGATCGTTCGAAGTTCGACGTCGGTCTTGTTCGTGATCCACTGCTGGACGGTGCCGCCGTAGCGGGCAAGCACAGCGTCAAACGAGCTCAGATCGTGCCCGCCGATACTCACGACGCGATCGATCGGGCCTTGTCGCGGTGCCCGCGCACCAAGTTCGTCGTTCATCTTAAGGATGATCCGACCGGTTGCGCTCACTTCATTGGTCGCGCGGTTCATCGGAAGTTTGAGCTCTGGGCTCGCCTTCTTCGGATACCGCGGACGCGCAGTGCGCTGCGCAGGATCGAGGTCGACGGACGAGCCGCCGATCAAGCCCACCTTGGTCTCGAGTCGACTCGGGAATTGCGCGGACGACGCAGCGCCGCCAGCCAGCGCGGAGGTCCCGTTTGTAAGCGTCGCTTGTCGCGCCGCGGCCTTCGACTGCGTCGCACCGGCGGCACCGGGCTGCTCAGCGAGAATCGAGCCAGCCAGCGTGGCGATGAGAAACGACGCGGGGAGCAGACGGAACATCATGCTTCAGATCTCCGAAGAAAGTGGAGAGCGCCTACGGGACGAGGAAGAGAACGAGGGTACGAGACGACGAGAACGGACGGAGTGCAGTGCGACGGACCGGCCAAGAACCACGGTCGCCGTTCGCGGTCAACTCCGCGCAACGAACTAACAGACGCTGAGTCAGGAAACCCAGAGTCAGAGCGATACGAGCCCGACCGACTGAGCACCAGCTATCAGAACCAGCACTTTCGGACGAAGCGGCATTGCGGATCCCTCCAAGCGCGGATCCTGACCGAAGTCTACCACGGGTCTACCACGGCCGTTATCGGCAACAAGGAAAGAATTCAGAGAGCTTCGAGCAACGTGGAGCGCTGGTCGGCACGGGCAATCCTCAGGCGGAGCTCGGCGGCTGGGTGCGGCTCAGGCCGTTGCCGTGCGGAGGACTCGGTGTCCGATGTCGCGGCGAAAGAACGCTCCGTCGAAGCGGACGGTGGCCGCCGCCGCGTTCGCCTTGTCGCGGGCGTCGAGCAGATCGTGACCTAGAGCTGTCACTCCGACGACGCGGCCCCCCCTCGTCACGACGCCACCGCTTGCGCTACGGGCGGTGCTTCCGTGGAAGACGCGAACGTCCGGCATGGCTCCCGCGACATCGAGTCCCGAGATCGGCTTGTCCTTCGTCACGGGCCCTGGGTAGCCCGCAGCGCAGACGACAACACAGCAGGCAGTGCGGGGGTCGAAGCCGTACTCGACACCGTCGAGCGTGCCCGCGGCGGTCGCGTAGAGCAACTCAACGAGGTCTCCATCAAGCCGCGCCATGAGTGGCTGGGTCTCTGGATCGCCGAACCGGGTGTTGAACTCGAGAACTTTGGGGCCAGCCGGAGTCAGCATGATCCCGGCGTACAGCACGCCTCGGAAGGTGACTCCCTCTCGACGAAGGCCGTCGATCGCGGGGACCAGGATTTGTCGTTGGATCTGGTCGAGCAGTGCGTCGTCGGCCAGCGGCGTGGGGCAATAGGCCCCCATGCCGCCAGTATTCGGCCCGACGTCGCCCTCGCCTACTTGCTTGTGATCTTGACAGGGATCCAGGACGCAGATGGTGCGGCCATCGACGAGTGCGAGGATTGAAAGTTCCTGTCCCTGAAGCCGTTCTTCGACGACGACTTGGGCTCCAGCGGCACCGAACTCGCGCTTCCTCATGAGCCGGTCGATCGCCCCGAGCGCTTCCTCGCGCGTCGAGCAGACGAAAACGCCCTTCCCCGCAGCGAGACCCGAAGCCTTGACGACGACCGGTGCGTCGCGGGACTGGACGTAATGCTCTGCCATTTCGTACGCGTCGAAGATACGCCCTTCGGCGGTGGGAATAGCGACCGAGCGCATCAGTTGCTTCGCGTAGGCCTTGTCCCATTCAAGCCGCGCGCCTTCGCGCGTTGGGCCGAAGACGAGCCGCGTATCGCTGGCGAGCAGCGTCGCAAAGTCCTTCTCAAGAGGTGCCTCAGGGCCGACCACGACGAGATCGATGTTCGCTCGGTCGCACCACCGCTGCGTGCGAAACATGCTGCGGACATCGATTGGCTCGGGGCACGGCGTCCCGAACTCGAGGAGCCCGGCATTCGCATCTTGTTCGACCCACAAGTCGCCCAAGCGCGACGACTGACGCATCTTCCAGGCGAGCGCGTGCTCACGTCCGCCGGTTCCAATGAGGAGGACGTTGCAGCGGTCGGGAGTCGCGCGAGGGTGCGGCATGGACGGTTGGGTCTTCGAGAAAGGGAGCGAGTGAGACGATCCAGAGGAGACCGGGAAGGGGACGCGACTGGTCTCGTTGCATCAGACCGCGAGTGGTTCGAACTCGAGATCGTGCGCGTGGGCGACGGCTTGGTTTGTCAACGCGCCGCGATTCGTGTTCATCGCGTTCGCGAAGTGATGGTCCATCTTGGCAAGTCGGTCGGGCCCGTGCTTCGCGATCTTCATCACCCACGGAAGCGTGACGTTCGTGAGCGCGAGGGTCGAAGTGCGAGCAACCGCGCCGGGCATGTTCCCGACGCAATAGTGCACGATGCCGTCAACGTCGTACACCGGATTGCGGTGCGTCGTGACGCGGCTCGTTTCCACGCAGCCGCCCTGGTCAATCGCTACGTCGACGATGACAGATCCCGGCTGAATGTGTTTGAGGTCGTCGCGCCGAATGAGCCACGGCGCCTTCGCGCCGGGCACGAGCACTGCGCCCACAATGAGATCGGCCCACTGAAGCCGCTCACGAATAGAGTACGGATCGCTGAACACGCAGCGGACGTTGGCTGGCATGATTTCGGCGAGTCGACGAAGGCGATCGATGGAGATATCCATGATCACAACGTCGGCGCCCATGCCACCCGCGACCTGCGCGGCGCAGGTTCCGACGACGCCACCACCCAGGATGAGCACGCGGCCAGGCGGAACGCCTGGTACTCCACCGAGGAGTACACCCTTGCCGCCCCATGGTCGCTCAAGGTATTTGGCGCCTTCCTGCACCGAGAGCTTGCCAGCCACTTCACTCATCGGTGTCAGGAGAGGCAGGCCGCCGCGATCGTCCGTCAGTGTCTCGTAAGCGATAGACACGCACTTCCGCTCGAGGCAACCCACCGTGAGCGCCTTGTCGGCCGCGAAATGGAAAAAGGTGAAGACGAATTGACCTTCGCGGATTAAGGGAATCTCTTGGCCTTGCGGCTCCTTGACCTTGACGATGAGATCGGCGCGTTGCCACACTTCGGCCGCGCTCTCGACGACCTGCGCGCCGGCGTCTCGGTACTGGGCGTCAGTGAATCCGCTACCAGTTCCCGCGCCCGATTGCACGAGGAGTGTGTGCCCATCGCGCGTCATCATCTCCGCGCCGACTGGACGCATGCCGACGCGGAACTCGTCCGCCTTCACTTCGCTGGGAACGCCGACGATCATGTGGAATTCTCTCGGAGGTCGTTGGGGGGCGGAGTGTAGCGGCCGGACGGCGGTACTCTTTGGCGACGAGCATGCGGACGCGACCGAGCGTCTACTGCTACAGTGCGATCGTTCTATTCGCCGCGTGTTTCGCTGCGGCATTCACTGCTTGTTTCACGTCTCGTCTCACGTCTTTCTTACCCTTGATACGGCATGATGCCCGCATGACTTACCGCCGCCTTCGCCGGTCGTCTTTTTTCCTCGCCGCACTCGCGCTCGCGGTGTCCGTTCCGTGCGCGATGTGCGGATCCGCAGCCGCGCAAGCGCAGCAGGTGATCGACAAGCTCAATGAGCCTTGGCAACGAGTCCAAGAGTCGAACAAGACCTGGAAGCCGATTCTGACGGCGTACCTCGACATGACCAAGCCGCCGGTCGACATCGGGCCGGAGTTCGATCCCGGCACGATTTGGCCGGGGATGGACAAGTGGTCGGACTGGTCCGCGTGGGCTGAGAAGAACGCGGCGATGGGGAAAGAGCTCGTCGAACAGCAGTCCAAACTCGCGTTCGGCATGCCCTATGGTGACGACAAGGTCGACTCGAACTTCAAGTCGCGCGGGTTGTTCGTGCGAATCACGATTGATCCGTCGACCAACCGTGTTGACTGCGGCTATCTCGCGGCGATCCGCGCCATCAACGCGTACGCGGCCGCCGACATGTGGCGCTTGGGAGCGGCTGGCAAGTTTGACGACGCCTTCAAGGTCGGCCTCGCGCACCTGCGTCTCCTTCGCCAGTTGTGTGATCAGCAACTCGTCGAAGAGAAGAATTTCGCCATGCGAACGCTTGGCGATGCGCTCGCGATCCATCGCGACTTCTTCCAGGCGTACCTTGAGAAGATTCCCGACGAGACGTTTCAGCGCCTCGGAACAAAGGACTACCCCTATCTTCGTCCGGCCGACGGAGAGCGGCTCAGGCGCATTGAACTTCCTGAGGGCGATCGTGTAGTCGCCGAGGCAGTGCTCCGTCAGTGCTTTGATGACAGTTCCCAAGCGTCTCCGACGATGTTTGCACAGGTGTTTGCTGGCATGCAGTCGGACAAGGCTCCGCTGGAACGCTTCGGCGCTGTCAAGCGCTGGAGTCAACTCGCGGCGCTGCATGGTTCGTTGGAATCGTCATTGACGAAGCTTGAGAACGTGTACGACGACTGGTGGCGGCGCTGGCGCACCCGGCAGTTTGACGTCATGCTCACGGTGCCGACGGACCTCTCTCGCCTGAACCCGATCCGCTACGCCGCGGTGATTCTCGCCGTGCGCGATTTGCAAGATTCGTTCGCGTTCCGCCGTCGGCTCATCGCTGAACTCGACGGTACTGCGATCGCTGCTGGGCTCTGCGGGTACAAGCGCGGGTTCGGTATCTGGCCGGATGACCTTGAGAAGCTTTACACCGGGTACTTCCCGAAGAAGTTCGACTTTGATCCGTACGACAAGGAGTACGGGCGTTTTATCTTCAAGAACCTCGGCGGCACCAAGCGGCCGATCGATACGGTGTGGGGTCGGCTCTTCATTAGCAGCCCGGTGCTGTATTCGCGGGGCGGTGATTTCAGTGACGACGGGTTCAGGTCCCACGATGCGACTGGCGCAAGTGGCGACCTCATACTGTGGCCGGCGCTCCGTGAACTGGCGCGCAGCGGCGGGGCGAGCGAATGACCATGTCAGCCGGTAGCGTTGAAAAGATTGTGATCATCGGTAGCGGTCCGGCGGGTTGGACCGCTGCGATCTACGCGGCGCGGGCCAACCTTGAACCGCTCTGCGTTGTCGGTATTCCGGCGACGAATCCGGCACCGGTCCTGCCAGGTGGGCAACTCATGCTCACGACCGAGGTGGAGAACTATCCCGGCTTCCCGGACGGCGTCACTGGGCCGGAGATGATGGACAAGTTCCAGAAGCAGGCTGAGCGCTTCGGTACGCGCATCATGAACGATGACGTTCTGGCGTGCGACTTCTCGTCGCACCCGTTTGCGCTCACGACCGCCGATGGCAGTGTGATCAGGGCGCACTCAGTCATCATCGCCACTGGTGCGACGGCGAACTGGATTGGGTTACCGAATGAATTACGACTCGCACAGATTGGCGGCGGCGTCAGCGCCTGTGCGGTGTGCGACGGCGCGTTGCCTGCGTTCCGCAAGCAGCCCGTCGCCGTCGTCGGCGGCGGCGATACGGCGATGGAAGAAGCGAGCTACCTGACCAAGTTTGCGAGCACGGTCTATGTCATTCACCGGCGCGATTCGTTCCGCGCCAGCAAATTGATGCAGGATCGGATTCTGAACGCACCCAACGCCAAGGTGCTGTGGAACAAGGCCGTCGTCGACGTGATCGGCAGCGAGAAGATTGAAGCGGTCATGCTCGAAGACACGGTCACGAAAGAGCGTTCGCGGCTCGATGTGAAGGGCCTCTTCATCGCGATCGGCCACTCGCCAGCTACGAAGTTCCTCAAGGGCGCTGGTCTCGAGTTCGACGAGGCGGGCTACGTGAAACTTCGTCAACGCAACTCGTACACGAACATCGAAGGCGTGTTTGCGGCGGGCGATGTCTCCGACAGCACCTACCGCCAGGCGGTGACAGCCGCTGGCATGGGTTGCCAAGCAGCGCTCGATTGCGAGCGCTGGCTTGCGGCGCGCGGAGTGGGGTAGTTTTCCCGCTGCGCAGGGCCGTCCGGCCCTTGCTCGCTTTCGTTCGGCGGCGCCGGTGTTGTCCTTGCGCTTGCGCCGTCCGGCCCTTGCTCGCTTTCGTTCGGCGGCGCCGGTGT
>JAWXCC010000284.1:0-8691 GCA_034440475.1 Phycisphaerae bacterium | reverse complement strand
TCTTGAGCCCGATGAACCTGAAGGACCAACGCATCGTCGTCACCGGGGGCGCCGGTTTCCTCGGCCGTGCCGTGTGCGAATCACTGCGGCGCCGCAGTGCGACCGACGTGGTGATTCCGCGACGCCGCGACTTCGATCTCACAACTGAGACCGACGTCGCGCGCCTCTACGCGGACACCAAGCCAGACGTCGTCCTCCACCTCGCCGCCGAGGTCGGTGGCATCGGCGCCAATATGGACAACCCGGGGCGCTACTTTTTCGCAAACATGGCGATGTCGCTCCACCTCATCGAGCACGCGCGAATCAACCGACTGCGCAAGTTCGTACAGGTTGGGACGATCTGCGCGTACCCAAAATTCACGCCGGTGCCGTTCCGCGAGGAGGACCTCTGGAACGGGTACCCCGAGGAGACGAATGCGCCCTACGGCATCGCGAAGAAGAGCGCGATGGTCATGCTCGACGGGTACAAGCGCCAGTATGGCCTCGCGAGCGCGTTCCTCTTGCCGGTCAACCTCTACGGACCGTGGGACAACTTCGATCTCCACACGTCGCACGTCATCCCGGCACTCATCCGAAAGTGTGTCGAAGCAATCGACTCGCACCGCGATCACATCACCTGCTGGGGAACTGGCGCGGCGAGCCGCGAATTCCTTTTCGTCGAAGATGCCGGGGAAGGTGTCGTCCGCGCCGCCGAGGTCATGGAAGACCCGATACCGATCAATCTCGGTACTAACATGGAGATCACGATCAAGGATCTGGTCGAGCTCATTGCGCGACTCACGGGATTTTCTGGCGAGATCCGCTGGGATGCGACGAAGCCCGACGGTCAGCCGCGCCGTTGTCTTAACACCTCGCGAGCTGAGAAGGTGCTCGGATGGAAAGCAAAAGTCGGCTTTGAAGAGGGGCTGCGCCGAACGATCGACTGGTTCCGGGCGCACCCCCCGGCACCGAAGGCGTTGTAAGCGACCGCGAGCTTTGGTGAAGTAGCCCACGATGAGTTCCGTCAAGACGACAGCTCCTGCACCTACTCCACTTGCGCCAGCGGCGTTGGTGCCGAGTGACGCTGTGCGCATCGTCATCTTGAACCAGTACTACGTTCCGGATGTCGCTTCAACGGGTCACTTGTTGCACGAGCTCGCAGAGGAATTCGCCCGGCTGGGAAAACCCGTGCGCGTGACAACGTGCTTCCCGAGCTACGGCCCGCCCGATTCGTGGTTGCCGTGTCCAGCGCGCGAACTCACGAACGGCGTTGAGGTGCAGCGCATGCGCACCACGCGCTACAGCAAGGACCGTCTCGCTGGTCGGCTCCTGAACTCGCTCACCTTCCTCGTTCCGTTGGCCGCCCGACAGCTCTTTGCACGCCGCAAAGGGCATATTTACCTGTACACCAGCAACCCGCCGTACCTCGGCGTCATCGGTGGGTTGGTTTCACTGCTGCGACGGCACCCGTACGTCGTGCTTCTGCATGACTCGTATCCGCACATGGCGGAGTGGGTCGGCAAGATCACTCCAAACGGGGTGATCGATCGCGTGTGGCACTGGCTCAATCGCGTGATGTACCGTCGCGCGCTGCACACTATTGTCTTATGTCAAAAAGCGAAGGATCTCGTCTGCAAAGACTACGGTCTGGACCCAGCGCGAGTACACGTGATACCGAACTGGGCTGATCCATCGGCGCTGAAGCCGATCGCAAAGCGGGACGCTGCGTTTGCCAAACAGCACGGCCTTCTTGAACCGTTCACGATCCTCTACTCGGGGAACCTCGGTCTTTACTACGAGTTTGACACGCTCCTCGACGCCGCCGCGAAATTACAAGGCGACAACTTTCGCCTCGTGTTCATCGGCGCGGGCGGTCGGAAGCAACACATCGTCGACATCGTTGCAAAGCGCGGGCTGAAGAACGTCCTGATGTTTCCGTACCAGCCGTTCGAAACGCTGAACGACTCCTTGAACGCCTGCGACGCATCCCTCGTCACTATTGCGAAAGGCATCGAAGGAATCTCGTTTCCTTCGAAGCTCTACTCGTCGCTCGCGGTCGGCAAGCCGATTCTCGCGATCAGCGAAGAGGGAAGCGAACTCCGCGAGGTCGTCGAAGCGGAGCGAACCGGACTCTGGTCTCGTCCCGGTGATGTCGATGCACTCGTCAGGGCGATCCGCACGATGATGAACGACCCCGCGCTGTGCGACGAACTGGGTAGAAATGCCCGGGCGCTCATGGAGCGTCGCTACACACTGCAAACGTCGGCGCGTGCGTACGCGAGTGTCCTCGACCTCGCCGGGAAAGAAGGTTCGGAGTAAACGTCGCGGCGCGGATACTAGGTTCTGTTTTAAGACCTCGTCGTTGGACGATTGACATGTGGTCGACATGCCGCGAAGGTGCCGGTGCGGATGATGCAGGAGTTCCTCTCCTTCTTCGAGTGGGACCACGAGCGCCTCGACCGCATGCTGACCCAGCGCGTCGCGGATCGCGCTGGACCTCGCGACGGCGGCATCGCCGTCATCGACGCGACCTCTTTCTCCTCCAGAGCTGGGACTCGAATCGCGAGCGGTGCCGCGAGGCGGGAATCCCCGACTCGCTGCACCACAAGACGAAGTGGGCGATGGCGATCGAACAGGTGAAGGCCGCGATCGGCGCGGGCGTGCGCTTCTCGTGGATCGTCTTCGACGAGGATTACGAACGCATCCCGAAGTTCTGGTTCGACCTCGACGCGCTCGGCCAGCGCGGCGTGGGCGAGGTGTCGAAAGACTTCCGTTGCTGGGTGAGGCGCCCGGCATGCGCGTCGACAATCTCCGCAGGCTCAGTCCGTCGTTCACGGGGCAGGAATGGAAGCGATGCGAGGTGAAGTACGTCGCGAGCAACGCCTCAGAACAGGCGAAGCCTCAGGAGATCCTGCGTGCGCTCTTCGCGCGCTGGCACGTCGGGAAGTGGTTCGAGCGGGCGAAGCAGGAGGCGGGCCTCGGCGCGTTCGAGGTGCGCACCTACAGGAGCTTGGTGCGGCACTGGCTGTGTGTGCGGATCGCGATGCAGTTCCTGTCCGAGCAGACCGCCCGGTTCCGGGGAAAAAATCCGGGCATTACGTTCGAGCAGGTGGCGGAGGTGACGAGCACGTTTGCGATAAAGATATGGAACAACAACTGGCGCTCGTGGGCTGAACAGTCGCGTCGCGGCGCATATCACCAGTGCCGGAACGCAGCGTCATACGCGAGCCATCGGAAGGTGAGCAAGTTACGCAGTGGTTAGGAATAGCGCTGGAGTGCTAGACTCCGCGCATGACTAGCACCTGCTGCGCGCTTCTCTTCATCTCCGCTGCAACCTGCCCGCCCGTGTTCAATTCGAGCGTCGCGCCAGACGCTCCCAATCAAGATGAGCGCTTCGGCTTTTCCACAGATGTGCTCGGCGACTTGATGGTTGTCGGCGCCTATGGCGACAACGTGGGTGGATCGTTGTTCCGGGGCTCCGCGTCGGTGTATGAGCGACAACTCGGCGGTTCGTGGTCGTTCACGCAAAAGTTAGTCGCACCCGACGGCGCGCAGCTCGACCAGTTCGGCTTCGGCGTAGCGATCGCTGGCTCTCGCATCATCGTCACTGCCCCAAAGGGACCCGGGTCGCAGCACGTGGACCAAGGATGCGCGTACGTCTTTGAGCTGTCGGCGGGCACATGGACAAACGTCGCGAAGCTCACGCTCGCAACTGGAGCGAACAATGATGCCTTCGGGTATTCCGTGTCGGCTGACGGCGATGCAGTCGCCGTCGGAGCGATCAACGATGACGCCCCAACAACCAACCAAGGTTCGGTCACAGTGTTTCGCCGACAACCTTCAGGCCTGTGGACGCTTGAGCAGACGTTGGTTGCTCCCGGCGCGGCCGCGAACGATGCGCTCGGCTTCGATGTCGCCATCAAAGGCAACGACCTCGCCGCTGGCATGAGCTTCGACGACGTAGCAGGCAAGCTTGATCAAGGGTCTACGATCATTTGGAAAAAGGTGGGAGCAACGTGGACATTCGTGACGCAACTCCTCGCCGCCGATGGGGCAGCGAGTGACTTCTTTGGAACGAGCGTCGCGCTCGATGTCGACCGCGTGTTGATCGGCTCGCTGTGGGACGACGCGGGCGCCGGGGCGATGCAGGGCAGCGCGTACGTCTTCGAGCGCGCAGGCGGCGTGTGGAGTCAAAGCGCGAAGCTCGTTGCGGCGGACAGCGCTGCCGGTGACGAAGTGGGGGTCGCGACGGCGCTCAGCGGAAGTCTCGCAATTGTGGGCGGCCTCAAGCACAAATCGGGCGGTTTTGTTGACGCTGGGCGGGCGTGGGGCTGGCAGCGCGGGAGTGGCGGTGCTTGGACGACATCTTGGACAATCGACGCCGCTACACCGACTGCGAGCGAGAACTTTGCCAACGTCGTCGCGACGGACGGAGTAACAATCGTGATCGGCGCGTACCGGGCCGACACCGGCGCGACAGACTCGGGTCGCGCGGATCTGTTCTCTTTGCCGGATTGCCCAGCCGACCTGAATGGCGACGGAACCGTCGACGGCGCCGATCTGTCGATTCTCCTGGGCGCTTGGGGCAGTGCGAGCTTCGGCGATGTCGATTGCAGTGGAGGCGTCGACGGCAGCGATCTCAGCGTGCTGCTCGGAAGCTGGGGCTCGTGCTAACGCGGGAACTTCTGCACCTCGGCAGGTGGTTGGCGCCACACCGCAGCTTGGTCTTTCCCCTCAGCCAAGTACCACTTGACCATCCGGTCGATGCCTTCGGCAAGCGGCACCGGACTGCGGAAACCCGTCGCGAGCAGCTTGTCCGCCTCGAACTTGGTCTGATCGCGAAACAGCTTTCGAACACGCATGCTCGAGATCGGTAGGTTCTTCCCCGTCAGCGCGATGACGAGATCGAACGGCTTCGCTCCGAGCAGCGCGAGCCACATCGGAACCGTGGGACCCGGCTTCGACTTTCCTAACGAGCGCGCGATCGTTTCGGCGATCTGACGGCTCGTCATATCGGGCTTTTCAATGAAGTTGTACGCCTCGTAGCCGTTCCGATGACGCTCCCACAACCAGAGCGTTGCCTCGACGGTGTTCTCGACGTACGACAGTCCTTTGATGTTGGACGCCGCACCCGCGATGACAAACTTGCCGCCGCGCACTTGGCGGATCAGCGAGTACATGTTGGCGAAATTATTCGGTCCAAACGTGATCGTCGGACGAATGACGAGCGCGGTACGTCCACCGCCCCTCGCACACCACGCACGGAACACCTTCTCGCCCGCAAGCTTACTAGCGCCGTATGGATGCGTCGGTGCTGGCGTTGCATCTTCTAGAAGCGGCGGTTTCGCGTCGCCGTAGATCGCGCAGCTCGAATAGAAGCAGCAACGCGTGATGCCAGCTGCGTCCATCGCGTCGCACACTCTTTGCGAACCCTTCTCGTTCACTGCGTAGTAGGTCGCTTCGTCGATCCCGAAATCGTGGTGCGCTGCTGCGAGATTGAAGACTGCCTCACAACCAGCAATCGCGTCGCGCACTGCTTCCGGGTCGCGCACGTCGCCGCGGACGAACCGCTTCAACGGAAGCCCGGGCGTTGGCTCCCACAGGTCGAGCCCAACGACATCGTGGCCATCGCGCGCCAGCCGGCGGACGAGGACCGAGCCAATGAAACCTGTCGCTCCGGTAACCAATATTCGCATCGCAATACAACCTAGCAGAGTCAGCGTCTATCGGTGAATCTGACCGCTGGGATTTACTGATCCGGAGCGCGGCCAGATCGCGGGCCAGTTCGCGTATGGGGTGAAGGCGGTAACTCACGTGCCTCGTGATCGAGCTCCAAGATCTTCAGCCCAATGAGCATCTCGTATGCCGAGACGAACAGGCAAAAACGAAACCCGGTGACGCCGTCGAGCACTCCGAGCCGCACGACATACATGAAGAGGAAGCGGAACAGCCACTTTGCTGGCAACCACGAATAAATGTTGTTCTTGACGAAACGGCGGAACACCGTTGGCCCGTTGATGGCAGGCTCGGCGGACTTCTCAACACTCGACAGGTTTCGCCGCCGCACGATCTCGCGGGCTTCGAGTGTCGAGTACCGATTGTGCTTCTCCATGTACCGCTCGAGGCCGTTTCGGTCGTTGTGCTCAAGATGACCGCTAAGGCGCCCCGTCGGGCCGTCCGCGAGCATGTGCTCGTGGACCTCGCGCTCTTCGTACCGCGCCTTGCCGCGCTGGAAAAATCGCAAGTTCCACGATGGGTAGTAGCCGCAGTGCCGGATGCGCTTGCTGAGAAAAATGAAGTAGCGGTTGACGTAGAAACCGACTTCTGGAGTCGTGCCTCGGGGCTTCGCCGCGAGTGCGACCAGCTCGTCGCGGAGCTCGGGAAGCACCGCCTCGTCGGCGTCAAGGATCAGGATCCAGTCGCTCGAAAACGGGAGTGTCTCAAGGGCCCAGTTCTTCTGTTTTGCATAACCGAGCCATTCCTTCGGTACGAACGTCGCGCCCCACGACTCCACGATCTCCTTCGTCCGGTCGGTAGAGCCGGAGTCGACGACGAAGACGCGATCAGCCCAACCACTCACGCTCGCGAGCGCCCACGGTACGTTCCGCTCCTCGTTCTTCGCGAGGATCAAAACATCAATGTTGGTACGGGCTGTCATGGAGTAGTTGGGGACGTCATCGTGTGCAACAGGGGGCTTCATCGGCCGCTTGTGGTTCGGGCCTCGATCGAGTGCGGTTACGATTCGCGCCCTTTCAGCCATGCCAGCCCTACGCCTATCGAACACGCTGACCCGCTCCGCCGAGGAGTTCCGCCCCATCGACCCCGCGGGGAAGAAGGTCACGTTCTACTCGTGCGGACCGACGGTGTACGACTACGCACACATCGGGAACTTTCGTTCGTTCCTGAATGCCGACATTCTCCGCCGAACGCTCGAATTGCTGGGCTTCGAGGTCCGACATGTGATGAACATCACCGACGTCGGGCACATGACCGACGACGACGACGCCAGCGGTGGCGGCGAGGACCGCATGGCAGTTGCGGGCCGAAGACTTGCTGAGGCGAAGAAGTCCGGAAAGGTGCCTGTTGGTGCGAGCATCGATCCGAACGATCCGTACGCGATCGCCGATTTCTACGCGCATGCGTTCCTCGAAGACGCCCGGACACTCGGGCTCAAGGTCGCACTCGAAGAGGTGACTAACCCAGCGATCATGCCTCGTCCGACCCGTTTCGTGCCCCAGATGATCGCGCTGGTGTCGACCCTGATCGCAAAGAACCATGCCTACGTCGCGAACGATGGCGTGGTCTATTTCGACGTTCGATCGTTCCCTGCGTACGGCAAGCTCTCCGGGAACACGCTCGATCAACTCCGTGAAGGAGCGGGTGAGCGCATCAGCGCCGACAATCAAGCGAGCAAGCGTCATCCGGCTGACTTCATGCTGTGGAAGCCTGACGCGGCGCACATCATGAAGTGGGACAGCCCATGGGGAGCCGGTTACCCGGGCTGGCATCTCGAATGCTCGGCGATGGCGGCAGCGCTCTTAGGCGTCGAGATCGATTTCCATTCGGGTGGTGAGGACAACATCTTCCCGCACCATGAGTGCGAGATTGCGCAGAGCTGTTGCGCAAGCGGACATTCGCGTTTCGCGCGGACATGGTTCCACACACGACATCTCATGGTGGAAGGCGAGAAGATGTCGAAGTCGAAGGGCAACTTCTACACCGCGCGCGATCTGTTTGAAAAGGGTGTCACTCCGGCAGCGCTTCGACTGGAACTCATTCGCACGCACTACCGGACCAACTCGAACTTCACGCTGCAAGGCTTGCAAGACAGCCAGCGCCAGATCGACCGTTGGTCGCGAGCGCACGCTGCGATGAACGATGCGTCGCGCGGAAGATCAAGCGCAGATTCCTCGTGCGCAGCCGGACCGTTCGAACGCGGACTCGCTGACTTCACCGACGCGCTTTGCGACGACCTCAACGTGGCCCGCGCCATCGCTTCCCTGAACGAAGCGGCTGGCGCGTCAGAACCCGCTTGCCCGATCCGAGAGCGATTAGCCCTCGAACGAATGGATTCCGTACTCGACGTGCTCAATCGCAACGCGCCGGTCGCAGGAAGCGGCGATCAGGGTCTCGAAACCAAGGTGCTGTCGCTCCTTGCCGCGAGACTTGAGGCGCGCCAGAGCAAGAACTGGGCCGAAAGCGACCGAATTCGCGATGCCTTGCTCGCTATGGGTGTCGCAATCAAGGATGGCCCACAGGGCACCACTTGGTCGCGCGTCGTGAAGTGACCCCGTCAGCACAAATCAGCCCAGTTCGCGCTTCGCATATTGCGATCGCGTCGATAGATTGGACTTGCTATTTCATGAGGGGAGCCCGCTGGCGAACGCGCCTGGAGGCACTATGACGAGAAATGCTGTCGGGCAGACACGGTTGGGGACCCCGCACGACTTTGAGGCGATCTATCGCGACGCTCAAGGCGATCCCTCTCGAGTGCGCTGGGAGGACGGCCGCCCGAATCCTCTCCTCGTGTCGTGGCTTGATCGCGATGCGGGTGACGCGCTCCGTACCGGTGCGCGGGTCGCCGTCGTAGGGTGCGGACTCGGCAACGACGCTCGCGAGCTCGCGCGGCGCGGCTACGACGTCACCGCATTCGACGTGAGTCCAACCGCGATCGAATGGGCTCGATCCATCGACGCTGACTGGGCGGATATC
>JAWXCC010000283.1:0-5039 GCA_034440475.1 Phycisphaerae bacterium | reverse complement strand
GTGAACGGGGCGGCGACCGGGGCGGCGAGCGGGGTGGCGAACGGGGCGGTGAGCGGGGCGGCGAGCGTCCGTTCAAGGGCGACCGAAAGCACCGCGACGACGATGCCTGGTGAGCGAACTCATCGGTCGTTGAGCCTAGGGAACATCGAGCATTCGTCCTGCGACGTCGCGCGACGCGCCAGCGAAGCCTTCGCGCGGCCATACCTCGCGGACCCGTCGCGGTGCCGGATTCAGGCCGCTTCTGATCGGACCTGAGCGACTCCAGTAGAATCGACTTCCTCTTATGGCATTCCTGGAGATCAAGACACCGCAAGGGAACCGTCGCGTTGAACTCGACACCGAACCGATCACGATCGGCCGGCTGCCTGACAATCTCGTGCAAATCACCGACGATGGGCTCTCCCGCAACCATGCGGTGATCGAGAGTTACGGCGATGGTTGGCGGCTTCGCGATCTTGGAAGCCGTAACGGGACCAAAGTGAACGGGAACCGCGTTTCGGAGTGCAAGCTCTCGAACGGTGATGTTGTGCGAGTCGGGGCAGCCGAGATTCGTTACATCAATCCCAACGAAGTTACCTCTCCGAAGAAGCAGACACCCGACTACGCCGCTGCGGCCGACACGGCCCGCCGCCGCGCGTACAACCAGAAGACGATCGACGTCGACCTATCCGAAGTCGTTGCCGCGAGCGTTCAAACGAGCTACGAGAAACGCCTTCGCGAGATCATCGACGCGGCCCACGAAAAGCCCTTCACTGAACACGACATCGCGCTCGTCGATAACCGGGGCGTGACCGTGCACGCAGCGTCGGCGACCGGACTCGAAGCTGGCAAGGACGAGGACGCGGCCGAATCGATTCGCATTTTTCGGCTCCTCCTGCTTGCGTGTTTTCGCGCGCGGGCGACCGATCTGCACCTCGAGCCCAAGGGCGACTACAGCGGCGTTCGCCTGCGCGTCGATGGCTTCATGGTGACGGCGGTCGAACTCGCGCCGCAGATCGCTAAGCGCGTGCTCGGCGTCGTGAAGATCCTATGCCAGATTGATACGACGCAGAAGGCAGTGGTTCAGGACGGTCACTTCTCAGTCAACGTGAAGGGCCGTCGGGTCGACTATCGCGTGAGTCTCACGCCCAGCCTCCATGGGCAGAAGTTAGTCATCCGCGTGCTTGATAGCGGCAACGCGCCGAGCCGCATGCACGAATTGGGGCTCGTGCCGTGGATGTACGAACGGGTCCGTCTCATTGCGACGAAGGACGCGGGCATGCTGCTCGCGTGTGGTCCAACGGGGTCAGGGAAGACGACCACGCTGTACTCGTGCCTCCGTGAGATCGATGTCGAACAGCGCAACGGAATCACGATTGAAGATCCCGTCGAGTACCACCTCGAGGGCTGTACGCAGATTCCCATCGATCACAAGCAGGGCAACACGTTTGCAACGATCTTGCGATCGGTGTTGCGGCAAGACCCCGATGTCATCTTCGTCGGCGAGATCCGAGACATCGAGACCGCAAACGTCGCCATGCAAGCTGCGATGACTGGGCATCTCGTCTACTCGACGGTGCACGCCAAGGACTCAATTGGTGCGATCTTTCGGCTGCTCGATCTGGGCGTTGAGAGCTATCTCGTCGCCAACGCAGTGAATCTCATCATCGCGCAGCGCCTCGTGCGACTTCTTTGCGACAACTGCAAGAAGGGATCGGTTCCGACTCCCGGGCAGACGATGCGCATGGGGCGACCTGTCGAAGGCGTTGCGCGAATCTACATCCCCCAGGGCTGCACGGTGTGCCTCGGGACTGGATTCGTCGGACGTCGCGCACTTTTCGAGTTACTTGAGTTCGTCGACCAACTCCGAGACGTTGTGCTGCGGAAGCCAACCATCTCGGACATTCGAGCAATCCTGAACCAAGGCCTCTTCACGAGTCTTCAGCAGTACGGATACCAGCTCGTCGCGCAAGGCCTCACGAGCGTCGAGGAGATCGACCGTGTCGCCACCAGCGAGTGAGGCGGACCCGTTCGCCCGGTTCGGACTCGCGAAGCGCTTCTCGATCGACGAAACGCGTGCGAAGTCGGCCTATCTCCGCCTTCTCGCTGCAGCGCACCCCGATCGCGCCAGCAGCGGCGTGGGAGCGGCGTCCGACGCTGCGAGGTCGAGCGCGGCGATCAACGACGCGTATCGATCTATCGCGACGCCCTTCGCGCGGGCTGAGACGTTGCTCCGCATGCACACCGTTGCAACGCCACCCAGCGATGCGCTTGCGCCGAGTTTTCTCGTCGAGATGATGGAGTTACGCGAAGCGCTCGATGAAGCGATCGCCGGCGACGAGGCCGCGAGGATCAGCGACATACGTCACGGGGCCGACGAATGCCGCGCGGCGCGGATAGCAGCCCTCGCGTCATTCCTCGATCGTGCTGTCGCCACACCGCCGCCGCTCGACGTTCCTCTCTACGCCGAGGCCCGCCGTACCTTGAACGAACTCCGCTACGTTGAGCGCGTGCTGGATCGCATCCGCGAGTGGAACGCGAAGAGCGGCACAGCGTCGCCCGAACGTGTTCGAACCGATCGCTCGAAAGACTCTTGAATTATGGATTTCGGGCCGACCGAACTTTCGCTCGCGGCACTGATGCCGCCACTCCTCGTGGCGAGCGCTTTCTGTTCCGCGTCCGAGACGGCTATTTTTGGTCTCTCCGGCGCAGATCGGGCGTCGATTCGCCGCGCGTCGCCGCGGACCAGCAAGGCCGTCGAGGCGCTCCTTTCAGACCCACGACAACTGCTCATCACGGTTCTGTTAGCGAACATGAGCGTCAATACGCTCTATCTCGTGATTAGCTCGGTGCTGATCGAGCGCGTTCGCTTCGGCGTCGTTGGCGGGATTGTGTTCGGCATCCTGACGCTTCTCTTTGTCGTGCTCGGCGCGGAGGTTCTGCCCAAGCTTGTCGCGGACGGATTGCGGCCGAAGGCCGTGGCGCTGTTGGCGCCGCCACTCTACGCAATCCACAAAGCGATCCTTCCGATTCGCGTCGCGCTCGATCGCGCGATCATTGCACCGTTGTCACGGCTCACAGCGCCACGCGATCTCCCACCGCGGCTCTCGCCAGCAGAGCTGGCGGCCATGCTCGAACTGTCCGGCGCCGCCGGCGTCATTGATGCAGACGAGCAGCGAATCCTGCGCGGTGTGTTCGAACTCAGACATCTCCGGGTGCGCGACGTCATGACGCCGCGCGTAGACATGGCTTGGATCGAGTCGACCGCGACACGCGAAGAGGTGATTGAACTGGTCGCAACGCGCCGTCTCACGCGATTACCCGTCGTCAAGAAGGGCATCGACGACGTCATGGGGTTCCTCCAGGTCAAGCGCTATCTGCTCGATGCCCGCGGCGCGTCGACACCGCTTCTCGACCACCTGCGCACGGCGCGATTCGTCCCCGAGATCGCAACAGTCGAGCAGTTGTTAGAGGAGTTTCGCAGCTCACGGGCCGATCTCGCGCTCGCGGTCGACGAGTATGGCGGCACCGCTGGCGTCGTTGCGATCGAGGATTGTGTCGAAGAAATCGTCGGCGACATCGTGAGCCCTGAAGAGGAAGCGGAGCCGCCGCCACAGGAGGTTCGTCCGGGCGAATGGATCGTGCCGGGTGACATGAACCTGAAGCGATGGGCCGATGGGTTCGGCGAGCGATTTCTCCGGTCGAACGCGAGCACGCTCGGCGGGCTCGTGCTTGAGCGCCTCGGGCGACCTGCCGTCACGGGCGATGTCGTGACGCTAGCGAACGTTCGATTGCAGGTCGATTCGGTCGTCGGCATGCGGGTTCGTCGCGTGCTTGTGCGACTCGAAGATGACGAACCCGCCCCGACTGAGGTGAGCGAATAGCGATGAGCACCGTGCTCCCTTGGCTCTCCATCGCGATCATTGGCATCGTGCTGAGTGCACTCTTCTCAGGCATCGAGATCGGCGTTTACACGCTGAACCGCATCGGGCTCGCGGTGCGCGTGGGGCGCGGTGAGCGCCGCGCGCGAATTCTCGATGCCGAACTCGCCCGACCCGATCGAATGCTGACCACATTGCTCATCGGAAACAACATTGCGCACTACGTAAGCAGCCTAGGAATTGCGGCGGTGCTCGCTACCTTCGACCTCGGCCCGATCGCGCTTGTCGTGATAAACACCGCGCTGTTGCTCCCGATCATGTTTGTGTTAGCCGAGACGCTTCCCAAGGATCTCTTCCGAGCCTACACCGATCGCTGGAGCTACGTCTTCGCAGGCTACTTGCGCCTCTGGCGGGTTTTGCTCACGTGGACATTGCTCGTACCGCTTGTTGCTTGGATCGGGGCGATCGTGAAACGCTGGGTCGGCTGCGACGAACAGGGGGCCCTTGTCGAGCCACGGCTACGGATGAGTAAGCTGATTCGTGAGGGCGTGCATGCGGGTGTACTGAGCGAAGAGCAGACAACGTTTGCGGATCGAGCGCTCACGCTGCGCGGTCGTACGGTTGAGGGCGAGATGACTCCATGGTCCCGCGTTACGTCGGTGGCACTGGAAGCTTCGCTGAGCGACCGATCCGCCGTGCTTCGCCGCTCGGGAGCGAGCCGCCTTCCCGTGACTGATGGTGCAGGACGCGTCGTTGGCGTTCTCACCGCGCTCGACGCGATCTTGACGCCAGCGGCAGGCACGCGCGAACTGATGAGTAGGCCCACGTTTGTGCCGCGAACCGAGACAGCGCTGTCCGCGCTGCGCGTGCTGCGATCGACGCGCACTCGCCTCGCGATCGTCGTCGATCCCACCAACGGATCGCCGCTTGGCGTGGTCGCGTTCAAGGACCTCATTGAGCCGGTAACGGGGCAACTCGTGGGGTCGTAGCATCGCTTGGCAGGGTCGAAACGATCTGCTAACCTTCGCGGTTCGGTTTCGTTCAGCGAGACCGCTGACCGCGCGAGTAGCTCAGCTGGCTAGAGCACGCCCCTGATAAGGGCGAGGTCGAAGGTTCGAGTCCTTTCTCGCGCATTGTTTCTTCTGGCCTACTTCTGGCCTTCTTCTGGCCTTCTTCTGG
>JAWXCC010000282.1:0-45982 GCA_034440475.1 Phycisphaerae bacterium | reverse complement strand
GTTGCAACCACCGTTGGTGTCGTCACCGCAGGGCTCGTTCTCGCTGGCAGCGGGGCACGGGCCCCAAGCGCCGAGAAGGATACCGAGCGAGACAGCATCAATCGGGCCGGGGATGTTGCAAATCCCGCTGACGTTACCCCAAGCTCCGAGGAGCGTGCCGAGGTCGATAGCGTCGATCACGCCGTCGCCGTTGCAATCACCGAGGCAGGGCGGGCAGGTGTTGTCGCAGGGCTGAGCGCCGCAGACGGCGCAAAGGCCAGCGGCTTCGCTCGCGCAGATGCCGTCCCACGCGGTCGAGCAGCAGAACGGGTCAATCGCGCACACCGCAGCTTGGCATGCTGCGTCGTCGCAGCCCACGCCGCCGTTGGCGACGCAACAATTACTTCCACCCGCGAAGCTCGAGGCCGAAGCCACGAGAGTCGTACATGCCGCCATCGTGCTAATACAGGTCCATGGTCTCACGCGCATCTTCAAATCTCCTTGTCCCGCCACCGGGCCGACGGGGAAAATGGGTTCACCCGGAACTAGAAAGCGCCGACCGGCCGGCGCAGTTGAACCCACCGCGAAGATAACCGACGTTGACGCGTTTCCAAGTGGTAGCTCGCGGATTCGCGCAAGTTCAGTCGCGACAATTCCTCACAATCGACAGAATCGTCGCGCGTTCCCGGACTCCGGCGCGGTTTCTCACCTTGGCGGCCCAAAAAGAAAACCTCCCGGCCTAACGGGCCGGGAGGTGAGGAAGGTCCAAGCAGCACTGAGTCACCTCGTGCGATCGCACTCGTCTGAACTCAGGTGCACGGTCCCCAAGCGCCAAGCAGGATTCCCAAGTCTTCCGGACCCGTGTTTCCATTCCCGCTCAGGTCTGTCGCGCCAGCGCCACCCCAGCCACCTAAGAGGATGCCGAGGTCCGCTGGCCCAACGGTGCCGTCCTGATTGAGGTCAGCTGGACACGCTGCCGGGCAGGCGGTTCCGGCTTGGGCCACAGTGACTGTGCCGGTTCCGATACCAGCCGCGCCGAACGCTCCAATACTCACCTTGTAATGGGTGCCGCAGACGGCGGCGAAGCTCAGCGTGCTGGTGAGTCCACACCCGCTGAAGTCGTCGTTGCATGCGACCGTTTGGGTGAGGTTGCAGTCGCTGAAGACGCCGATACGCGTATCGAAGTTGGCCGCGTTGCACGTTGAGATGGTGCACGTGCCGCTCGCGGTCGGGAGGTAATCAAACCACACGTCGTTGTTGATCAGGCTCGATCCGAACGACGTGCACGAGCCCGGGTTCATCTGCGTCGAGCCGGTTGCGCCGACCGTTGAGAACGCAGTGGCCCCGAGCGGGAGCGGTAGTGCGTTGGCGCAGTCGTCGTTCGACGGGCCGCCGCCGCCACCACCGCAGTTGATATTGAGGGTTCCGCCGCCGCCGCCACTAAACCCGCCGACGCGGAGGTAGTACGTCGTGCCCTCCGTGACCGAAGCGGTCATCTTCGACGAGAGCCCTGGACAGCCCGCGCCGTCGTCGTTGCAGTCGACGATGGCGAGGTTCGCACAGGAACCGCTATAGAGCGCGAGACGGCTGTCATAGTCGACCGTTCCGCACGTCGAGAAGGTTGCCGGGCCGGTGCAGGTCGCCACGTACGTGAACCAGAGGTCCTTCACAAATGCCAAGCCAAATCCCTTGTCGCAGCTTGCGTCGAGCGGCAGAGCGCTCGTGGTCGCGGCTTCGGTCGAGAACTCCGTATCGCCGTTGAGGATCGGCGTTGCGCCCAAGCACTCGTCGTTGAGCGGCGCGCAGGTTCCGCCCGTCGCCAACGAGAAGGTGTACTGGTTCAGAGGATCGCTTCCGCACGGCGGAGACGTGAAGTTCGCGAGCGCGATGAACACGACGGAGTCACCCGGCGGCAGGCACGCCGACACCGAAGCGCCGCAGCTTTGCGTCGCGTCGATCGTATAGATGGTGGGCGGACAATCAGCCGACAACAGACCGATCGTCACGTTCAGCGTGCTCTGCACGGTGAGCGTGACAGTGGCGTCGGTGTCGAGGTGGAACTGGTACCAGTCGGTGTCTCGCGTGTTGTTAGCTGCCCAGAAGGTCCCGCACACGGTTGCGCCAGCGGTGATTACTTGGTACTCAGGCGTCGCGGCGCAGAGGTCGCCACAGAGGCTCCCTGCTTCGCCAGCACAGATTCCGTCCCACGCGACCGAGCAGCAGAAGGGATCGGCGCTACACACTGCGTTCTGGCAGTCGACGTCGTCGCAGCCGACGCCGCCATTGGCAACGCAGCAGGTGCTGCTACTCGTTGGCGGAGAGTTGCAACCGCCGTTTTCGTCGTCGCCGCACGCCTCGGTCTCGAGCGTCGCGCCGGACGGGCACGTGACATCGCAGCCTTGGAACGGATGAATGCCCAGAACACCAGTGCCGCCGCCCTCGCCGAACCCGCCAACGCGCACCCAGTACTCGGTGCCGCTGGTGAGCGAGGTGAGGATCTTCGACGTGAAGCCTGAGCAGCCGTCGCCGTCGTCATTGCAGGCGACGATCGCCAGCGCCGCGCACGGACCTTCGTAGATCGCGAGCCGCGTGTCGTAGTCAGCCTGATTGCAGGTCGTGATCTCGTAAAGTCCCGTCGACGCCGCAGTGAAGTGGTACCAAAGGTCGTTGAAGATCGTGACGGAGCCGAACGACGTGCACTCAGTCGGAAGGTCGTCGCCGTTGGTGAACGCGAGCGTGGTGTCAAAGCTGGTGTCGCTCGGATCTCCGACGCCGATTGCGCCTTCGCACGAGTCGTTATTCGGCGCGGTACAGGTATCGCCGGTGTCGACGATTGAGAGGAGATACTTCTTTCCGACGCCATCGACGCAGGGGAAGCCATTGAAGAATGCTGGCACGATGACGATGCGGTAGGTGCCCGCGAGTACGCACTTGTCGTCAATCGACACCGTGCACTGACCAGGGGTCCCGATGCCCTCCGCGATAATCGCCGGGGGGCAGTTCGCGCTCACAAGGAAGAGGTTCGATTGCACTTCCGTCGTCGCCGTGAACGTGAGCACCTTGTTCTCGGCGAGGCTGAACTCGTACCAGTCGGTGTCGCGCGTACTTCCGTCGGCCCACAAGTCGCCACAGATGACGTCGCCGACATCAGCGAATCCGACGAGACCTTTGACGAGGTCGTTACAACCGCCGTTCAGATCGTCGCCGCAGGCTTCGCCTTCTTCGGACGTCGCGCCGCTGCAATCGACGATGCAGCCGCCGCCACCGCAGATGGTGCAGAGGCCGCTCGCCTCACCCGCGCAGATGGCGTCCCACTCGACGCTACAGCAGAAGGTGTCGACGGAGCAGACGAGGTTACAGCAGTCGGCGTCGCTACAGAACGGCGTTCCGTTCGCTGCGCAGCAGTCGCCAGCACTTGGGTTACCGCACGACTGACCAAACGATGCGGCGGAAACGCTCAGCATCGACAGGGCAGCGACGGTCCCCACGAAGGTCCATGGACTCACGCGGTTCACTAGGTTCTCTCCTCAACGAGCGGAAGGACAATGATGCCGCGCCCCGGAATATCAACGAAAGGTCAACCAAAGCCCCTGACCACAGGGGAGGGCGAAGCTGCACTCGCAGTCTACAACTCCCTGCTGCGGGTCGAAACGCGAAAATGACGAATGCAAGTTCCGACGCGGAGTTCGACGTGGTCGTGCCGGTCGCACTGCCGGATGGCGCGGTCGTACTGTTTGACTGATCCCGTTATCGTTCGGTCTTCGCGTTCGACCTTTCGAGTCGCGACACGCCACCCTCAGGAACAGCTCGCGATGACAAACACCACAAACGCCACAAACACCGCGTCGGATTTGAAGCTTGGAGCAAAAGTCGGAGACCGCGCGCCTGCGGTCGCGCTGCCGTGCAAGCCGGGCGAAGTCGTCGATCTTGCCAACGTGTTCGGGAAGGAGAAGGTGGTTCTTCTCTTCATCCCGCTCGCATTTAGCCCGGTCTGCACCACAGAACTCTGCACGTTCCGCGATAGCTGGAGTCAGTGGAATGAGCTCGGCGCGAAGGTGTATGCAATCTCCGTCGATAGTCCGTTCGTCACCGACAAGTTCAGGCAGAGTGAGGGCATTCCGTTCCCCGTACTGAGCGATTTCAACAAGACAGTGTCGGCCAGCTACAACGCACTGCACGCCGACCTGATGGGTCTCAAGGGTGTGTCAAAGCGAAGTGCGTTCGTCGTCGATCGAAACGGTGTCATCGCATACGCGTGGGTCAGTGAAGACCCGCGGACGCAGGTCGATTTCGAAGCGGTCCGCGCGGCCGTCGCTGACGCGAAGTGAGCCGCGCGACTGGCGTTTCGAAGCGACGCGCCATCGCGAGCCAGATTCGCGTGCCAAAATCGCAACGCACGACGCTACTATGCGTCGCGCACGTACGCCTTGCGGGCGTAGCTCAGTGGTAGAGCGTCAGCCTTCCAAGCTGAATGTCGAGGGTTCGACCCCCTTCGCCCGCTTTGAGGATCAGATCGACAGCAACGGACGGAGCCGCCGTCGTTGCCGCCCCGGGATTCCACAAAGGCATCGCGCCGACAGCTCCAGCGGTCGTGGAGTCTTTTGCTACACTCCGCCCCCCTCGTAGCGTTGGCGCGAGTTTGGCCCAGCGTTATCGCAGGTAGTGGTGTGGGGGTCGGTACGTCCGCATAGGGGGGGTTGACGAGCGATTCCGAGTCGCTTGGGTCAAGTTGACCCTTCTCTCCCAGTCGCCTGTGGTCCCACGTATCTTCCCCGAACTTTCTGAACCTTTTAGGACTCCCGCGAGACGACTCCATGCAGCGAGCCCGACCGTCGTTTCTTCCCCGTTCAATTCCGTTTGGAGCCGCGTCCGTTCTCCTCGGCGCGCTGGCACTTGCTTCCCCGGTATTTGCGGGGGAGGCAGACCTCAAGATTCCCCCGATCGATGACAGCATCACGTTTGACGTGATGGGGACCATCGTCCAGGGCCGGCACCTGATGTACGCAGGCATCCTCGTCTCCTTGCTGGGACTGGTGTTCGGTCTTGTTCAGTACAAGCAGACCGTTCGCATGCCTGCCCATAAGTCGATGCTGGCCGTTTCCCACATCATCTGGGAGACCTGCAAGAGCTATCTCTTCCAGCAGGGCAAGTTCCTCGCGGTGCTTTGGCTCACGATCGCTGCGGCGATTATCTTTTACTTCGGGTACCTCGAACATAAGAGCGTGACCGCGGTCTCGGTGATCCTGTCGATGAGCGTGCTGGGCATCTTGGGCTCGTACGGCGTGGCGTGGTTCGGCATTCGAATCAACACGCAGGCGAACAGCCGCGCCTGTTTCGCGGCGCTCAAGGGTGACGGCCTTCCGGTTCTTGGTATCCCGCTGAAGAGCGGTATGTCGGTCGGGATGCTGCTCGTCAGCGTCGAGCTGTTCTTCATGATCTGCATTCTGATTTTCCTCCCGACCGAGTTGGTCGGGCCAAGCTTCATTGGGTTCGCGATCGGCGAGTCGCTCGGAGCGTCGGCGCTTCGAATCTGCGGTGGCATCTTCACCAAGATCGCCGACATCGGCGCTGACTTGATGAAGATCGTCTTCAAGCTCCCCGAGGACGATCCGAAGAACCCCGGCGTCATCGCCGACTGCACTGGCGACAACGCGGGCGACTCCGTCGGCCCGAGCGCCGACGGCTTTGAAACCTACGGCGTCACCGGCGTCGCACTCATCGCATTCCTCGCGTACGCACTGGGAAGCGGCAGCCCCGAGCAGCAGGCGATGTGCGCGAAGCTCATCGTCTGGCTCTTCTCGATGCGAGCCTTGATGATCATCACGTCGTTCGCCTCGTACTACATCAACGAGGCGATAAGCAAGGCCCGCTTCGGCGGCCTTCGTGACTTCGACGAAGAAGCGCCACTCACGTGGCTCGTGTGGATCACGTCCATCCTCTCCATCGCCGTGACGTTCGGCGCGAGCTGGCTGCTGCTTCAGAGTCTCAAGCTTGGCGGTGTCGAACTGCCGCACCTCTGGTGGGTGCTGTCGATCATCATTAGCTGCGGCACCATCGCTGGTGCTGTGATCCCTGAGTTCACCAAGGTCTTTACGTCGACGAACTCGCGCCATGTGCGTGAAGTCACGACGTCGTCAGCGCAGGGCGGAGCCAGCCTCAACATTCTCTCTGGCTTCGTCGCGGGGAACTTCTCGGCGTTCTGGACCGGACTCGTGATCGCGGCGCTGATGGGAGCGGGTTGGTGGTGCTCGGGCCACGCCGACCTCACGGCGCTTATGCCGAAGGAGTATTCATTCGCCGCACCGATCTTCGCCTTCGGCCTGATCGCGTTCGGATTCCTAGGCATGGGCCCGGTGACGATTGCTGTCGACAGCTTCGGCCCCGTTACTGACAACGCGCAGAGCGTCTACGAACTGTCGCAGATCGAGTCGTTGCCGGGGATCAAAGAAGAGATCCGACGCGACTTCGGTTTCGAGCCGGACTTCGAGAACGCGAAGCATCAACTTGAGAAGGCTGACGGCGCTGGCAACACCTTCAAGGCGACAGCGAAGCCCGTGCTCATCGGCACCGCCGTCGTGGGTGCGACCACCATGGTCTTCGGCATCATCCTTGCCCTTATTAAGGTTGAGGCGCTGAAGAAGTACGGCGACACCGCGGTGCTCGGCTTCGATCAGCTGAAGTGGGCAGCCGATTATGTCGTGGGCAAACTCTCGATTGTGCAACCCGAGATCTTGCTTGGGCTCCTGGTCGGCGGATCAGTGATCTACTGGTTCACCGGCGCCTCGACGCAGGCTGTCGTGACCGGTGCGTACCGCGCCGTCGTTTACATCAAAGAGAACATCAAGCTCGACAAGAAGACTGCAAGCGTTGAGGACTCGAAGGAAGTCGTGAAGATCTGCACGAAGTATGCCCAGAAGGGCATGATTAACATCTTCCTTGTTGTCCTCTGCATGGCACTCGCATTGCCATTCTTCGATCCGTTCTTCTTCATTGGCTACCTGATCGCGATGGCGTTCTTCGGCCTGTTCCAAGCGATCTTCATGGCGAACGCTGGCGGTGCGTGGGATAACGCCAAGAAGATTGTCGAAGTCGACATGCGCATGAAGGGGACGGAACTCCACGCGGCGTGCGTTGTGGGCGACACAGTCGGCGATCCGTTCAAGGACACCTCGTCCGTCTCGCTCAACCCCGTCATCAAGTTCACGACGCTCTTCGGTCTTCTTGCCGTTGAGATCGCAGTGCAGCCGCAGATCGCGGATTACAAGAACTGGATTGGCGGCGTTTTCTTCGTGATCGCGCTGATCTTTGTGTATCGCTCGTTCTATGGAATGCGAATTCCGCAAGAGAAGACGCGGTAAGCATCGCTCCGGCGACTTCGCTTCACGCGACGGTCTCAATCATGAGTTCAAAGGGCCAGCCTCGCGCTGGCCCTTTTTCATTACATCGCCACGCTGTATCGCTTCGACGCGCGTGAGCCCGTGATCGCGAGCGAACTCATCGAACCGCCGCGGCGTCGCGCCGACAGCGCTGATCGCCTCGTTCGACTCGGGGTGTCTAAACGCGAGCTTCCAGGCATGGAGGCAAAGGAATGCATCTTGGGGACGGCGGCCCTGCGGACGGGCGCGACCGCCCGCCTCATAGACCGGATCGCCAGCGATCGGCGCGCCAATCGACGCGAAATGCACACGTATCTGATGGAGTCGGCCAGTCACAAGATCACATTCAAGGAGCGCGTAGCGCCCGACCCGCTCGACGGTTCGGTAGCGAGTCAGCGCTGGCCGTCCTTTCGTCGAGATTGCACTGAACCTATGTTCGCCAACACGCTCATCGATCAGCGGAGCTTCGATCTCACCGGACGATTGTGCTAACTCGCCGCGTACGACTGCGAGATATGTCTTCCGGATGTCGCGCGATTCGAAGGCCGCTCGCAGAGCGTCGTACGCCGCGCTCGTCAGCGCGACCAAGATCAGTCCGCTCGTCAGGCGATCGAGTCGATGGAGCAATCCCCAGTCGCGCGCCTCGCCCTGTCGCGCGAGCCGTGAGGCGAATCGGCCGTCCTCATGCGCGAAGAGTCCGTTGAGCAGGCTGTCATCGCGGTGACTTCGACCGGGCTCAGTGACAACGCCCGGCATCTTGTTGACGACAACGACCGCCGCGTCTTCGTGCACGACATGAGTGCGGATGCGCGGATTGGCCTTCGGGCTCGGCACGTGAAGAGTCTACGGTTCGTGACGACGTAGAGCGGAGGTCCAGCGGACGTCATCGTTCCGGGTATCGGGCGGTACGCTTCGCATCATGCAGCCAACCGCGTCACCGCCAACTCGAGTGGCCAGCCGTCTTCGCCCGTTCGGGGGAACCATCTTTACTGAAATGACGATCCTCGCTCGGCGCCACGGCGCGGTGAATCTCGGGCAAGGTGCACCTGACTTCGATGGCCCCGAGTTCGTCAAGGACGCCGCAGTCCAAGCCATTCGCGATGGTCACGCTCAGTACGCGCGGATGTTCGGCGTGCCTGAGCTGAACCTCGCGATCGCCGCGCGGTTTGGGCGCGCGAGCGGACTCGCGGTCGACGCCGACACCGAGGTCACCGTGACCAGTGGCTGCACCGAAGCCATCGCCGCGACGATGCTTGGATTGATAGAGCCCGGCGACGAAGTCATTCTCATCGAGCCTTACTACGACTCCTATCCGGCAGCAGTAGCAATGGCGGGAGGGGTCGTTCGGACTGTCACCCTTCGCGCGCCGCGCTTCGAGCTGGACATCGTCGCCCTCGCGGCAGCAGTGACCACGAAGACGCGGGCGATTCTTGTCAACACGCCACACAACCCGACCGGGCGGGTCTTCTCACGGGCGGAACTTCAGGCAATCGCCGCGCTCTGTCTCGCTCGCGATCTGCTGTGTATCTCAGACGAAGTCTACGAACGACTGGTCTTTGAGGGGAGGCACATCTCGATCGCCACCCTCCCTGGAATGCGCGAGCGCACGATCACCTTGTCGAGCCTCGGTAAGACTTATTCGTTGACCGGGTGGAAGGTGGGATGGGCGATCGCTTCGCCCGCGCTCACCGCGGGCGTGCGGGCTGCGCATCAGTTCCTCACGTTCGCCACGGCGACGCCGCTCCAATACGGCGCAATCGCCGCGCTCAATGCCCACGCGAGTTACGACGTCGCGCTCGTTGCCGACTACCGACGGCGCCGGGATATGCTCGTCGACGGACTGCGCGACGCAGGGTTCGTGACCTACGTCCCGGAAGGGGCGTACTTCATCATGGCGGATCACACGCGATTCGGCTTCGACGATGACGTGGCGTTCTGTCGCTGGCTCGTCGAGGAAATTGGCGTCGCGGCGATTCCGCCGGGAAGCTTCTACCAGTCGCGGGAGGATGGGCGTGCGCTCGCGAGGTTCGCGTTCTGCAAGCGCGATGAAACGTTGCGCACCGCAATTGAGCGCCTACAGCGCTTGAAAACTCGCTAACGCGATTACGATCGACGACATGGACCCTCGTGCAACGAGTTGGAGTGGCGAGACAGCACGCAGTGGCGCGGTCGCGATCGCCGCGTGGGTCGGCGCTCGCGGCGAGTCGCTCGCGGCCGCGCTCGCCGGAGATCGCGCGACCGAAGTCGAAGCAGAGTGGCGCTGGAACTTGACGTCTGTTGGCGGCGAGCGACGGGCCGCCGCTGCGGCGTGGGCGAGTCGAACTGGTGCAGCCGAGGCCGGAAGTGCTCGAGAACTGGCGCGTCCGGAAATCAGCACCGTTCTCGTGCTCGGCAGCGACGCAGTAAGCGAGGACGATGATCTTCGCTTTCTGCTTGAAGGTGAACGCACCGTTGTGTTAGCTGCGAGCGGAGCACTTACACTCGCGACCGCGATCGCGCTGGGAGATCGACTGGGACGGGTCGTCACCGTGCCAGCGCTTGCGTCCTCGCAGTGCTGGCGAGTCGCGCAGCCGCTCATCGAGGAACTCTGCGCCGATGGGCCGGTGTCATCTGTATCGCTGCGCTACCGAGCCCGAACTGGCGAGCGATCGGTCGACGCGTTGCTCGTCGACGCGTGTGACATCTGTGTGCGTCTGCTTCCCGCGGTCGAGTCTGTCGTCGCGCTCGGTCGTAATGCCGCCGACTCGACCGACGTTCGTTCGCTCTCCGCCTTGGTGCGAGCATCGAGCGGAGCGACGGCAACGATCGACCTCGCGGACGGCGGCGGCTGGCTGCGCGAGTGCGAGTTGCTCGGCGCGGGGGGGCGAGTTCGCCTCTCAGATACCAGCATTGAACGGTGGGACCGCTCCGGAGAGCGCACCGAGTTCCTGTCCGTTGCCGGTCCCAACGACGTGGTTCACGCAAGCATCGAAGCGCTACGGACAGTGGCACTGAGTCGACCTGGGCGCGCGGATCCCGAGCGCATGCTGGCGCCGCTCGCGCTGGCTGAAGCGGCGAAGCTGAGCGTGCGAACCGGCAACCACGAGAGTCCTGACCGCGTCTGCGAACTCGCGCGTCGTCCCTGAGGCTGAATCTCGGTCAGGCTGAAATCGAATCGATCTTGACGCGAAGATAGCCTTGGCGGTGACCGATCTTCTTTCGCGAACCCTTGCGGCGCTTGTACTTGAGCGTCACG
Source organism: Phycisphaerae bacterium (assembly GCA_034440475.1). Taxonomy (GTDB): domain Bacteria; phylum Planctomycetota; class Phycisphaerae; order Phycisphaerales; family SM1A02; genus JAEUIT01. The sequence goes on along the minus strand of JAWXCC010000282.1, from coordinate 35,392 downwards.
ATCTTTGGGCCATTTCCTTCGCCGACGATCGACGCAACGACCTTCGCACCAGCGAGGTAAGGCAGGCCAAGCTTTGCAACCGCTCCGTCGCCGGTACCGACAGCCAAGACCTTGTCGAAGGTGACCGTCGTCTGCTCGGCGGCGATCTCGCGAAGATCGACGTCAATGAGGTCGCCGGAGCGCACCTTGATCTGCGTTCCGCTGTCTTCGATGATCGCGTAGCTCGAGTCCATGGTCTTCGATCCTTAGTCGTCTGGCCCCGTGTATCTGGCCTGAGTCGTGTGGCCAGCGGTTGGGGAATGGCCGGTGAAGTGAAGCACAGCAGAATACTGCAAAGTGCGAGGCGTCTCAACCGGTAGTTCCTACACTCTCACTGTGAACTGGCGATCGCGCCGAGGGGCCCGCGAGGGATGCTCTCGGCGAGGAAAGTCCGAGCACGACAGGACACGGTGGTGGGTAACACCCACCGGGCCGGTTGCGGCCCAGGGACAGTGCCACAGAAAACAAACCGCCAACGGGCCAGCGTTCGCGCTGGCAGCTGGTAAGGGTGAAACGGTGCGGTAAGAGCGCACCGCTCGGCCGGTGACGACCGAGGCAGGGCAAACCCCACCGCGTGCAAGCGCAAACAGCCCTAGCCAGCCTCGCTGGCAACCGCGGTCCGCGGCGAACGGGCGGGTAGCGTGCTTGAGGCGGACGGCAACGGACGCCCCAGAGAAATGATCGCCGGGGAGTCGACTCCGTCGACTCCCACGGAACTCGGCTTATGTTCACAGCAACACGACCACGGCTCCCCACGGAGCCGTGGTCGTCGTGATCGCAATCCATTGGGTGTCGACCCCACGTGTTCCGCAAGCAGTGGAATTCGGCGCGATTCTTCCTGAAGATTCTTGCCTTTCGCGCGCCCCCCGCAACAATCAACGGCTCAGAAGCACGGTTCGAGCGTTGGGCGCGGGACTCGCAGGGCAATGTTCCCCGCGACTGTCAGTCACGTCGAACGCCGAACGGAGTCTTAACTAGCAATGAGCAATCCGACGAAGACAACGAGCCTACAGACCTACCACATGCTCGTTTTTCGCAAGGCGTTACACCCGGAGTTCTTCGGAATCGAAGGGCGCAGCCGAATTCGCCACGACGACTACGAGGCCGAGAGCTGGGTCTTCCGAGGCGGTCACAGCATCCGCTTCCAGCACGGCGGTCAGTGCGTCGTCGAGGTCGTCCTTGAGCAAGTCGATCAGATTCCGGAGCGCGGAATCGTTGCGACACTTCCGTGCGCCGGTGAGCGCGATCACGAGGAAAAGTTTGGTGACACCTTGGTCTACATGACCACGATGCAAACCGAGACACTCTCTGATCACCTCTATCTCGGCACCTACAAGGAGATGCTGCAGCACGCACGCGAGAGCGACTCGCTGCTCTCCATGTGGACGGACGGTCACGATAAACCGAATCTCTCGGTGCTCGATGTTCAGGCGTCGCGGACCGACCTTCACATTCAGGGATACCACCTGCGAAGCGATTGCGGATTGGTGCTCCGTACGCAGTCGATGTTTCAACTCACGAAGCCGGATCCGAAAACCGCGAAGCCTTCGAGTCGACCCACTATGCGTTCAACTCGCGTCGGTGACGACGCGAACTGATTGAAGACCGGGGCTCTCTTTCTGAAAGATTTTGCGGGCGGCCCAGCGATCTGATACGACCTCGAAAGAACCGACGCCCCGCCACACTCTGGCGGGGCGTCTTTCGTTCATCCGTTGCGGGGCGCATGACTCGCGGCTGCTAGCCTCCGCGCCCTCAGTGACCGTTCCGCAGAGAATAGAGGCATGAGCAGCATGAATGGCGCCCTTCGCGTCGCGCGGCAGTGCGTTGCAACCGATGTTCTACTCGGCTTGAGCGAAGTCCCGATACGCGCGAAATGCGAGAAGAGCGCCGAGTTCAGCGAGCCGCTTGAATTCACAGAAAGCGGTAAGCCAGCTGAGTTGACGGGCTCCCCGCGCGTCGAGCGAGCCGTCGCTGGCGAGCGCGACGGTGCGGGAACGGCGCGCATCGTCGGCCCAGCACACGGCGAATCGATTGCGCTCTCGCGCGAGGAACGTGTGGTTGCACTCGAACTCCTACGCGATCGGCACGCGCGCGAGTGTCCGCATTGCACTACGGCGACCGCACACACAAATCTTGTGTTCGGCGAAGGAGACCCAGAGGCGCGCCTGATGTTCGTGGGAGAGGCGCCAGGTGAAACAGAAGATCAACTTGGTCGTCCGTTTGTGGGGAAAGCGGGACAGAAGCTTGACGAGATGATTGAAGCGATGGAGTTCCGTCGAGCCGACGTGTACGTAGCGAACGTCTTGAAAAGCCGACCGCCGGGAAATCGCACTCCGCTCCAGCACGAAGTTGCAGCCTGCGGGCCGTTTCTCGTCGAGCAGATCCGGATTGTCCGACCAGAGGTGATCGTCACGCTCGGCGGACCTGCGACGAAGCTGATCCTCGGATCCGAGTTCGGTATTACGAGGCTTAGAGGCATTTGGTCCGAGTTCCTCGACGGCGTTACTGCGATCCCAGTCATGCCGACATTTCATCCCGCCTACCTCCTCCGCAATTACACCCCGGAAACTCGGCGGGAGATTTGGAGCGACTTGAAAGCAGTGTTAGCTCGGCTCGACCCAGCAACCCGTGGCGTCGGGCGGACGCCTTAGCAGCACAGTGCAAGCAAAAACGTGCTCAAACCCGAAGAAAATTCACTGCGCGATGAAACCGGAGAGGGTGCCGGTGCGGATAAGGGATCGTCGTTGCGAGAGTGACGGCCGGTCCTCGCGGAGGTCTCTACGCGTCGGCCGATTTACCCTGCCCCCCACGAGGAGCCTGTCGCGGTTTATCTGTGACGGGCTCTCTTTTTTTTGCTTCGGGGTTTTCATTTCGGGGTTCAATTGAGGTCGGGGTCGTGGCGTTCTTTCGCCGCGCGTCACGTCCGGAACGCGCGGGGCGCTCAACTTTGGATCCGCGGGACAGCGGGTTCGCTGCGAAGAATGATGGTGACTGGGCCTTCGTTCTCGATGACGACAAGCATGTGCGCCTGAAAGCGGCCGAGCGCCACCGACAGGCCGTGCGCGGAACGGAGCGACTGAGAGACCAGCTCGTAGAGACGCTCGGCCTCCGTCGGCGGAGCAGCGTTGGTGAAGCTCGGGCGATTCCCACCGCTCGTGTCGGCCGCGAGGGTGAATTGGCTCACGAGAAGGATTGCGCCGCCGATGTCACGGACGCTTCGGTTCATCTTGCCAGTGGCAGCGGAGCCATACGCCACATCGGGAAAGATTCGAAGCGCCGCGAGCTTCGATGCCATGCGGTTGGCCGCAACGACGTCGTCTCCGCGCTCTATCCCGAGGAGTACGCAGAGTCCACGTTCGATGCTGCCGACGATCTCTTCGCCAACCTCGACCCGAGCCCGAGCAACCCGCTGGACAACCGCGATCACGTCGAGCGGCCGAGCAACGCCATCGAGCAACTCGTGACCATCGCAAGGCCCTGGTCGTCGCACGCTTGGCGGTAGTCGACAAGTTCGACCGAAGCCGGACGAGCTATCTCAAGCGCGGCGGTCATGTTGCCAATGCTGCACCATCGCGTCGGATTCTTCGTCCATTGGCACGCTCCGACAAATTCCTTCGGGTCGCCTGTGAGATACCTGCCCATGAGCTCGCGGTCGTGTCGCTCCACTTCCAGCTTGCGCTGATCATTGACCGCAACGGGCTCGCCGAACTGCGGACCGACGTGACTGAGATCGCTCGACGCGACGACGTAGGTTGTGCCGCCCGAATCATCGATCGCGCTGCAGAGGGCTCGCACGAACTCTTCGCGTCCGACCCGGGCGCCGTCGTCGGCGATCATCGGGCTGAGCGGATCGGGAATGAGTGCGGCGACGAGCGGCACATTGCCCCAGCGATGCTGGATCCACGGCAGGTGGAGTTGGACGGAGTGCTCGGGCAGGTGATCGAGTTGATCAATGAAGAGTCGCTCTCCGAGTGCACTACGGAGCTTTTCGATGATGCCTCGATCGGAGGCAACAGCGCCAAGGGGCGTCTTGAATCCGAGATCGGTGACGACGACGCCGTCTCCGATTCCGAAATGGTTCGTTCCGAGGACCACGATGCGATCCGGGCGCGCCGCGCGATCGAAGCAGCGGTAACTCGCGGCGTAGACCGGCCAGCCCCGCGCGTAGTCGAGGTGGGGCGCAATGACTCCAATGGCGGGCACGTCGAGCTCCGGGTCCTCGGTCTCGGCGAGCCACGAATCAAGCTGCTTGCGACAAGCTGCCTCATCAGTCCCAAGCATGCCCGAGGCGCTGATCGGGAAGTACCCATCGGCCCGGAGCTTCTCCTTCATCTCACTCTCAAGTCGCTCGAACGTCGGCCCCCAGAGAAGCCCGAACTCGTCCATCTTCCCAGCGAGTTCGCCCAGCGGTTCAGCCTCAGCCTTAAACAGGGCGGCGATCTCCTCGAGCGTCCGTTCACCGCGGAAGTGCTGGATCACCTGCACCGCCTGCGGTGGCACAACCATCATTTGATTGGTGAGCATCGAGGGGTCGCGGAGGCCGACCAACATCGTGGTTTTTCCATCCTCTTTGTTCTGAGCCTGAACCGGAAGCGGCTGAAGCGGTCGAACATGGGGACGGCGAATGTGTTCCGGTAGTTCCGCGATCGACATAGGGGGGCCCACTGTAGCACGACGGCCAGCCGGCTTCGGGCGTTTGATCGCGCGTTTCGGGTTCGCGGGGGATGCGGGTCGCCATCCCTTCACGGACGGGAGCCGCGATGCACCAGCAGTGATAAGTCAATCGGCGGGACTTTGCTCGCGGTCGTTCCGGTTGCGCAGTCCGAGTGGAGGGCGGCAATAGTTCGTCAGCGACGTCGTTGAAAGCGTCTTCAGGTTCGCGCCGATGAGGATCGAACGGATCGCACGCAACCCCCGCACGTCGCCTCGTCCCGACGGACGTCATAGGTAGTTCGGGCTGGGAAATCAGATCAGAAGCTTCCCAATCTGCTGCACTTTCGGGTACACCGCACACACGCTGTACCGCTGGTAGGAGACGGTTCGGACCCCGACGAGCCCGGTCTCGAACAGTCCGTCAAGAACTCGAACCCCATGCACCCCAATCACACCAAGAACACCATGAACAAGACGCACAGCTGGACGTTCATTGCCTCGACGACCGCTCTCGTGGCGGCGTTCATCTCGCCGCTCGCGCTCTTCGCCGCCGACGATCCGAAGCCGCAGACACCGCCAGCGCCAACGGCACCCGTGCCACCAGCGCGACCAGCGACGCCCGCCACGCCGCGCGTCAAGCCCGCCGATCCCGGCATCCGCTCGGCGCCCGCTGGCCAGCAAGGAACTCAACCGGCTGGTGCCGCAACCGGAAAGGGCACTCGACCAGATAGCCCCAGCCTGACTGCCAATCCACGGGTCCGCGACCGGACCGCGCCAGTCGCGACTCCCGATGGTGCCGCAACACTCGGCGACGCTCAAGTGCCCGTGCGGGGTGCTCCGATCGCCGGACCAAACCCACAGGTGGCTCCAGCCGCAGCGCCCGTGCTTCGATTCGATCCCGAGGTCCTCGACTTCGGTGACATGCTTGCTGGCGTATCGATGACGAAGACGGTCAGGGTCTTCAATATCTCAGACGCGCCCGTGACCATCACCCGCGCGGTCCCAGGCTGCGGCTGCACCATCGCCACCTGGCCCAAGGACCCGATCGCGCCTGGTGCGTCGGGCGACGCCGAGATCTCGCTGAAGCCACCAGAGAAGCAAGGCGTTGATCTTCACAAGAAGGTCACGTTCCAGCTCGACGGACATCCGCCGGTGAGCTACGACCTCAAGGGACACGTCGCAGAGATCATTCGCGTGGCTCCTGACTTCATCGACGCACCAGCACCGGACGCCAGTGCAGAGCAGGCCGGGGAGATCGCGATCACTTCCCTCGACAAGACCCCATTCAAGATCGTCGGCGTCAATCCGCCGATCGTGAAGGACGCTGGCACCGACAGCTCGCTTGAGCACAAGGTGCACATCGACTGGGCCGCGTGGGCTGAGCAGGGCAAGCCAGCGAAGCTTTCGTTTACTACCGATCACCCCAAGGCACCGAGCCTGATGGTGATCGTCAAGCGATCCGTGAAGGACTCGCAACCCATTCCACCGCGCCCGGCTGTCGATCGCGCGACGTCGGTCGATCCGCTCATCCATGCGGTTCGTCAGAAGGACGCCAAGGCTGTGGAGATGATCTTGGCCGGCGGTGCCGACGCGAACAAGAAGGACGACGTTGGTGGCGGTCGCACCGCACTGCACTGGGCGGTGAAGGAAGGCCAGAAGGAGATCATCGAAGTTCTCCTGAAGAACAAGGCGAACCTTGAAGCGACCGACCGCGTCGGCAAGACTGCACTTTCGATGGCCGCGGAGAACAAGGACGGAGCGTCGATGGTTGCGTTCCTTCTTGAGAAGGGGGCAAACGTCAATCCGCGCGATCAAATCGGCGGTAGCCCGCTGCTCTGGGCAGCTGGACTCGGTGCGACGGAATCGGTGAAGCTCCTCGTTGCGAAGGGTGCTGACGTCAACGTCGTCGACGTGAACGGCCTCACTCCGCTCCTCTGGGCCGCCGGAATTGGCTCGCCAGAGACCGTCGAGACGCTCTTAAAGGCTGGTGCGAAGACCGAAGTCGCAGACAAGATTTCAGGCGACACGGCTTTGATGCGGGCGGCTCGAACCGGTCGCGGCGAATCAGTCATCTTGCTCGTGAAGGCGGGCGCGCCGATCAATGCTCGGAACAACAGCGGTCAGAGCGCCTTTATGCTTGCCGCTACTTCCGGTACTCCAGAGAAGCTCAAGGCACTCAAGGATGGTGGTGCTGACATCAAGGCGACGTGTGTTCGCGGTTGGAACGCGATGGACTACGCCAAGAATCGCATCGACCAAGAGCGTGGATCCGTCGTGACGTTCCTCGAACCTCTTGTGCAAGCCGCTGCCACGACCTCGGCACCAGCCACCCAGCCTGCGGGAGGCACCACGCCACCAGCGTCAGCGACGACGACGGGCGGCGAGAAGCCAGCCGAAACGAAGCCCGTCGCGACGAAGCAGTAAACGCACGAGCGACCGAAGCATTCAGTGATGTTCACTCGAGCCCCGTCTCCACCAAGAGGCGGGGCTCGTTCGTTTCTCGCGCCGTCTGCGGAGGCCGCAAGTATCATCGACACCATGTCTGCCATCGCCGCCGAACTGCGCTCTGCCACGCGAACTCACCCGTATCAGCAGCTCGTCGATCGCGCTCGGGAGTCGTCGCTACTCTCAAGTACCGGCGCGATCCTTGGATGGGATCAAGAGACGATGATGCCCGACGGCGGGCTTGATCTCCGCTCGAAACAACTCGCGCAACTCGCGCGGATGGCTCATGAGTTGACGACGGACCCGCGGGTTGGCGAGTGGCTTGCAGCCTGCGAGGCCGATGCGGGGCTCACGCGCGACCCAACCAGCGTCACCGCAGTCAACGTGCGCGAGATTCGACGTTCGTACGATCGCGCCACCAAGTTGCCAAGTTCGCTCGTCGAAGAGTTCGCGCAGGTCACGAGCATCGCGCAGCACGAGTGGGCTGAAGCGCGCAAGGCCAACGACTTCGCACGATTTCGTCCGCACCTCGAGCGAATCGTCGGCCTGCTTCGAAAACGAGCGGAGTGCTTCGGGTGGAATCGATCGGGCGGCGAAGCATGGGACGCGCTTGCCGACGAGTACGAGCCCGGCAGCACAGCAAAGGACGTCGAGGCGGTTTTCGTCCCGTTGCGCGAGCGTCTCGCGCGGCTGGTTTCGGAGCTCCTGACGAAGGGCAAGGCACCACCAAGCGCGTTCAACGAGTCCCCGGTTCCGATCGAGCATCAAGAACGATTCGCGAAGATGGTGACGGAGCGGCTTGGTTTCGATTTCAAGCGCGGACGACTCGATTGTTCGACGCATCCGTTCTGCGGCGGCTCGCACTGCAACGATGTTCGCATGACAAGCCGCTACAGCGAGCGTTGTGTGAACGACGGCCTCGGCAGCGCGATGCACGAAACGGGTCACGGCATGTACGAGCAGGGCTTGCTGTACGAACACGTCGGGACGCCAATGGGCGAGGCGATCTCGCTCGGCATCCACGAGAGCCAGTCGCGCATGTGGGAGAACCAAGTCGGTCGAAGCCGCGCGTTCTGGACGTGGGCGATGAAGGAGCTTCCGAGTTTCGCCGGGGATAGCGTCAAGCGATTCTCGCTCGACGAGTTCTACGGCGCCGCGAACGTCGTCGAGCCCGGCTTCATCCGCGTCGATGCTGACGAAGCAACCTACAACCTCCACGTCATGATTCGGTTCGAGATCGAGCGCGCGGTGCTGCGAGGTGACCTCGAAGTCGCAGGCATTCCGTCGGTGTGGAACCGCATGTACAAGGAGTACCTCGGGCTCGATGTACCCGACGATCGGCGCGGATGCCTCCAGGACATCCACTGGTCAATGGGCTCGATGGGCTACTTCCCGACGTATACCTTGGGGAATCTCTACGCAGCGCAGTTCTTCGAAGCAGCGCTCAAGGCGATGCCCGACCTCCCGGAGCAGTTCGCGCGCGGCGACTTCACCGCACTGAAGTCGTGGCTCAACACAAACATTCACGCCCAGGGCAAGCGCTATCTCGCGAAGGACCTCTGCAAGGTTGTCACTGGTTGGCCGCTCAGTGCAGAGCCGCTCATGCGACACTTAGAAGGGAAGCTGCGGCCGCTGTACGGCGTGTGACACTCGATGAATCGAAGACCTGTGATGACACGACGCCAGCACACTCTCTCGGTCGCACTCGTCGCACCGCTCGCGCCGATGCTCGGCGGGCCGTGCGTGATCTCAATGACCACCAATCATCCGCGCGGATCGACGTGCGTGGCGCTCGTCCTCTGCCACGCATCGAACCCAGATGAGCCGTGACGAGCCTATTCAGGCGATCGGTGTCCAGCAGCATCTGCGCTCCGTGACCATCGAACCGCCCGCCATCTCTCGCGCCTCGGCGCTCACCGCGCTCGCAATCATTATTCCGGCGCCAACGATCGGGGCACTCGTGTCATTTTGGATCGCGCCGGGCACCACCGGGCTCATCGTTTACGCGCTCTGCAAAGCAGTGCTCTACCTGCTCCCCGCGCTCTGGCACCGATTTCGTGACCAAGAGCGCTGGAGTTTGTCGCCGGTCAAACACGGCGGTTGGCTGATCGGCCTCGTCAGCGGACTCGCGATCGGGGCGGTGATTCTCCTCACGTGGCGCGTGCTCGGCGATCGCGCGATCGACACGCACGCGTTCGCGGACATCTTGGCGAAGAACGGCCTGTCCGACGTATCGCGATTTCTCATGGCGGCTGCTTGGCTCACGATCGTGAATTCCGCGCTTGAGGAGTACTCGTTCCGCTGGTTCATCACGACGCGAATCGAGGCACTCGCTCCGCGCGCCGCGACGATACTCAGCGCCGCTGCCTTCACGCTTCATCACATTGTCGTCTTGGCCGCATATCTGCCGTACGCGATGGTCATAGTTGGCTCCGCAGGCATATTTGTTGGCGGAATCCTTTGGTCATGGCTTTACAGACGCTGTCGATCGATCTGGCCTGGATGGCTCAGTCACGCGCTGGTCGACGCTGCGGTGATGCTCGTTGGGTACTCTGTCCTGTTCGGTCATTGATCGGCCTGTTACACTGCTGGGCTTCTCATGGCGAGCCCAACTGACAGTCTCATCGACACGCGACGGTTCCGAAACGTCGCGATCATCGCGCACGTTGACCACGGCAAGACAACCTTGGTTGACGCGATGCTGCAGCAATCGGGCGTTGTCAAGTTGCTTGAACACGGTCAAGAGTGCGTCCTCGACTCGAATCCGCTCGAGCGCGAGCGCGGGATCACGATCCTCGCGAAGAACTGCGCCGTGACGTACACCCTGCGCGGCGGTCCGCGCCGTGGCGAGGTCTACCGGGTCAACATCATCGACACGCCCGGCCACGCCGACTTCGGCGGCGAGGTTGAACGCGTTCTGCGCATGGCTGACGGCTGCCTTTTGCTCGTCGACGCCGCTGAAGGCCCGATGCCACAGACGCGCTTCGTGCTCTCAAAGGCGCTTGATCTTGGTCTTCGCCCAATCGTCGTCATCAACAAGTGCGATCGCCCCGACGCGCGCATCGACGAAGTCGTCAACGAGGTGTTCGACCTTCTCGTCGATCTCCATGCGCCCGACGAGGCGCTCGATTTTCCAATCATCTACGCATCTGGCCGCGAGGGCTGGGCGAGTCGCGACGCGAACGACAAGTTGCGCGGCGTCGACGATCTCTTCCAAACGATCATCGATCGCGTGCCTGCACCGAAGGACGACGTCGAGGCACCGCTCCAGATGTTGGTCACGAGCCTCGCGTGGTCAGAGTACGTTGGGCGCATTGCGATCGGCCGCGTCTTCGCGGGTCGCCTGCGCGGCGGCCAGCCGGTTGGTGTGTGCAAGCTCGACGGAAGCGTGAAAAAGACACGCGTCATGAAAGTGAACCGGTTCGAGGGACTTGGTCGCCGCGAAGCTGAACTGATCGAAGCGGGGGACTTGTGCGCCGTCGAAGGCATCGCTGACATTGACATCGGCGACACCATCGCGGACATCGAGAAGCCGATGCCCTTGCCGCGTGTGAAGGTCGACGAACCCACGCTGCACATGATCTTCCGGATCAACGATGGCCCGTTCGGTGGCGCAGAAGGCAAGTACGTCACCAGCCGCCAGATTGCTGAGCGCCTTGAGCGCGAGTTGCAATCGAACGTCGCACTGAAGGTGGTTCAAGGCGATACGACGGACGAATTCCACGTCTCTGGTCGCGGATTGCTGCACCTCGGCGTGTTGCTTGAGAACATGCGCCGCGAAGGCTTCGAACTCACCGTGGGCAAGCCCGAAGTGATCGAACGCGAGATCGACGGCGTGCGCTGCGAGCCCTACGAACGACTTTCACTCGATGTCGTTGCCGAAGCGATGGGACCGGCACTCGAGTTACTCGGCTCGCGCGGTACCGAGATCCTCACGATGGATCCGCGCGGCGGGCGCATGCACATCGAAGCGGAGATCCCCGCCCGAGGTTTGATCGGGCTGCGAACTCGCATTCTGACGGCGACCGGCGGCGAAGCCGTCATGCACCACACGTTCTCGGCGTACAAGCCCGTGCGCACCGGAACGAAGAAGCGTCAGAACGGTGTGATGCTGTCACTCGAAAACGGACGCGTCACCGCCTACGCGATCGAGAACCTCTCTGACCGCGGTGTCATGTTCGTGAAGCCCGGCGAGCAGGTGTACTCGGGCCAGATCATCGGTGAACACAATCGAGACAACGACATCGTTGTAAATATTACCCGGCTCAAGGCCCTGACGAACTTCCGCGAAACTGCGAAAGACGTCACGGTCGTGCTCAAGCCACCGCGCATGTACGCGCTTGAGGCGGCGCTTGAGTACATCGAGAGCGATGAGCTCACCGAAGTCACGCCGCAGTCGGTGCGCATGCGGAAGAAAATCTTGGATGAGAGCGCTCGCAAGCGCTCTGAGCGATCCGATCGCGGCCGCGAGATGGCGGGGGCCTGAGGCCGGCGGAGGCACCGTGCGCGACGATGAAGCCAACGTTCCGGCGAAGCGTGCCCGTTGTGAGGAGGTGCGAGTTGCCTCTGGCGCGTGAAGCATCGCGACGGCGCTCACTGGCGCATCGAGCGCTGCACGCGCTCGGGCCACGGTTTCGTGCACCCGCGACCCGCGCTCGAATTTCTGATGGAGTCTTACGCGACGAGCGGGCACGGCGAACAGAGTGCCGCGAAGTCTGCGAACGCTGCTTCCGCGGTACGGTCTCGCAATCCAGCGCCTCGACTGAGTTTCGCGGGTACCCCGTGCGTCGCTCGAGCGGCGTTTCAAGGTGCTCGCGCCTGTCGCAGGCGTCGCGGCGCGAGCAACGCTCGCGCTCGTCGATGCGATGCGTCTCGGTGTCAGCTTAAACCCGTACGCGACGCGTCCAACCTTAGGTTAGTTCGACCACGCCGTCGCGATTGAGATCTCCGGGCGTCGCCGGGTGTTCTTGGCGCAGGAATATCTTGACACGCATGTTCTACCGCGCCTCGTGGTCGGCTCGCTGTTGTAGAATCGCTACGTTTCCGCGAAGGTTGACCGGTTTCGCCAGCAGCCTCTTCAAGCCACGTCTCATCTGGTTCTTTTGTTCTTCAGCACCCAATGTCCACCATCGTCCAAAAGTTCGGCGGCTCCAGTGTCGGTGACGCACAGCGCATCATGCGCTGCGCGAAACGCGTGGCAGAGACTCGCGCACTCGGGCACGATGTCGTCGTTGTCGTGTCGGCGATGGGCGACACCACCGACGATCTCATTGCGCTCGCGGAATCGGTCAATGCTGAATCGGACCGGCGCGAGATGGACACGCTGATGTCAACTGGCGAGCAAGTTTCGGCGGCGCTGATGGCGATGGCGCTGCACAAGCTCGGTGTTCCGGCAGTCTCGCTCACCGGTGGACAGGTCGGCATTCGAACGACCGACGCCTATCGCAAAGCGCGCATTACGTCGATCGAACCAACGCGCATGCGCGACGAACTGAAGCGAGGTCGCGTTCCCGTCGTCTGCGGCTTTCAAGGAACGTGCTTGAACGGCGACATTACGACGCTTGGGCGCGGCGGCTCGGATACGACTGCGGTCGCGCTGGCAGCGGCGCTCGATGTTGCGAAAGACGGCGGCTACTGCGATATCTTCACCGACGTAGACGGTGTCTACACCGCCGATCCGCGGATCGTGAAAAACGCGGCGAAACTCACATACATCAGCTACGAGGAGATGCTCGAACTCGCCGCTCTCGGTGCTGGCGTCATGCACGCTCGCGCAGTCATGTTCGGCGAAAAGTACGGCGTCCCGATTCACGTACGACACAGCCAGAAGCCCGACTCGGGCACGATGATCGTCGATGAGGCGATGGTCAGGGAGCAGCACGGAATGGAAGACATCGTCGTTGTTGGTGCAGCGCTCAAGGCCGACCTCGGTCGCGTGAGCCTCAGGCGCATCCCGAACAACATCGGCGTGCAGGGGCTGATTTTCGAGAAGATCTCCGCCGCGCACATCATGGTCGACGACATTATGCAGACCGAGTTCGGCGACATGGCGTCGATCTCGTTCACGGTGGATCACGGCGATCTCGCCGACGTAAAGATCGCCGCGAGTCAAGTGCTCGACGCGCTCGGCACCGGCGAACTCGCGATCGAGATCGGGCTGGCTAAAGTCTCCGCAGTCGGCACTGGTATGAAGAGCCACACCGGCGTCGCGAGCCGCATGTTCCGCGCGCTTGGCGCGGCGCAGATTCCGATTCACAACATCACGACGAGCGAGATCAAAATCAGCTGCATCGTGCCCAAGGAGCACGGGCAGAAGGCGCTGCAAACCGTGCACGACGCGTTCGGACTGGAAGCAGGGGACACTGTCGCCGCGCGGATGCAGAAAGACGCGACCGCTCGCTGAAGCTCGCGGAAGCGCTCGAGCGCTTACTGAGCCTTCGCTTTGATCGCCTTTGCGACGTCTTCCAGCATCGCGTTGGGGACGGGCACGGTCAGGTGATACTGCGCGATTTTCCACGTGCCGCCGACGCGCTTCAACACGCCGGTACCGCGCGACTCGCCATACTTCGCGTTGTCGAGCAGCTCGTCGAAGAAGGCGTAGCCCGCGGCGGCGTCGACATCAACGTGGCGCGACTTCGAGACGTAGGTCCAGCCCTTGTCGGCAGCGAAGATCGGATGCGCGTAGGCGCGAAACTCGGCGAGCGTCCAGCGTTCGGTTGCGTCAGTGCCGATGAAAACCGCGTTCGGAGCGAAGAGCGCGAAGTACCGATCTTCGTCGTGCTTCGATGCGGCGTCGTGCAGCGCGTCGAGCGTCGCGCGGACCGCGGTGTCATCGTTGGTCGCAATCGCCGCGTGCGATGGACGGAACGCGTCGAGCGTGTCGAAGATCGCGTCGCCTGAAAGATCTTGAATGACGTGACCCTGACCAGCGCGAACCTCAAGCGTCGCGTCGACTCCCGCCTTCTTGAGCGCCGTCACCGCATCGGTGCCAGCTTCGCGCCAACTCACATCGTCGCGGCCGCCGACGATCATGCGCACCGGAACGCTGGAGAGCTTGGCAAGTGTTGCCTGGCTTGGGATGGCGCGGGGAAATGCGCCGGGAAAGACCAACACAGACCTGCAGTCAGCCGGATGCTCGCTCGCGTACAGCATTGCTGAGCGGCCGCCGTTACTGATGCCAGCGACATGTGGTCGGTCGCCCTCGACCTTCATGGAAGACTTCACAGCCTTCATGAGCGGATCAAGGTGTCGCTGACCAGCCGCATCGGTGAACGGTTCTCGCTCGATGGCCTCGGGACAGACGACGACCCAGCCTCGTTTCACCGCGGCGGTCTCGACGAACTTGAGTGCCGCCTCGACCATCGCCTTGTCTTGGCCGCCGGGCGGCAAGAGCAGCATCGTCGGCGCGGGCTTCGCCGGATCGAACCCGTCGGGCAAGACGACTTCGTAGCGAAGTTCCTTCGTCGGCGCGATCTTGAGTGTGCGCGACTCGCGAACGCTGGCGAAGGCTGCGGCGGACATGATGGCAACGACGGTACCGATGATGGAGAGGCGAGCGAACATGACGGCTCCGGGTTACGGTTTTACATAACACAAATTATCGGCGTTTTGGATCGGCAAAGGGGGGCTGCATCGCGTTCGTACACTCGCCGCCGATGGCGTCTTCCGAAAGCACACCGCCCAGCACGTCCAAGCCGTCGCTCCAGGCGACGATCCCATTCGCCCCAATGGCACCGCTTTGCTCGGTCTTTCGTCGGTTCCTCAAGAGCCAAGGCTTGAAGTACACGCCCGAGCGAGCTGACATCCTGAACGCGATCATCGAGTTCGGCGACGTTTTCGAGGCTGAGGAGTTGCTGCTGGGAATGCGTTCCGCTGGCCACGACGTATCGAAGGCGACGATCTATCGAACGATTCATCTGCTGCAGGACTCAGGAATCATCACCCAGGCGCTGTTTGACAGCAAGCAGGCGCACTACCAACTGATCTACGGCAAGGCGCCACGCGACTTCATGGTGTGCATGAAAACGGGAAGACTCATTGAGTTTGCCAGTCCTGAGTTGATCGCACTTCGGGATCGCGTCTGCGCGGAGTTAGGTTGGACTCCTGTCGGTCATCGATTTCAAATCTACGCGATCAGCCCCGAGGCGAGTTCGTCGGATTCCCGAGCCGCAGACGAGGCGGACGCCGACGCTCCCTGAGTCGATACGAGTCGCCTGGAGTCGCTAGACGAACGCCATCGCGTAGTTGACGATCTGAATCGCGCCGAAGCCACCAAACGGTAAGAGGAGCGCGCGCAGCAGCGGATTGTCGGTGTACGGTGCGAGGGCACCGTGGCGAACGGCATTGCCTAACGTCGTTGCGAGCTTGACGTCGTCGCTCGTCAGCGTCATGGTCGTTGGATTTGATGCGGGTGCCGCTGGCACCATGCGGAGCGAGTCGCGATCCGATTGAGAGCTGGCCAGCGAGTCAACCGAAATGCTTCGACCAACCTCACGCGCGAGTCGCTCAAGAAGTCGATCACGAGCGCGGCGCGCACATGACTGGAGTGACTGCGCCGCAAACACCGCGATGAGCGCGGGCATCGAGAACGCAACGAAGAGTTGCCACGACTGCGGCCAGGCATCGAAGCCCGATGCGCTCGCGAACACCATGAGCACGATCAGGATGAACGGATAATAGATAGTCGCAGTGACCCAGCGCGTGCGGTCGGCGATGACACGAATCGTGAGATATGCATCCGCTGCAGCTCCGCGGAGTCCATACCGCCGATGCGCTTCTACGAGCGACTCGTTCCGCCAGACGTTTCCCCGCAGTGTCACCGGAAGGTCTGGCTTGCGTAGGTCGATCATCAGAAGCACGATGAATCGCTGGGCGAGGTTGCTGACGTCCCACACCGCGAGCGTCACGAAGACGACCACGGCGCCACTCGCAAGAAACGATGCGAAATGGAGCCATCGCGCCCACTCGCCGCGCGGCGCAGAGGCGGCCGTCGCAATCGCCCAAATGGACGGCGCAAACGGTGACAAGAGCAGCGCGACGAGCGCTGTCAAGATCAGCGTGCGGACGGTCCGGCCATAGGTCCGCCCGCGCAGAACGTAGTCGGGCCAAAGCGTCTCGCCGTAGCTCGGGCCATCGTCAGCGAGCGCCGCTTTCGCGATCACCGATTCTGAGTTCCAACCAACGGTCGTTGGTGGCGGCCAGAGTCGCAATCTCCGTACCAATACATTTCGAGTTAACACAAGCGGTGTCAGCGCCCAGCGGCGGGTCACGGCTTGAATGTTGGCGCGGGAGTCTTCGCGCATGAGGAGTAGGAACCAGAGACCGAGCACGATGATGATGCAGCGGATCGCGATTGACGGCCAAGCACTAATGCCCTCCCACAATGCGACAGGCTCTTGGTCGACGGCGCGCTGGAGCAGCTCGATGCCGCGCGACGCGATGATGAAGGCAATGATCGCTGTTGTGAGAATTGCCCAGTTGCGCGTACGGAAGAGCTGCGCCCATTCGTCGCGCTCGATGGCGGAGACGAGGGTGCGGTCGTTGAGAACATCGGACGATCTCTGTCGCCATCGCCCGAGCAAGAGCGCTTCGTGGGGAAGCGGCCTCCGGAAGGCAATGGTGACGCTCGCAAGCGCCGCCATTGCGAGTAGTGGTGCGATGAGCGAACTCCAGTTCACAGTCATCGCCCAAAGCCACTGGCTGATCGTTTCCCCGAGACCCTTGCCGGCGGAGGTTGATGCCCAAACGCGTGGAACGAGTGACAGTACGAAGACGATCGGAACGAGTACGCTCGCCCCGATGTACCAGCGGGGCAGCGAATGCAACGCGCCGTCGTGAGTCGCCGGCGGCGACGCGATCCATCCGAGCGCGGCACCGCCCCCGATCGCCAACAGGACGAACGCACTGAGGCTGAGCGGTGAGACGCTGGTCGCGAACAGCGCAAGACTCAAAGCGGCGGCGGTTGCACTCACGAGTGGGACGCCGATCGAGAGCCATGGTTGGCGGACGGCGAAGGGCTTGCCACCGCTTTGATCGGCGGCGTCGCCACGGTATCGAGCAAAGAGATAGACGAAGCGGACGAAGAGGACGAGCGTGCCCAGGAGCAGTAACGCCGGCACCATGCCGATCGAGCGACCGATCAAACTCTCACCGGCGACGCGGAGCGCGGATCTCCCCTGCAGCCACGGCGCAAACACGGTGGCGATCGCGAGGATCGTCGTCACGGTCCACTGCCAGAGCACCGCGTGGCCGCCAACCTGATCGACCACTGGTGTCTCGTCGTACTCGGTACGACCAACTCGTCGCGCATAAAGGAAGAGGGCGAGTCCAGCGAAGATTGCTGCAGAACCGCCTACCAGCCACCAAGCACCAAGCGGTCGCGCGGGGTCAGTCCGTGGATGGAGCGCGGGCGAGGCCACGGAGATCGATGAATTCAGATCGTGCGCTCCGGTGCGGCCCACCTCATAAAGCCGCGCGATGCGTGGCAGCCCATCGAGCGGATCGGACGAGCGCGGGCCGCGCGCGAGCCCGATTGCGTCACTGATGTCGGTTCGACCGAGCGCGCGGAGCGTCGCAGCGAACAGAGCAGTTTGATAAACCGATCGGAACGGCGGCGTGCTCCGTTGGATGTTAGAGTCAAGCCGCAGACCGTAGTGCGACGCGACGAGCAGATTCCGAAGCGACTCGTCTGCACTGGCGAAGACGAGTCGCGCCTCGAGGTCAGTTGTGAAAAGGATGGTCCCGGGGAACGCCTCATGCAGCGCTTGCAGCACGGGCACCTTGTCGAAGACATCGCCGAAAACTCCGATCGCGGCGAGTTGACCATTCGACCATGTGCGCCGCTCCTCATCGAGGCGGCTTGCGAGCCGTCGCACGTAGTCGAGTTGGTTGCGTCCCTCAGGCGCCTCCGTCCACTGGGCTCCCTGCTGTTTGCCGGTCGGAACAGCCGCTTCGCGCTCGCGAGCACCGTTCGGCAGAATGCCGTCCACCCCCTTCATGAAGGTGTAAGCGTGCACGAACGGGTTTGGCGCTGCATTACCTTCGGCACTCAAAGCGCGGAGGAACGTAGGCGGGATTGAACGGCCGTACGCCGTATCCCATTCGTGGACGAGTGCGATGTGCGCTCCGTTCTCGCCTGGCGAGATGCCCCGGAGCGACAACTCGCGGGCCAGCAACTGCAGGAGGTCGCCATCCGTTCCAATCATCCGCTCGATCGAAACTTGGTTTACTTTCGCAGAGTCGATGACTCGCTGGTTGACGCGTGACCGCGCGTCGGGCTCCTTGAGAACTTCGTCGTCCGACCAGTAATCGCTGGGGAATCGCGCCGCAACGCGATCGAGGAGCTCCCCTTCCGTGAGCGTTGCGGACCAATCCAAGACTCGCATGGCGCTCGCCGGTGACGCCGGTGGGTCGCGCGCGCTGCGCGAATTGGCGCAGAGTTCGGACGCAATGTCAACGAGCCGGTTTGATCCATTCGTCAAGAGCGCGACATCGGGACTAAACCAAGGTTCCGCTCGCTCGCGGAAGCGAGGTGAACTTGGATCAGGCACGATTCGGCGCGTCAGATCGGCAACGTCTCGAAGCAAATGTCGTGGCGCGACTGCATCGGAGCGCATCCAAAGAACTAACACATTCGCTGGCATGCTCGTGCCGTCAGCGTCCGGCATGGAGTGCTCACGCTGATACCACTCGTACGGCACTGCAAACTCTGGCTTCCCCGGGCGGTCGCTGCGATTCCACACGAAAAACCCGACGTTCTCGCGATCTTCCGGAACGTATCCACTCTCGCCCAGTCCCGAGAGCAATGCGAAACGGTCGTCGATGCGGTCGGACTCGGAGTCGGCGAAGTTGTTTCCGGTGACAAACGCGACATAGATCGACCACGGCTCGCGCTTGGCCCAGACTCGCGCCGAGAGGACGCGCGTCAGGGCAACGGATGGTTCCGTTGCCGCAGCGTCCGCTTCAGACTCAGTACCGCGTGACGCTCGCCACTTCTCGAACTCCGGCATGACCGCTTGGAACGGATCCTGCCAGAGTCGCGCGGGTGCGCTGCCCTGCTCAGCCGCTTCACTCCAGAGCGGCGGCGCTCCGCTTGGTCGAAGTCGCTTCAAGGGTGATGACTGGAGAACGATTCCGCTGGCACCGAGTACGAGGAGCGCCGCGACCATCGGCAGGCCAGGAGGAATTCCACGTGATTCGTTCGCCATGGTCGTACGGGCGAGTATGCGACGCGCGTCACGCGCTGTCAACGATTCGCTGTTAGTTCAGCACTGGGAGCGCAAGGTACGCGCGTACGTTTTTCGCCGCGACGACTCCGCTCTGATGTGCGCCGTGCACCGAGCATGGATTCGTGCGCTGCGCCACCGCTTCGCCCGCCCAGTAGAGCGGCAGTGTCTCGCGGTGATCGGCCAGCGTCGCCCGTACCTCGTGCATCGCTTGGCTCGCCGTCCCGTCTTTGTGAACGAGATACGCGACTCCGCCGCGGGTGAACGGATCATTCATCCAGGTACGACAGTGCCAGTCGGCGACATCGTCAAAGCTCACTCCGCTCGACGGAAAGACCTCATTCAGGTCGGGAAGCACTCGATCGCGGATGTACGCTTCAACCGGATCCGGTTGGAAGTTTCCAATGCCATCATTCATCGACCGCAGTGCGTGTGGCGCGACAGCCGCGTCGAGAATTGCGGCGTCGCTGCGCGTGATGAGTGCGTTCAGAATCGGCGGCGCCGAGGGCAATCCGAACGAGGGCACGAAGTAGCTTCGCCCCGCACTGCGCGATGCAGTCGGATGACTGAGGAGTGACAACCCCGGGGACCAGAACCGCCGCTGGAAGACGAGCGCGATCTTGCTGAGCCGCCCCATCGCGATGCGCTCGAGCGCGGACCGCTTCGACTCGGGAAGCGGCGGATCGAACGCGACCTCGCCGCTCTTCAGGATGCCGATCGGAAGGGCACAGACTGCGGTGCGGGCGTGGAACACTTGCCCGTCTGCGAGGTGCACTCGAACGCCCGCCGTCGGTGGCTGCCACCACCATTCGACGCGCACAACCTTCGCGTTGAACTCGACGTCGAGTCCACTCGCGATCGCCCTAGGCACCGCGTCGTAGCCCGCCGCGACGTGGTACTCCTCAGCCGAGAACTGCTGGTCTTTCATCTTGTCCGACGCGAGGCCCGCGATGCTCATCTCCTCGGTCGGCGCTGGAATTGTTCCTGAGAGAAGATAGTCCGCCATGTCGCGGGCGTTGCTCGACGCGCTCGGCGAGCTGGCCATCATCTGAGCGATGAGTGCCGCGCCGGAGATGTCGGCACCTGTGCGCCAGCCAGCGGCTCGGTCGATGACGTTGAGCGCCAGCTTGATGTCTGGGTCGGAACAGATCCCGCAACCTTCGCGCAGACTCGGGCCCGACGATCGCCAGGCGGGAAAGTGCACGGCATTCGCGCTGAGTTTCCGGATCTTCCGCGTGCTGAATCCGTAGCGGGCGATTTCATCCCACAGCGAGAAACTGCCAAGGAACTGATCGGACTGCGGACGATGAATCAACTCCGCACCCAGTTCGAGCGGGATCTCAAGTTCGTCGCGTCGCAGCGTGTGCATGCGACCGCCGAGTCGGTCCGATGCCTCAAGGACGAGCACGGAGTGACCGGGGTGCGCCCACGACGCAACTGCGATGTTCCGCGCTGCGGTGAGGCCAGCGATGCCGGCACCGATGACGATACAGTCGAGCGGGTGTGCGGCGTCGAAGCGGTGCCCTGCAACGCGGGAGACTGACCGGACGGCCCGGGGCGACGTAGCCGTGCTATCGAGCCCGAGCCACCGGAGGGCGTTGCCGCAGCGAATGGCTTCCTCTTCCGCAGGAGGCTGCGCGTTTCTTGCGAAGAGCGTGAAGAAATCAGACGTGCTGGCGGCGCTCGCGTACGGCGCGCCCGACCCGTAGACGAGTCGAGTGGCGAGTCGCGGCCGTTCTTTCAACGCACGCTTCAGCCTCGCGATAGACATGGCGCCGACTTCAGCCACCGCGTTCACGCCCGCCGCGGCAGCGATGACGTTCAGCCCGGCACGCGACGTGACGTCGCCGAGGCAGATACGCAACGTGCGATACGCCCGGCGTGTTAGTACCGCTTTCCACCCGCGCAGCCGCTCCGCCGCGCTTGTACGCACGAGTGACAAGGGCGCAGCAGTGCACGACGCCCACACTGGAATTCCCTCCGCGACGCAGTATTTGAGAAGCTCGTGCGTCGCTGCGTCAGCGCGGCGCGCATTCGTTGGCTGAGGGTTGCGGTGGCAATCGGGAGGCTCGGCGAGCGCCACCCCAACGCAGCCGCGCGCGATCGCCTCGCGCACATGCGCGAGCGACGCTGGCCGGCGCGGGTCAAACGGCACGAACGGCGCGCATCGACCACCCGACCACCGCGCTAGGTCGGCGAGCCGCACGACTTGCTCGGCGAACCCGACGTCGCTCGGCGCTCCCGCGACATACTCCTCGTCGACCCCGAGGTGGACGATGAAGGACGCGTCGGTCTCCTGCCCGATCTGCTGAACGAGGCTGCGTTCCGAACGCATGGTCGGGAGCAGTTGAGCGAGCACCGATCGCGCCGGCGTACTGAGAGTTCGATCCGCACGGGCATTCAGCACGCTCTCCGGCAGCAATTCGGCGAGATCGGGGACGGAGGTTCGCTCCTCGCTGACGGCGACAACGTCGTCACTCCCCGATCCCTCAGCACTCAGTCGCATGCGCTGTTCGATCGCTCGGCTCAGCGCCGAGGCGAACCGCGGCTCTACGCGGGCAGCCAGCAAAATCTCGGCAATCGGTCGGAAGTTTGCCGGGGTACACCACGACCGACAATCGACGAGCGGACCTAACCCGGGCATGGGTTCCTCCTTCGCACTTCAACACGAGCGGGCTCGCGAAGTATCTTCTACAGATCGGCGGCACGCTACTCGGAGAGTTCCTCGTCTGACTCAGCCGGTCGGGAGAGGCGGAACTGTCCGCCAAACCACCGGCCGAGATCCGCCATGCGACAGCACGACGAACAAAATGGAAAGGTCGCACTTGCGGCGCTGACATCACGGTTGCACGTTGGACAGCGCTGGCGCTCCGGCGCTATCGAAGGCACGAAGAGCGCAAGCGCGGTCGCGACCCGCTCCGCCTGAAGTTCGCCACGACGATCGGTGATGGTGAGGCGCCGCTCGTTGTCGGCCATCCACTCAATCGCGACGTCGATCCGCGCTTCAGGAAGTGCAGTCGCGATCTTCGAAGGCCACTCGACGGCAACGACACAGTTCGCGCGATGCAGCAGTTCGTCGAACCCGAGCGAGTCGAGTTCGCCTGCGCCGCGCAGTCGCCACGCGTCCATGTGAACGAGCGTCATTTCAATGCCACGATGCTCCACGAGGAGAACAAACGTGGGGCTCGCGATGGCATCGACATCGGCGCCGAATCCTGCTGCGAGACCGCGCACAAAGCGAGTCTTGCCCGCGCCAAGTTCCCCCTCGATTGCGATGACGACCGCGCGACTCTCCGCGCGAATACCTGCGGCGAGGCATTCAGCGATCCGACGCGTATCCCGCTCGGAACGTGAGACGAGTTCAATCTGGCACCCGGTCACGATGCGTGCTCCCAGCCCAAGTGGGTCACGTCGATGAGTTCCTTCCCGTCGCGCACCGCCACCATGGGATCACGCGCCCTTCGCTCACGAACGACACCGATACGAGTGACCGGCGTCCTCAGCACCGACGAAGGTACGAGTCCCGCCGCGAGAAAACACAGTTCGTAATCCTCGCCGTCCGTGACTCCTCGCCGCCACGGAAGTCCGTCGTGGGTCGGAATGTGTTCCGCGTCAATCTCGATCATGAGGTCGGCCGCATGCTCGTCTCTGAGCAAATGCGCGGCGTCGCGACCGAGTCCGTCACTCACATCAATCATCGCGTGCAGTCGTTCGTCGAGCCCGCGCAGGAGTTCGATCGCCTCAGCGACACGAGGATCAAAGGTCAGGTGTCGCCCGTGACCAGCGACTCCGAGGCTGCCACCGAGGCGTCCGGTGACGTACACGCCGTCGCCGCGACGAGCACCGCGCCGCGTCACAACGCGTGCACCACGCCACGCTGGCTGCGCGAGAATAGTGACCGAACATGTGAGTGGCGACCGAGCGTCTGAGTGCACCGCGAGGTCGCCTCCGACCAGCGGACAGCCGAAGACCTCTGAAGTCGATCGTAGCGCTTCACACAAGATCCGCGCTCGGTCGTCGCCGTACCCGACCGGCAGCGCGACGGCAGCGAGTGTCGCGAGCGGACGCGCGGCCATCGCCGCGACATCGCTCGCGTTGCGCGCGACTGCTTTACGACCGACAAGTCCGGGATCTTCGTCAGCGCGGAAGTGCCGTCCTTCGATCACCTGATCGACGGCGACGAGGAGCGAACTGGCGTCGAGTTCAAGAAGCGCCATGTCGTCGCCCGGTGGAATCGCGACGAACGGTGGCAATCGACTGTTCTGCTTGAAGATGTCGCGAAGCAATTCGAACTCACGCATGGACTGTGCCGCCGGGGTGACGCTCCGCGAGCATACTCATGATGAGCTCGACGTTGCGCCGCGTCGCCCCTTGATGCGCTCGGATCACGGCCCGACCGCGCTCGGCAAGCTGCTCGCGCTCACCTGGCGAAGCGAGGAGCCGCGCGAGCACTGTCGCAAGTTGGGGCGCCGAGGTCTCGACCACGCCTCCGCCCGCCTTCAACGCATCCATCGTTTCGCGGAAGTCGCCCGAACGCGGACCGACGACGGTCGCCTTGCCGAGAGCGACGGGCTCCATCATGTCCGAGCCGTGCAACGCGCCAAACGACCGCCCAACGACGACAACGTCTGCCAGCGCGTACGCCTTGCGTAACTCTCCGATCGTGTCGAGGACATAGCGATCGGTGGGACTCTTTCGCTGGCCGCTCGTTCGTCGAACGCTTCCGACCAGCGCTTCCGCTGCATCTCTAAACCACTCTGGTTTGCGCGGTGCAACGATGAGCTGCGCACCGGCGGGCAACGCGTTCGCAATCAGTAGCTCTTCGCCGGGTGCCGTTGAGCCCGCCACGACGACGGGTCGCGTGCGGTCGATGCCTAACTCCGCCGCGAGGGCGTCGGCGCCGTCCACCTGGTCGGCGATCTCCGCCGTGTCCCACTTCATCGTCCCGCCGACGCGCACGTGAGCCGACGGGACGCCGAGCGCCACAAATCGTTGGGCGTATTCGGACGTTTGCGCGCTCACTGCGCCGAGCCGCGCGAACGACGGCGCGACGAACAAGCGCACGCGTCGATATCGCGGGAAGCTGCGCGAGCTGAGTCGTCCGTTCACAACCACGAGCCGGATGCCACGCTCGGCACACAGTGCAGTGAGGTTAGGCCAGACTTCGAGTTCCACCATGACCACGACATCTGGCCGAGTTGCATCGAGAAAGCGGCCCACGGCAAACGAGAGATCGAATGGATAGCGAACGACTCGGTGCAGCGGCTCAAACAAGGATTGCGCCCGGGCAAACCCAGTGTCGGTCGTGGCGGCGACGATGATCTCGGGCGGCTTCGCCTGCGCCGCGAGTTGCGTCACAAGCAGCCGAATTGCGTTGACCTCGCCCACCGAAACGCCGTGCAGGAGAACCCGTGGACGACGCTCGATTGTCGCGTTGCCACGCGGTGGCAGCGCGGGTTGCACCCGACCGAAGCGCGCGGACCAATCCGTGCGCAGCTTGCCGGTTCGGTGCATGCGCCAGACCCAGTACGGGCTCGTCGCGATCGCCGCCGATCCGTATGCAATATCGAGCGCGGCGCGCTTCAGCCACATCACGCTCATGTTCAAGTGCATGAAATTCGCGGAGCGGTCACTGTCCGGAAGCATGCGGCGGGGCTGGTGCAGTCGCCGGGGGCGCGGCTGGCGGCGGCGCGGGAGTCGCTGCTGGCGGAGAAGTGCCAGCCTTCGTGAGATTCTTAATCATGGCTTCCATGAACACTGCGTTCTGGATGCCAACGGAGACGTCGACGATTTGCCCCCGCGGGTTGATGTAGATCACTTTCGGAATTGATGCCGAAGCGTTGACGCGAGCGATGCGCGCCTGCAATTCCGGCGTCGCCATCAACTCGCGCACCTTCGAGCCCTTCGGCGAACGATGTTCCGCGAGATAGATGCGCACGGCTCCTGCTCCAGCTTGGTCGACCGATGCCGCGACGAAGACGATCTCCGGATGTTTCGCGCTGAGTCCGTGCATCGTCTCGCGCTGCTTGCGGCACGGCCCGCACCATGTCGCCCACAGCTCCATGATGATGGGCTTGCCTGCTGCGTCGGCGAGATCGACAGCCTTTCCGTCGAAGTCCTTGTAGATCGCCTCGTGCATCGGACCCGTCGCCGGGGCTGGCTTCGGCGCTGGCGGCGCCTCCGGCTTCGCAGGAGCAGGCGATCGGGGGGCTGGTGCCGGTGCTGGTGCCGGTGCTGGCACTGGCTTCGGGGCGGCTGGCGTCTCGTCCGCCGCGACTGGGCCAGCACCCCCCAACGAGACGAGTGTTGAAGCAAGGATGAGCGCACACGTCGCGAACACCGCTGAGCGCGAAGAGAGCGAGCTGCGCTCGTGACCATGGACCGGACGGGATTGGGCGGTGCGAGAAGTCATGTCGTGAAGATACCCCCAAACGAACCGGAAGCGATCGATCAGTATGATCGCGGCATTCGATGCTGCCCGGGCGCGACGATTCCGCTCTCCCAAATCCGCCGCAAGCCGCCTCATGCTCCGACCAGCGATTTCCGGACGCGCCTTGGCGCATCGCCATCGACGCAGGCGGCACCTTCACCGATGCAATTGCCCTCGCACCAGCCGGTGGCTGGCGGCGCTGCAAAGTGCCGTCGGATGGCACTATTCGTGCGCGAGCGTGGGGTCGCGCGGGTGACCTTCGTCTTCGCGTCGCGCTGCCTGCGTGGGTACCCGAGCCCGCGCGATTCCTCCCTCGCTGTCAGTTGCGGCTTGGTGCGTCATCGATTGCGATCAAGGCGGCCGAAGGCAACAACGAGTGGCAACTCGCACAACCGTTGCCGCTCAACCTCGATGGAAACGCCGTGACGCTTGAGACCTCGCTCGACGCGCCGCTCTTGGCGGTGCACGCTCTCGTCGGTTGCGTGCCTGGTGATGCGCTGCCGTCGATCGAGCTCCGACTGTCTACCACGCGCGGTACGAACGCTTTACTCCAAGGCGCTGCAGAACGTGGCCACGAGAGACAACGCGACGGTCGCAGCGCACGGGTCGGTCTTGTTGTCTCCGATGGGTTCGAAGATCTGCTCGCGATCGGAGATCAGAGTCGCCCGTGCATCTTCGCGCTGGCGATCGAGAAACCACCACCACTCGCAACCTGCACCATCGCGGCGCGAGAGCGAAGGCTGTCGGACGGCACCGTTCGGCTCGCTCCTGATCGCGATGATGTCCGTTCAATCGGCGCGCGTCTCCGCGCGGCCGATGTTCAGAGCGTCGCAGTGTCGTTTCTGCACTCCCTCCGCGATCCGACCCACGAGCATCAGGTCGTCGCGTGGTTCCGTGAGGATGGCTTCACCGCAGTTGTCGCTGCGAGCGATCTCAGCCAGAGCCCGAGGTATCTAACGCGGTGCGAGACTGCGACGGCCCATGCCGCCGTCGCGCCGGTGATCGCCGCCTTCCTCGACGACGTCGCGCGGCACGTTCCCCGCGCGACGACGTTCATGCTCTCGAGTGCTGGCGGCGTGCAGCGAGCGGAGCATTTTCTCGCACGCGATTCGCTGATGAGCGGTCCAGCGGGCGGCGTTGCCGGGTTTGCAGAAGCAGGACGCCGCGCCGGATTCACCAAGCTTCTGGGTCTCGACATGGGCGGGACGTCGGCTGATGTCGCGCGCTACGACGGTGAGTTCCGCCACCGGTACGAGACGCGCGTCGGCACCGCGCGCGTGGCGGCACCGGCGCTCGCGATCGAGAGCGTCGCGGCAGGCGGCGGCTCGATCTGCGTCGTCTGGCGCGGGGAATTGCGCGTTGGTCCGGCGAGCGCCGGCGCGCATCCTGGACCGGCGTGCTACGGGTTCGGCGGACCACTGACACTGACGGACATCAACCTCCTCCTCGGGCGCATGGATCCCTCCCGTGCGATCGTGCCGCTCTCGCGTTCGGCGGCCGAATCAGCGCTGGAGGCAGTGCGGTGCCTCGCCGCGATCGAGCGCGGCGTGAACGTGACGCGCGAAGAGCTACTCGCAGGCTTCCTCGCCGTAGCCGACGAGCGAATGAGCGCGGCCATTGAGGCCGTCACCTTGCGGGAAGGCGAAGATCCGCGCGAGTACACGCTCGTTCCATTCGGAGGCGCGGGCGGACAGCACGCGTGCGCGATCGCGGAGCGACTTGGAATTCAAACGATCCTTCTGCCCGCCGATGCGGGACTGCTTTCGGCGCGTGGACTGTTAGGGGCGTCCGTCGAGCGCATCGCCCGATGGGCCGTGCTCGCGCCCCTGTCGACGATCGCACAGGAGTTAGTCGCGCGCATGCGCGCCGTGGAAGACGATGCGACGACAGCGCTCCGGGCGGACATCGGCGCAGACGCAGCAATCGTTCGGGGGCCGCGCACAGCGTCGGTAAAGCTCGCGGGTCAGGACCGTCCACTCGAAGTACCGTTCGGAGAAGCCGCCGACATTCGCAGCGCCTTCGGCGAAGCATTTCATCGACTGTACGGATACCTACCACCCGCGCGAGAGTTAGAGATCGAAGCGCTCACCGCCGTTGTCCGCGCTGAAGCACGACCGATCGTCTCCGAGACGAGCGGATCGCTCGAAGAGGAATCGGGCCGGGTCGGCGCGACCCGAGTGTTCGAACGCGACCGACTCCGCGTCGGCTTCTCGATCGCCGGTCCGGCACTCCTCGTGGATGGTGGAAGCACGGCGTATCTCGCACCAGGTTGGGTCGCTCACGTTCTTCCGCATGGCGACATGCGTGCTGAGCGGACCGCCGTTTCGACGGCCATCGACGCACCCGCAGCAGAGAGTGATCTCTTCGCCTGCCGCCTTGAGGCCATCGCACTTGGCATGGGCGAGGCGCTCGAGCGCACAGCATTTTCGACGAACGTCAAGGAGCGGCTCGACTACTCCTGTGCTGTGCTCGATCGGGACGGACAACTCGCGGTCAACGCGCCGCACCTCCCCGTGCACCTCGGCGCGCTCGGTGTTTGTGTGCGCGGAGTGGCTGCGGCGCTCGCACTCGCGCCCGGCGACGTGGCGGTCACGAATCACCCGGCGTTTGGCGGTTCACATCTTCCGGACATCACCGTCATCACGCCGGTCTTCGATGAAGAGGAACTCGTCGGCTACGTTGCGAATCGCGCCCACCATGCGGAGATCGGCGGGACGCGGCCAGGTTCGTTTCCACCGACCGCGACGTGTCTCGCCGAGGAAGGCGTCGTCATACCGCCCCTCTTCCTGATCGAGCGCGGCGTTCCTCGCTTCGACCGCATCGAATCGCTCCTGCGCGGGGCGCCCTATCCTTCGCGCGCGATCGAAGAGAATATCGCGGATCTCCAAGCTGCGGTCGCCGCGAATGCGTACGGCGCTCGCGTACTCGGCGCGCTCGCAGCGCGCCATGGGCGAGCGGGTCTCGCGCAGCGGTTCGCCGCAGTTCTTGACGGGGCCGAGCTCGCGATGGCGAACACGCTCGCCTCACTGCCACCGGCTGAATCCTGCGCGATCGAGCGACTCGATGACGGAACACCAATCGAAGTGCGCGTGACAACGAGTGCGAACGGTCGCGCCCGCATCGACTTCACCGGTTCCGGCCCAGAGCGCCGCGACAGTTTCAACGCTCCGCTCGCGGTCGTTCGCGCTGCGACGCTGTATTGCCTGCGACTTCTGATCGGCGAAGACGTTCCAATGAACGAGGGTTTGCTTCGTCGCATCGATCTCATCGTGCCGGAAGGATTTCTGAACCCACGCTTCCACGCCGATCCGCAGCGATGCCCCCCCGTCGTCGCGGGCAACACTGAGACATCGAGTCGGGTGACCGATGCGCTGCTCAAGGCGTTGCGACTCGCTGCATGCTCGCAAGGAACAATGAACAACCTGCTCTTCGGCAACGTGCGCTTTGGCGCATACGAGACGATCGCGGGTGGCAGCGGTGCAACCCGCGAGCGCGACGGTGCCGACGCCGTGCACACGCACATGACGAACACCCGCATCACCGATCCTGAAGTCTTCGAGCGCCGCGCCCCTGTCGTTGTGAGGCGCTTCGCGATTCGACACGGCTCAGGCGGTGCTGGTCGAACTCGCGGCGGCGACGGTGTCGTACGCGAGATTGAGTTCCGCGAAGCGGTCGAAGTGTCGATTCTCTCGCAGCACCGCATCGAACGACCGTACGGCGTCGATGGCGGCGAGCCTGGGCTTCCTGGCGGGCAGTGGATCATTCGCGCCGACGGGTCCATTCAGTCGATTGCTGGCGTCGTGGCGATCGATCTTGCCGCGGGAGACAGCGTTCACATCGAGACGCCGGGTGGTGGTGGCTGGGGCACCCCGTTGATGCCTGCTCCTCTTCCACGTTAAAAAGAAAGCCGCCCGGCGTCGTGCGTCGGGCGGCTGGTTGCATTTGTTAGGTCAATGACCGCGCCGCGGTCGAATGCGTTTGTTAGGCCACGCGCCGGCGTCGGCCACCAAGTCCGGCAAGCCCGAGCAGTGCGAGTGCGCCCGGCGCTGGCACGACGCTGAAGTCGAGCGACCAGCTCCCAAGAGCTCCAGTGTCGAACCCCGCGCTGTCCGTGATCGTGAGCTTCCAACTGCCGGAGATGCTCTTGCCAGCGATCAGTGCGTTGAGATTGATCGCAGCGCCGCTCCCCGTGCCGCTGGCGGCGTAGGTGCCGGTGCGAAGGTTGTAGCTCGAGCCGCCGAGAGTCGCTTCGGTCCAGATATTTCCATCGGCCAGCGGCGTGAAGCCAGAGTCGGCGAACTTGTACGTGCCGTTGTAGTTCGAGCTGTCGCCGCTGAGGGTCGTTGGCACGCCGATGCGATCGACGATCGAGACCTCGGTGAGATCGGGCAAGGTCAGCGTGACCTTCACGTCACCGACCCACGTATGCGCGAGGTTGATGAGCGTGATCGCGTTGAAGGTGCTCACTGTCCCAACGTCGCCAACGTTGATGGTGAAGACAACGGAGCCGCCAGGGCCGTCCGGGATCGCGCCACCTGGTCCGAAGTACAGGTTCGCACTCGCGACACTGGCGACGCCGAGAGTGGTAGACAGCGCGAGCGCTCCGCACACAATTTGCAGTTGACCCTTCATCGAGACATCTCCTCTTTCTCTCCCCGATGAAGGGAGCCCTTTTTCCAATTCAAACAACGCGCAACGCGAACATCACCCGGAGCGACCACAATCGATCGCTGAAAAAACGCAGCCCTTGCCGCGCGCGACACAACACCTGATCGAGAAGGCCCTTTTCCCGGTCCCGTCCCAATGCCAAGACAAGCCGAACGCTCGCCCGACCTCCACAAGTTACTTCCCACTCCCGCGGAAGCAAATCGCCGAAGCAAATAGATCAGTCGGAGAAGGGACTGCCCAGAGTCGGATCAGGGACGGAACGGCACTCGTGAACGGTCCGCCGGAAGGTCGATTCGCTCGATCGAACGGGTCTTTCCCGACCCGGGGTCGATGTCGAGTAACGCACCGCAGACTGCCTCTCCCCCCGAGCCCATCTCGAACGGCACATGGACTGAAGTGGTCATTGCACGGAGTACCTGCTCGGGATCACGTCCGATCACCGAGTCGTACGGGCCACACATGCCAACATCGGTCATGAACGCCGTCCCGCCGCGGAGGATGCGAGCGTCGGCCGTTGGTACGTGCGTGTGCGTACCCAGAACTGCGGAAACGCGTCCGTCGAGATAGCGGGCGAGCGCGGTCTTCTCGCTCGTCGCTTCCATATGTGCTTCGACGATCACGACTGCCCGGTCTGGCGGAGCGACGGGAATGCCTTCCAAGAAGAGATCGACTGCCGCGAAGGGATCGTCGGCTGGGAGCGGCATGAAGATGCGGCCCAGCACGGTGATCAGCCAGACGTCGCACGGCACACGGTCGTTGGCGCGAAGTCGCACGAAGCGCTTACCCGGGGCTTTGCGCGAAAGATTCGCCGGCCGCGCGATCGGTTCTGCGGGGTCATCGAGGATCGGCACGATCTTCGAGTCGCGAAATGCGTGATCACCCAAAGTGCACGCATCGATTCCGAGGGCGCGGAACTGGCGGTAGAGATCAGGTGTTAGACCAGAGCCAGCTTTCGCATTCTCGGCGTTCGCGATGATGAGATCCGGTGCCCAGCGCTCCTTCAGCACTGGCAACTGTTGGGTCAACACCAGTCGTCCAGGCGCGCCGTTGATGTCTCCGAGAAACGCGATGCGCATGCATGATTCGCCGTGTTACACTTCGCGCATCGTTGCCCTCGGACATCCAGAGGGCGGGCAATTCGGCCAAGTGCCGTGCGAGTGTACCGGTGAGGGTCATTGGACCTCGCGGCTGACGCGAGTGCCCTTGCGACGCCCCCCCTTCGTCGACGCGTTCCCCGTGAATTCCGTGACGTACTCCGTAGGCGACAAACTCCGTCACCGCCAGCGCCCAGAGTGGGGCATCGGCTCGGTCACGAAGATCGAGCTCGTCACTCGGCAAGGCCAGCGCGATCAGCGGATCTGGATTCGCTTCCCCAACGCTGGCTTGAAGACCGTCCTCGGCAGCGTGGCTGACCTCGAAGGCCCACTTGGGCAGGAGTCTGGCCCCCCGCCCGCCTTGCCCACCCCGCGGCGCTCTGCCACGCCTGGGAACGCGATGCCCGCCGCGAGCTTCGCCGACGCGGCCGAAACGCTGGTCGCGCGCGAGGCAACTCACGAATCCGGCTGGCTCGGTGCGATTACCAAGCGTCGACCCGATGAAGCGATGACGACGCTTCCGTCGACCGCGACCGATCCGTTCCTCTCGCTCGGACGTCGCTTGGAATTCGTCTTATCACTCTTCCGTTTCGAGTCGAGCGGTGGAAAGTTGATCGATTGGGCCGTCGCGCAAAGCGGACTTGACGATCCATTGAGCCGGTTCAACCGACACGAACTCGAGGCCTTCTTCCAGCGCTGGGCGTTCGAGCGCGACGCTACGGTCGCCCGCTTGGTAATCGAAGCGCGGCGGAGCGGAACCGATATCGCTGGCAAGGGGATCGAAGAGATCCTCCGGCTCGCTCCCCCGGCGGCGCAACGAGCGTTGCGAAAACTCATCGCCGCACGGTGAGAAAACGCCACACCCGTCGCATCCGGCGTTGATCGGCGTCCGATTCTTCGAACAACCGTGATAAGAACGTCACGCTGCCACCGGTGTACTCAATGAATGAGCGTCGGCAGGTATTCAGATAGATCGCACCCCACGTTTGGCACGGGCATTGTTTCACCGAAGCCGGAGTCAGGATCGACTCCGGCAAGTAAAGGCCCGCAATCCAAATGAGCGAATCGACCACCTCCTGCCCCTAAGGGTGCCAAAGGGTGCCAATGGGCGAAGGGGTGGGAGAAGCGCGAAGAGCAGGGAGAAGCACCGATGGACGAGACAACCTTCCAAGAGAAGATGACCGAGATCATGAACCGCATCCGCGACTTGCCGGAATCGGAACGCGAGCGGGCCACAAGCACGGCGGACGGTGTCTCCGAGCGTCGGGACAAGATCACGAAGTCGGTTGCTGAACTGCAGGAGTCGCTTGACTACCTTCGGCTCAGCGTGAAGTACCTCATCTTCGATCTTGAAGCGACGCGCCGCGAAAACGCCTACCTTCGCAAGATGATCGAACAATCGAATCGCGACGCTGATCGTCGGCGCGGCGATGCACGCACCGAAGAGGAAAACGACGAGATCGATTGACACGAAACACTGACGGGAAGAAAGACACGACCGACCCGCCGCGCGATGCACGCGGCGGGTCGTGTCGTTGATGGACCCGAAGGCCCGTCTAAGTATGCGGCCCGCCGCGGGCTGATCGGTATAGTGCGGCATCACCGCGCCGCCGGTGCCCATACCCGTGCCCACTGCTCTCACGATTCGCGATCTTCGTTTCCGCTATAGCGCGGCATCTCGCGCTGCCCTTAGCGCCGGTGCGAATGGCGCTGCGTTCGCGATTGATCTTCCAGCGCTCGATCTCGCAGAGGGCGAGCACGTATTGCTCACGGGGCGTTCCGGCGGCGGCAAGAGCACGTTGCTGCAACTGATTGCGGGCCTCCGGGAACCCGACTCGGGACGGGTGACGATCGCCGGTCAAGACATCCACGCTCTGCGCGGCGCAGCCCGCGATCAGTTTCGCGGCCGCAGCATCGGGATGATCTTTCAAACGTTTCACCTCGCCCAAGGATTCTCGGCCCTCGAAAATGTGCTGCTCGCGCTCCTCTTCGGCAATCCTGGCCAGAGTCGTCTCGCTGGAAGCGCCACGCCTGGCGGTAGTCCCCGTGATGGGGGGCATGGCGGCCGAGCGACTGAACTACTCCGAGCGCTCGGAATTGACCGGCCCAATGCGCTCGTCGAGACGCTCTCGGTCGGACAGCAGCAGCGTGTCGCAGTGGCCCGCGCCTTGGCCTGCCGCCCTGCCCTCGTCCTCGCCGATGAACCCACAGCGAGTCTCGATTCGGACAACGCGGAGCAGGCCGTCGAGTTGATCCGTTCGAACTGCCGTGAGCAAGGCGCGGCTCTCTTGGTTGCGAGCCACGATCCATCGCTCCGCGGCCGATTTGACCGGACGCTCGATCTCGCGGGACTGGCAGCCGCTGGCGTCACGACGTGGGGAGGAACTCCGTCGTGACTGATCTCACGATTGTCCTTCGCTCGTTGCGCGTCCGGCTCTTCTCCACTGCCGTGACTGCACTCACCGTCGCCGTCGCCGTCGCACTCTTGTTGACGCTGCTCTCGCTCCGCGCTGAAGGCAGTCGCGCGTTCATGCGCGGCAGCGGCAACGCAGATCTTCTCGTGAGCGCCGACGCGGGACCGATGGTGTCAGTACTCAACGCAATCTTCTATGCCAACGCTCCGCAGCGGCCCATCATGCAGCCGAAGTTCGTGGCGCTGCGCGAGTCGTTTCCGTGGGACTGGTTCATTCCGATGCAACAGGGCGACTCGTACCGCGGCTTTGCCACGCTTGCGACGACGCCAGAGTTCTTCACGAAGTTTGAGCCCGTCAAGAACGAGCCTTGGCGACTCGCGTCTGGAGCGTTCTTCGAGAACGATTTCGAAGTCGTGCTCGGCGCGACGGCGGCGCGCGAGAGTGGCCTCGCCCTCGGCTCGAAACTTGCCTTGACGCATGGCGTGCCGGGCTCCGCCGCTGGCGGCGACGAGGGCGACCATGGACACGTGCACGACGAATTCACGTTTACCGTCGTTGGCATCCTTGAGCCGACCGGCTCAGCCCACGACCGCGCGATCTTCTGTTCGCTCCAAAGTTCTTGGATTCTCCACGCTCACGATCGCCGCGAACGCGATGGACTGGTGAAAGAGGCCGCGCACGGAGAGCACGACGCGCATGGTCACGATCATGACCATGATCATGACCATGATCACGACCATGCAGGCGAGCCGCCGCCCACGACGAAGGATGACCTCGTCGAGGACGACAAGAAAATCACAGGCGTCCTCGTGCGCGTCCCGACGCGACCGGGCTCGAGCGTGTCGAGTGCACTCCAGCAGCAGTTCGACGCACTTCGTCGCGACCCCACCATCACTGTGGCGAATCCCGCAGACCAGATCTCGAAGCTGCTCTCCATCGTCGGTCGCATCGACCTTCTCTTCCTCGCGATGGCGGTTGCGATCTTGGTGGGAAGTGCGATTTCCATTCTGCTCGCGCTCTACAACTCTATGAACGAGCGACGGCGCCAAACCGCGATCTTCCGAGTGCTTGGTTGCAGCCGACCGCGCATTTTCGGGCTGGTGTTGACTGAGTCCGCGCTGATCGGGCTCCTCGGCGCGATTGCTGGCGTGGCGATCGCAACCCTCGGGACTTCGCTCGCTGCCGCTTACTTGCGCAGTCAGGTGGGGCTTGTCCTTGGATTCTCCATCGAGCCTCGCAGCGCGATCATCGTCACCGCTGCGACGGTCGTTCTCTCCGCTCTCGCCGGTCTCCTCCCTGCCGTTCTCGCATATCGCACGTCGGTCGCAGAGAATCTCCGCCCTAGCGCCTGAGCTCGTTCGGGCAAGACTCACCCGATGAAGCCCGATGAAGCCCGATGAAGCCCGATGAAGCCCGATGAAGCCC
>JAWXCC010000281.1:0-10775 GCA_034440475.1 Phycisphaerae bacterium | reverse complement strand
GGGCCGTATCAGACGTATATGCCCGCACAGTGTCTGCGCACGGCGGACGCGCGATTCACATCGCCGCGCGAGGTTGCCGTTGCCGTCGCCTCGCACCGCACTCGGGACACTGCTCCTGACTCTCCATGAGCTTCTGACCGCACTGCACACATCGCCCCTTGCGTCGTCGCATCGCGCGGACGACGAGCTCAGGCGCCAGCGCGAGGCAACTGGCGGCGAGCAACGCAGCGAAGACGAGCCCGTCGAGGAACAATCCACCGAAGAGCGGCAAACGAGGAACGACGCGTGCACTCGGCCAGCGACCCGGTTCGGACAGCCCATTCTCGGGCGACGGAGGCGTTAGTTCGAGAATGTCGCCACGGAACGCGATGTATCGCGACGGACCGGATTCGGCCGGTATCTCCTCGATCGCCATGGCAAAGGCTGGCCAAGGCCATCCATACGCGGCAACAACGACATCGCCCGTCGCCAGTCGCACACGCGCCCGCGCGAAGGTCGCCCACGAGGGCATCGTGATGTTGTTAGGTGCAGCGTCGTACCGGTCGCGTGACATCCACCACACCAGTCGTGCAGCGCTCCCTGTTCGTCCGAACACCCACACATGCCGTCCGGTGTCAACGCCAGACTCGCGATGGGTCCACCCCCCCCGTTCCGGACCCACATACGCGATGACCGGATCGACCTCGCGGCCAGCACGACTCGCGACGAAGTACGCCAGAGCGATGCCCGCGAGAACCAGCACGATCGACGCAACAACGACCTCACGCCGACGTAGCGGAGCGGCGCGAACCAACGCCCGGCGCAGAGCGAGTATGAAACCGGCGACGACCGACCACACGACGGTGTTCCGCACGATGCCGAACCAGATTGGCCGGATTGGAATCACCGGCTGCGCGCGTGCTTGCATCGCTAGTGACTGAAACACCTCTGGAACACGGATCCCGCCTTCGATGGCCACGACGGGACCGAGCGCAGAATCACGCTCGACCCATCGCGCCATCGTTTGCGGCCAAGGCCATCCCGCCACAACCGCCCCGCCTCCCGCGTTGCTACCACCAGCGACACTCTCATCGAGCGGCGTTCGCGGATCGACCTCTCTTGGAATCCATGTGAAACGCTCCGCATGCAAGAGGGGCTGCGGCGGGTCCTTGCTCGCCCAACGGAGACGCTCAATCACCGCCAGCCCCGGAGTCTGGGTGACCATCCACTCGCCGCCGACGTGCACGTCGTAGCCGTGCTGGAACGGCTCGAGCGCCGCGATGAGCGTCACGATCCACGACAACACAACGCCAAGCGCGAGCGACCCGAGCGCGAAGCGGCCGACGCCTTGTCTCAAGCGTGTCCCTCTGATCGCAGGCGCGCTCACGCGCACTGCTCCGTCGACTTTCGCCGTCGCCGCGCTCGCTGCTTTCTCGTCGCTCCGCACTCCGGACACTGGTCCTGACTGTCCACGAGCTGCTGACCGCAGTTGAGGCACCGCCCCTTCCGTCGTCGTGCCGTGCGAACGACGAGTTCCGGTGCCAGCGCGAGGCACGCGACAGCGAGCATCGCAGCGAAGACAATCCCGTCGAGGAGCAATCCTCCGAGCAGCGGAATGCGAGGAATTACGCGAGCGCTCGGCCAGCCGCCCGCCTCGGAGAATCCGTCGCTCGGCGACCGCGACGTAAGTTCAAGAATCTCGCCGCCGAACGCGCTGTATCGCGACGTACCGTTCTCAGCCTTCACTTCCTCTAGCACGTTGGCAAGCGCGGGCCACGGCCAACCGTACCCGCCCACCGCCACATCACCATTCGCGAGCCGCACCCGCGCTCGCGCGAACGTGGCCCACGGAGGAATAGCGAGTTTGCTGTTGTTCGAGGTCGCGTCGGGCTCGCGCGGTAGCCACAACACGAGTCGCGCCGCGCTGTATCGCGGACGGAAGACCTGCGCTTGCCGACCTGTGCCAAATCCCTCCTCGGGAATGGTCCAAATAGCGCTGGTAGGACCCGTGGACATACTCACTGGGTCGACGTCTCTCCCCGCGCGATGTGCGACGACATACGCGACAACCGCACTGTCGGTAGTCACGAATTCGATCCACCGCGCCATGGTCTGCGGCCACGGCCATCCCGCAACACATGCGCCGCATCGCGCAACGCCGCGACCAACGACGCTTTCCTCAATCGCCGTTCGTGGGTCGACCTCGGGCGGAATCCACGCGAAGCGCCCGGCATGGAGCGAAGCGCGTGGGGGAAACGGGCTGGAACTCCCCAATCGCTCCATCACCGCCAACCCCCGAGTCTGGGTGACCATCCACTCCCCGCCAATGTGTGTGTCGTAGCCGTGCTGGAACGGCTCGAGCGCCGCGACGAACGTCACGATCCACGACAGAAAAACGCCCAGCGCGAGCGAGGCGAGTACGAAGCGGCGAACTCCGCGCGTGCGGCTGGCCGCGCCGAACCCACCAACACTCACGGTTTCGTCAACCACCCTTCTGCAACTTGGCGACGGTATTCGAGAAGCCTTCCCACACCGTCTCGCCGTTCTTGAGATCAACCACCCACATGCGCATCTCGTAGTTGCTCTGCGACGCGCGACTGTTTCGCTCGTACGCAGACAGAATCTGCGTATTCACCGACAACATCGGCACAGTCGCCGTGCCCTGTGCAGTGCGCTCAATCGCCTGCTCCTTGTTAAACATTGGATCGTTGGGAAGCTGCGTATTCTCGCGCACCGAATTGTCGATCGCGTCGGTGCCAAGCGTCGCGACGAATCGAACGCGATTGTCCTTGCGTAGATTCGAGCGAATGCGACCCAGCACCATCTCCGTGTTGATGTCGGCGATGGAAGTCTTATTCTCAACATTCGACACCTGCATGATCGTCGGCTTCGGATACTGATCGAGAAATCCGTCGATGAGCATCTCTTGCGTGAGCGAATCAGACCACTCGCGGAGGTCGCTGTAGTCGAGATGCCGCGTGGTAATCGCTTCAGGTCCGGTGGGGTCGATGCGTTTCGGCGGCGCATTGCAGGCAGCCGGAATGAGGGAAGAGGCGGCGACGATCGTAAGGATGAGTCGGGCAGCGGCGTT
The DNA here is from genome assembly GCA_034440475.1 of Phycisphaerae bacterium. Taxonomy (GTDB): domain Bacteria; phylum Planctomycetota; class Phycisphaerae; order Phycisphaerales; family SM1A02; genus JAEUIT01. Next base: position 7,705 of record JAWXCC010000281.1, on the reverse strand, counting down.
CATGGTGAGTTCCAATGGATGTGCGTGCATGACGTGCGATTTGAGTATTTGTTAGTTGTCCCACGGACGAATCTCGAGGCGCCAATCGGCGGCCTTCCCAGACGGAGCGATCGCGGCGATCTCGTCCTTGCCACCGGCGTTCATTTCGCGCCGAGTCCAGAAGTCGGAGTTGGCGGGGAGCTTCAGCCCCTGCCCGTCGTACCACGTGACCTTGTACATGTAACGAGCGTTGTAATCCGAGCCGTTGACAACGTTTGCTTGTACGCGAAGCAGACCACTCGCTTGCCCGACGTACACGCTGACGACGTCGATCTTGTCCTTGAGCGACGAGTTCGAAATCTTTGACTTGAACTCGATTGCGTTGGGGCGGGCATTCTCAGTTTCGTAAACGTTGCTCGACGTGCAGCTTCCGCAGACGAGGGCGAGTGACGTTGCGACCAGCAGAGTCGCGAGCCAAGACGAACGATCAGTTTGAGTGGGTTGCACTAGAAGACTCCGGGACGGGTTGCATGGACGGAAGTTCTGCGGGCGGCGTTCCGCTCGGGACTCGATACGAACCAACGAACGGAACTGCACGAACGATGAGTCTGCTCGGCACGACACAACGACACCAGACGAGCGTGACCGGAGCGTCAGGCAATTGAACATCGACGCCACCCATCGCGACGCCGCCGCGCACTAGCGATACCCGGACGAGACCGTCTAGAGGTCGGGGCATCTGCGCGATCGCGACCTCGGACGGAATGCTGCGCCAGGTGCGAAGATCGGCTTGGTTGGTCGCGCCCTTGTAAATGCTGGCTGCGGCAAGCACGAGCGCGTAGCCGATCTGACTCGATGTGCTCCAAGAGTTGTTGGAGTGGTTGCCGTTTCCCCAGTACGGATTCCCCTTCTGGAAGGGAATGGTTGCCGCGTAGGTCGCGCCCTCCTTCGCTGCCACCATGACGGCGGTGCGCAGGATGATCTCTGGCAAGCGTTGGTCGAATTCCTGCCTCCAGATTACGTCGAGATCAACGAGTTGTTCGGTGCGGACGATGGCTCCACCTCCCGCCACATCGACTGCATCGGCTGGTCGTGCGACGTTCGTCATGCGCGGCAGCGGAATGGTGCTGAGTCCGAGCCACGGCGTGACGAGCGGGATGATGACCTGCTCGAGTTGCGGCGCGACGCCGTTCTCAAAGTAGACGACAACTTGGGGTTGACCAGCTCGAGCCAGGTCGAACGGGCTCTGGGCTACCTGGGCGGCGAGGACTTGTTGCGCTGGAACCATCGCGAGCGCGCGACGCAGGTCAGTCTCACCGCGCTGCCGATCGTTGCCGTCGCCGGTTGAGAGTTGCAGCATGCCCGAGAGCCACGATGCGAGTGGATTCAGATAGGAGGCCGCGCCCTGGTTGAGTTCGACACCTTCCTTCGCGAGGATTTCGCGCACCGTCGTAGAACCCCCGCGTTTGGCAATGTCCTCGTTGACTTTCTTGATGCGCGCCGCCTCATCAACCTCGGCATCTTTCTGACGCTCGACGGCGCGCTTCGCCGCAACGACTGCACCGAATGAATCTCCCGCCAAAAGCGACGCGATGACGCGCAAGTTCTCGATCTCGATGCGATCTGCGTACGAGCCTCGGAACACGCGCATCCGTGAGTTCACGGCGATCGAAGCCGCCTCCTCCGCGAGCGAGTTTTTGTCGAACTCGTGGTCGAACCGATCTGCGAGGGTGCTCGCGTCAGTGAGCACCCGCGCGCTCTCGGAAAAATAGCCAGCGTCCTGAGCGATCTTGCCTTCCTCCATGAGCCAGAGCAGTCCGTCACGACTCTCGGATCTCAACTCCTTCGTGCCATCTCCGGTCAGCGTTTGATACGCCCCCTCAAAGTCCCCCCCCGCGTGCTGGTTCTGGGCGAGTTGGACTTGTTCCGCTGCCGCCGAGCAGCCAGCAACGCCCGTCGCCACCCACACCAAACCGAAAATTGGGCCGCACACTGGAGCGAGTATCACCGCGAGCGAGAAGAGGAGTCGAACGGCGGTCATGCTGTGTCAAATCGGGCGAGACTCGTCCGACACGTTCGCGGCACCAACGATTCCAACGCCGCACGCAAGGAACGCAAGATACTACTCCACGCTGGTCACGAGTCTGGACGCCACCCTACTGACCCTCTCGTAGATCGGCTCGCCGTTACGATCCGCTGCCCCGAGAGCCCCTTCTTTGAAAGAGAGTCTTCGTGTTTGAGAGTCTGAGCGATCGTTTCGGCGACTTCTTCCGCAAGGTGTCCGGCAAGGGTGCCATCTCCGAGTCGAACGTTCGTGACGCGATGGCGGAGGTACGGACGGCGCTCCTCGAGGCGGACGTCCATCAGGACGTCGTCCGCACATTCACCGACGACGTGCTGAGCGCGTCGATCGGTACTCAGGTCACGAAGAGCCTCCAGCCTGGCCAGGAACTCATCGGGATCATCCACGATCGGCTCGTTGCGTTGATGCGACCTGACGACGGTCGAACCGAGCCGCTCGAATTCGTGTCGCCGGGACCAACGATCATCATGCTCTGCGGCCTGCAAGGCTCGGGCAAGACCACCACGTGCGGAAAGATCGCGGCGTGGTGCCGTAAGCGTGGCTTGAACGTGCTCGTCGCAGCCGCCGATCTTCAACGGCCAGCAGCAGTAGAGCAGCTTCGCCAAGTCATCGACACGGTGAAGGCCGACGCCAAGGGTGGCTCGCGCGTCGAGTTCTACGGCGAGCCCGACAAGTGCGCGGAGTACGGCAAGGCAGTCGGCGTTGCTATCCAGGTGTGTCAGCGTGCCCTCAAAACGGCGCGTGAAGGAAAGTTCGACGTCCTCATTCTCGATACTGCGGGGCGGCTGCACGTCAACGACGAATTGATGCGCGAACTGCAAGGCGTGAAGACCGCAGTCGCTCCGCATCAGATCCTCTTGGTCGTTGACGCGATGACTGGACAGGACGCACTTCGTTCGGCGAAGAGCTTTCACGAGCGACTGCATGTCAACGGACTAGTCCTCACGAAGTTTGACTCAGAGACGCGCGGCGGCGCCGCATTGAGTGCGAAGTACGTGACCGGTGCCCCAGTGCGATTCGTCGGCACCGGCGAGAAGTTCGATGCACTGGAAGAATTCCATGCCGAGCGTGTTGCGGGTCGTATCCTTGGCATGGGCGACGTCGTCAGCCTTGTCGAGCGCGCCAAGGACGAGGTGAGCGAGGCCGACGCTGAGCGACTCGCCGAGAAAATGGCCGCAGGCAAGCTGACCATGGACGACTTCATGGCTCAGATGCGCTCGATCCGGCGCATGGGACCTATCAAACAGTTGTTAGGAATGCTGCCCGGCGTCGGTTCAATGATGAAGGGTCTCGATTTCGATGAGAAACAGCTCGATCACATCGAGGCGATCGTCAGTTCCATGACGCCGTACGAGCGCGAGAACGTCAAGCGTCTCGATAAGTCGCGGACACGGCGAGTCGCGAAGGGCTCGGGCACGAAGGAACACGAGGTCAATCGCCTCACGGAATCGTTCCTTCAGATGCAGAAGATGACAGCCCAGATGGCTGGCGGCGGCATGGCCACCAAACTCAAGGCCATGAAGGAAATGGCGTCGAAGGGCGGCGGTATCCCAGGATTGCCGCAGATGCCGGGGCTCTCGTCGAAGGGGTCGACATCGACCGAGAGCCATAAGGCGAAGTTCAAGAAGCGCAAGTAACGGGTTGGCTCGCGCCCGGGAAGTGTTAGTTCGACATCGGCGCATACAAGACAAAAACAGCAAAGCATGCTTGCTGCATCACCAGCAGTGCGAGCGCCGCAAAAACGGATCGTGACGATGACGCCCCCTGCGGCGCTGCGATCGCTACAAGCCAGACGAGCGTGAGCAGCACCATCGGGTCGTAGTAGCGTTGAAACACCTGCGCGTTCGCGACGTGCGCTGCCACGAAGCCCGCGAGCGCGCTGAGTAAGACAATCGCCGCGCTTGCTCGTCCGACCCGCTTCGCTTGGATGAAGAGCGCGCTGAGAACAACTGCGCCGAGTGCCCCACCCCCGACGATGAGTGGTGATCGTTCCGCGATGATTGGGAGGTGCTCGACCGCACGCCAGACCCAGCCACCATTTCGACCAGCCTCAACGCTTGCGAAGCTTCGGCCAACGCTCGCCACTATCGCCCCGAGTGCGATCACGGCGATGAGGAGCTTTGGTTGCGCTCCGAGCGATCTCCAACCATCGCGCATGGCGGGAGCGAGACAGATCCCGTATGCGGCAACAAGCGTCAGGGTGAAACCAATCGCCGACGGCTGTATTCCACTTGCGTGCAGCCCTCGGAACTTCGGCGGGACGATACCGCCCCAGAGCAGAACGAATGTGGCGAGCGTTGCGACGACAGCGGTGCACGCGATCGCCGTCATCACAATCGATCGTCGGTCGCGCGGCGAGCGCAGGATCGTCGCGATAGCAATCGGTGCGACTAACCAGAGATTGATCTGCCGTGTGGCCACCGCGAGTGACGCCGCGACACCCTGACCGAGTGTGCGCGACGGCGTCCATGGCATGAAGACCGCCGAACCGACCGTCAGTGCGACGAGCGCGAGTGACAAGTTGTCGGTCATCATCCAGATTGCGTTGCCAAGAAAGTACGGAGATACGGCGAGAGCCAACGCCGCCATGAACGCGCTCGCGATTGCGACGCAACGTCGCGCGAACCGATAGGTCACCAGCACGGCGAGCGCGGCGAAGAGCGCGCTGGCAAACTGCAGCGGCGGCGACGTTTCGGGCCCGCCGCGTGTGCCCGTCAACTGCGCGATGCCCGCCATGATCCAGTGGTAAAGCGGCCCAGTCGCGGAGTTGTAATCGCGCAGATTCACAACTGGCCACGTACTCGACCACTCGCGCACCAGCGGAAGGTGGAAGAAGCGGTGATCGGACGCCTTCTGTCCGAGCTGCCCGGTGAAGATTGGCCACGCAACCAGCGACAGCACGATCATGACGAGCGCGAGCTGCGCGAGATTGTCGCGCGTTCGCTCGCTCATGATGTTGGCGTCGATGGAGAACCCGGTGCAGACATCACTGGGATCGGCTCGGTCAGGAAGAGCTTTCCAAGCACGGTCTGCGCCTCGGGAACATAGAGGGTCACTCCCGCGCCGAGGACGAAGAGCGCAATCGCGATGGCTACTGCACGGTCCTCGATGAGCGCCGCGAGAGGACTGTCGGACAGCCCTTCATTCGCCCGGCGAAAGAAACGATGCACCACGATCAGTACGAGCGGCGTGAGGAGCGCCAACCCGACCGCGCGAACGCCAAAGATCCGCTGCGCATGCGTCGAGAGCGCATAGAGCAGGTACATGAGTACCGTCAACGTGCCACTCATACCAAGGAGCCAATTCAGCTCAAACGGATTGTCGTAGCCCGCGGGGCTCCTCCACTCTGAGTTGTTCACGCGGCGGGCACTGGAGAGATCACACAGCCGCTTGATGAAGCCGAGATAGAGCGTCACTGAGAAAACGCACGCAAGAAGCCACGGCGACACCTGCACGCCAATCGCAAGCGCACCGCATGCTGCTCGAAGCGAAAAACCGATCGCGAGCGTGACGACGTCGACGAAGATCACGCGCTTGAGGCCGAGGTTGTACGCCGCCTGCAACACGGCGTATGCAACAAGACACGCGCCCGCACCTTTGCTCGCAGCGAACCCCGCAGTGATTCCAAGCAGAATGAGCCCGGCGCCGAGAACGATGGCCTGTCCACGGCTGATTGCGCCAGCAGCAACTGGCCGATGTTTCTTCACCGGGTGCAGTCGATCGCGCGCGGAGTCGAGCGCGTCGTTCACACAGTAGAAACCACTGGCAGCGGCACAGAAGGCCACGAACGCGAGCGCGGTGGCGACGAGGACCGTCGCGAGCGACGACGTGAGGTCAACTCCCGATTGCGAGCGCAGGTGGTTGGGCAGCCAGAAGAGAAGCGCGAGGAGGACAAAGACGTTTTTCGTCCAGTCGCCGGGTCGGATGAGACGGAGCCACTTCGTCATGGGAGCGGGGAACCTTATCGGCACCAGAGCGAGTGCGTGTCCAGCGAGTCCCGCCAAAGCGGCGCTCGTTCGCGCTACTGCTCCCTCGTTAGACGAGGTCGGCGAGCACCTCGTCGGCGAGGAGCTGCCCATGGCGCGTGAACCGAAGCCGACCATCGGTGAATTCCAGGAGACCACCAGCGCGATGGCGATCAATCGCCGCACGCCGTTCAACGCCTCGCGATGTCTCGAAGCAGGCCTCGACCTCTGCCTCGCCGAGTCCAGCGTTCAGACGAAGCCCAAGCATGAGAATCTCGCCAGCACGGCGCTCCGCATCGGGCGTTTCGACGTCCACCACCGGCGACGCACCATCGCTCAAGAGCCAATCGGTGATCCTCGGGATGTTCTTGAATCGCGTTCCCTGCACGTGTCCGCTGGCACTCGGACCAAGCGCCCACCAATCAGCGTTGGTCCAGTACAAGAGATTGTGCCGACACGCTTCGCCCGGCTTGGCCCAATTCGAGATCTCGTACTGGTCGAACCCGCGGGCCGCGAGCGCTGCCAAGGTGTACTCGTACATCGCCGCCTCGACGTCTTCATCGCAAGGCTCAAACTGACCGCGCTCAAGCCGCTTCGTCATCGCTGTGTTCGGTTCGTAGGTCAGCCCGTAGCACGAGATGTGCTCAGGCCCCAGCGCGAGTGCGCTGTCGAGGTCTCGCTGCCAGTCTTCAAGCGTCGAGCCCGGGATGCCGAAGATCAAGTCGACATTGATTCGACCGATCCCCGCAGCTCTGAGCGCCGCCACTGCCCGACCAACGCTCATCGGATCGTGCCATCGTTCCAGCGTTTTCAAGTGGCGAGGATCGAAACTCTGCGCCCCAAGGCTGACCCGATTCACGCCGCCAGTTACGAGAACATCTGCGACCTCGTTCGTCACCGTCTCCGGATTCGCTTCGACCGTCCACTCCGCACCCGGTGCCAGTGGAACCGACTTGCGCAGCACGTCGAGCGCTGCGCGAAGTAGCGGCGGCCTGAGCAGGGTTGGCGTCCCTCCACCGACGAAGATGGTTTCGACCTCACGCGTGAAGAACGGCACCGCAGCGCGGATCTCTCGGGACAGACGCTCGACGTACGCGGGCTGACGATCTTCCGCGTCGACGAACGAATAGAAATCGCAGTAATGACACTTGTGGAAGCAGAACGGCACGTGCGCGTATACCGCACGAACGTTGGGTGCCAGACCACGAACGAGGGTTGTCACGTCGGCCCGTGCGGGCGCGGCCATCGCCAGCGGCAATGAAGTCGCCCGCTGAAGTGGCTCGCCAACGCGACTCGTCTCCTCGGATTCGGCCGACGTCAGTGCCATCGCTGTCAGGATACGCGCTCGCGTGCAACCGACCGGAGACGATCGTCCTCGGCTCACGCCGCGGATTTGGTGCCGTCGCGATTCTCTAATTTCGAACTCGGCGTACTTTCTCGCGGAAACGGCACCTTGATGTTCGTTCCGCAGGTCCGGCAGCGCACCAATTTGCCGCGGGCACTCGTCGGAACTGCGAGGATCCGCTGGCACCCCAGCTTGGGGCACATGATCCGGAGAACCTCGTCTTTGCCGCCTCGCGTCGCGCCGCTCATTGTGTGTCTCCGAATCGCATCGACGAGGTAGGATCGACCGTTCACCGCGCGGGCTTGAGTCTCACCCTCGGAGCCCCGGTTTCCG
>JAWXCC010000280.1:0-9830 GCA_034440475.1 Phycisphaerae bacterium | reverse complement strand
GTGTAATCCGCCGTCCGCGCGGGGACGACGCTATCGCGGTTGGCGGGCTCGCGACGCAACGCAAAAACCGAGAACAGGAAATCGCTAGACGACTCTGTCTTGAACCCCACGAAGCAGCAGCTTTGACTGCCTAACGCTCGAGCTAGGCGGCCTGCCGTTCGCTGCGCTTAACCGAGGGGTTAGGCGTCACATCGCTTGCCACGCCGAAGGACGACTTGCGCCACTGGCGCGATGGTGTTCGCTGTGATGCCACGGCTCCGACCGTACTTTGACTTCAGCCAGGCAGCAAGGTCCTTGGTGCCTTTGCTTGCGTTGCAGGAAATGCATCACCGGACGATGTTCTCTTCCGTGACGATGCGTGCGTCGTTGATGATGTGTTCCTAGGAGGGTCTCCGGCCGCGCTGAGCGGTGGTGCCGGTGAACTCAACGCTGCAGTAGATACATGAATGGTCACGCTGGATGACCGCTGCCTCCAAGGCCACCGGGATGTTCCACCTGTTCAAGCGCCGAACCTCGGCGACGTGAATCGTGACGCCTCTGCGTTCATGATCTTGCGAATCGGCTGACGCCGAGCGTGGTGGGCTTGGTGATGCCTAACGACCTATGAGCTGTGCTGTGGACACGAGGCGAGCCGGCGGAGGCGAAGCATCCGCCCCGAGTGCAAACAGTCGCCCCGCAGCCGTCAGAAAAAGCGAACTGTTAGCTCGCTGCCCGCAGGCGCTTTATGGATCGGCGCGGGCGGTTGACGGCCAGATCGTAGTTGGACTGAAGGTTGAGCCAAAGCTGCGGCGTCGTTCCGAGCGCCCGAGAGAGGAGCCATGCTGTCTCGGCGGTTACGCCGCGCTTGCGCCGGATGATCTCGTTGACGCGCTGCAGCGGCACGCCGATGTGCTCGGCGAAGGCCACCTGCGTGACCCCGAGGGGCTTGAGGAACTCCTCGAGGAGGATTTCGCCCGGATGCGTCGGCGTTCGGTTCTCGGGAGTCATGAGGTTGCCTTAGGAGTGGTGGTCTAGGACTCGGACATCGTCGGCGTTGCGCGCCGCCCAACGGAAGATGACGCGCCATTGGTCGTTGGCACGAATCGAGTGGAATCCCGCGCGGTTGCCACGGAGCGCTTCGAGCCTGTTGCCCGGAGGCGACCCCAGATCGACGAGATCCGCGGCGTTGTCGAGCAAATCGAGTTTCCGGAGCACCGCGTTCATGATGGCTGGCGGCATCCGAGGAGGATTGGCTCGGCTGTGGTACAGCCGTTCCGTCTCGCGATCGCCGAACGAAACGATCATTGTGCCTTCAGATTACCAATTGCATGGGACCCATGCAATTGGAAAGCAGCGACTTTGAAGTGGGCGGGCTAACGCTCGAGTTAAACGGCGTTTTGCTGGAAAAGCTCGACGCGGCTCGCCGATTTCATACAGCACGATTCCGGAAGAGGCGCCAAGGTTCAAACTTTCAATAATTCCGTACATCGGAGTGTTTATGCACAGCTCGCTGCGTTCAAGGGCTTGCGTGCTGATTCCCATGCCTTGGTTGCCGAACCAAACGGCGAGATCCGCGTCCTTCGTGTAATCGGCTTATGAGGATGAAGTTAGTTCGACCCCTCGTGTGCGGGGAAGTAACGACAAAGACAAAGCCGCTCTTCTCAAGATGCGCTAGGCGTTCTTCGGTGGACTTGAACGTTTTGACGAAGCTCCCCTTGATTCCGGAAGCTGACGCGGCGTTGAGCTTTGGCTTCGCGCGCATCTCTTACCAATCATTGGGTAGCGTGCGTCGCACCGAGACGACGTAGGTCTTCTCAACACCAAGTGCGTCCGCAGCACTCGCCCCTCACGCGCACTGCTGCGTTGCGCCGGAGCCTCGGAAGGCGAAGCGATGAGCCGTAGCGCAAGCGAACCCATTGGCCTCGTTCCCTAGATCTTGAAAGCGGCCAACCCTCCAGATTGGGCGAAGCCGACGCGGTCCACGAAGAGTCGATTGACGCAGCGGACCGGCTTTCCGGGGTTGTGAGGGACGGCGCGTCGCGAACGAAGTCGCCATGAGCCCAGCATCCCGTGGCGAAAGTCATTCGGACCACGAACGAGCCGGTTAGCCCCACACATTGGGTGGATTCGGCTCCCAATCTACAGCTGGGCAGCTGAGCCAACGTTGCTTCTTCCCGCAACAAAAGCGCTGTCGCCACGGCTGCTAGATGAGCCGAACAGCTCGCCCGCGATCTCGCCGCTCGCCCAGACGCGATCATCCCGCAGGCCACCGGCAGCTTTCATCACGCACCATCGTGGACGGGCACTTGAGATCATGCGGGATGCCCAGAGACCACTCGGAGGTGCCCCATGCGTTTCGTCATCGTTGTGCTCGCCGTGTTAGCTCTCGACCAGCCGTTGCTGCTCGAACCACCCGTAGTGTCGGCCAAGCCGGAGTTGTTACTCAAGCGAGTCATGCCGATGCCGGGCGTGAGTGGACGCATTGACCATCTCGCGTACGACCCAGAAACCAAGCGACTCTTCGTTGCCGCGCTGGAGAACGGTTCACTCGAAGTGATCGACCTCGAGAAGGGAGAGTCGATCAAGAGCGTCAGCGGCCTTAAGGAGCCGCAGGGCGTCGTGTTCACACCGGCGACCAAGCGCGTGGTGGTTTCATGTGGAGGTGATGGGACGGTTCACGCCTAAGACGCAACGACGTTGGAGGAGAAGCTCACCGTCGATGTCGGAGACGACGCCGACAACGTGCGGCTTGATGTCGACGGAAGATTCATTGTGGTCGGTGTGGTCGGTCATGGCAGCGGAGCCGTCGCCGTGCTCGACCTGCAGACGCTGAAGAAGATCGCAGAGATCAAGCTACCTGGGCATCCGGAAGCCTTCGAGTTGGAGCGAGGGACACCACGGATCTTCGTGAACGTGCCCAGCGGTGATGAAGTGATCGTTGCCGATAGGTCAACCCAAAAGGTAATTACGACGTGGAAACTCGCCGGAGCGGGCCGCAACTTTCCGATGGCGCTTGATGCCGTCCACAAGCTTCTGTACGTCGGTTGTCGCCGCTCTGCGAAACTGCTCGTGATCGATACCGATTCGGGCACGGTTGTCGCCTCGCCGGAATGCGTCGGTGACGCGGATGAGGTGTTTGTCGATGCCAAGTCGGGCCGCATTCTTGTGGTCGGAGGCGATGGCGGCGGAGCCATCGACCTGTTCGAGACCAAGGATCAGTTCGCTTACACCAAGCTCACATCGATGAAGACCGCCGCAGGCGCACGCACCGGTCTGCTGGTGGCTGAGCTGCGGGCGCTATTCATCGCTGTCCCGAAGCGATCGGATAAGCAGGCGGAGATCCGCGAGTACACAGTCCCAGATTGAGTCGCATTCCCGGTCAAGGCGACGCTGAAGAAGGAACTCGCGCACGACATGAAGTTCGCGACGTTCGACGCTGCCGTGAGGCGAAACGAATCTACAGCTAGCCGCGCGACGCACGGATCAAATCCCACGCCGCACGCACATGGTGCGCTTCGACGCGCGTGTGCCCGATCGACATGCGCAACACGAAGCGGCCATGGAGTTTCGTGTGCGAGAGATACGCCTTGCCGCTCGCGTTTATCCGCTGCAAGAGCTGCTCGTTTGCCTCGTCGCTTCCCCTGAGGCGGAAGCAAACCAGATTCAACGGCCGCGGCGCGACCACTTCGAACGCTGGGTCTTGGCGCACCCACGACTCGAATTGTTCCGCGAGCGCCACGTGGTGGCGCACCAGTGCTTGCAAGCCTTCTACCCCGTAGTGGCGAATCACAAACCAGAGCTTGAGCGCGCGAAATCGACGTCCGAGTGGCACGTGCCAGTCGCGATAGTCAAAGACCTCGCCGCTCTCGGTCGCTTGATTTCGGAGGTACTCGGGCAGCACACTCAAGGCATTGATGAGCGCCGCGCGGTCGCGGACCCAGAACACATCGCAGTCGAAGTTCACGAACATCCACTTGTGTGGGTTGAAGCAGTAGCTGTCCGCGAGTTCAACACCATCGTGCATCGCGCGAAATTCCTCGCATAGTGCAGCGGTTCCGCTCATCGCTGCGTCAACGTGGAACCAAAGGTTGTTCGTGTTCGCGATCTCGCCCATAGCACGGAGCGGATCCATCGCGTTGCTCGACGTGCTGCCCAGCGTCGCGCAGGCGAAGAATGGCAGACGACCCGCGTCACGATCGGTGGCGACGAGCTGGGCAAAGACATCCGGGCGAAGCGCGTGGCGATCATCGGTCTCGACGAGTCGGAGCGCGCTCTCCCCCAGCCCGGCGATCTTCATTGCCTTCGCGAGCGACGAGTGCGCGTGTTCGTTCGCATACGCAACGAGGCGCTCGGGGCACTTCGCTAGCCCGTGCGTGTTCGAGCGCAGGTTCGTGGCTCGTTCGCGCGCGGCAAGCAGCGCGCAGAGCACCGAACTCGACGCGGTGTCTTGGATGACACCGCCGCCGGCGCTGGTCGAGAGAAACTGCGCAGGTAACCCAAGCATGCCAACGAGCCAATCGAGCACGTGCGTCTCGACCTCAGTGCATGCGGGACTCGTCGCCCAGAGCATTCCCTGCACGCCGAGCCCGGCGCTGAGCAGTTCACCGAGAATGGAAGGTCCGCTTGCGTTCGCGGGGAAGTACGCGAAAAAGTTCGGGCTTTGCCAATGTGTTAGTCCAGGGACCACGATGCGCTCGACATCGTCCATCCATTGCTCGAATGGCTCGCTCGTGCGTGGCGGCGACGACGGCATTCCTGCGCGCACATCACCGGGCTTCACTTGGCTCAAGACCGGCAGGCGTTCGACGTCGTCGAGATAACGAGCGATCCAGTCAATCAGCGCGTGACCCGTCCGACGGAATTCGGCGGACGACATGTGGAGCGCCGAGGGCGAGGGGACCGGTGGGGTCGGCATGTCGAACAGGATCGGGCAAAAACAAAAAACGCGGACGGGCCAACGGCGCCGTCCGCGGTGGTTCCCTTATCCCGTCCGCCCCCACTTCGGGGGGTGATGCGAATCTACTCGCGCGCTACACCTGAGGGCAGCGCGAGTTGGCATCTTTGGGCGAAGCGGAGCAATTCTCACCCGCTCAGACTCGTCTGGAGTCTTATCGGCCACAGATTGGGTTGGTCCGCGTGCCGGGGGGGGCAGGCGTGCTGGTCACTGGGGTAGCGCATCTAAGGCGGCGCTGGCCTCGTGCATCAACGATCCAATCACGACTGGCCCGAAGTCGAGCTTGCATCCGGCGGCGGCAAAGAGATCCGGAAGCGGACGAGAACCCCCGAGCGCGAGTCCGCGCTGATAAGCAGCGAGCGCGTCCCGCTCGGATGTTCGTGATCGCATCCAGACCTGCATCGCGCCGACCTCAGCAATGCCGTATTCGATGTAATAGAACGGCAAGCCAAACAGATGCAGTTGCCGCTGCCACGAGCGCTCGTTGAAGCGCTCAAGGCCCGACCAATCGACGGTGGGGCCGAATCGCGCACCGAGATCGAGCCACGCACGAGCTCGCTCGGCGTGGGTATGTGTCGGGTGCAGGTAGACCCAATGTTGAAACGCATCAATCTGTGCGATCCAAGGCATGAGCGTCGCGAACTTCTCAAGTCGATCGCGCCGAGCGCGGTTCGCGTCAGACTCAGAGTAGAAGGTATCGAGATACGGCAGCGTCAAGAGTTCCATCGACGTACTCGCAACCTCCGCGAATTCGATCGGACTTGAGCGGTACTCAACGAGCGCGTCGTCTTTGGACAGGAGCGAGTGAAACGCATGGCCCGCTTCGTGCACCATCGTGATGAGATCGCGATGAAGTCCCGCCGCGTTCATGAAGATGAACGGTGTTCGCGATCGTTGGCGTTGATATTGGTACCCGCCCGGCGCTTTACCCACGCGGCTCTCAAGATCAAGGCAGTCGCCTTGACGCATCGAATCGAACATGCGCCCGAGTTCCGCATCCATTCGGTGGAAGATCGAGCTCGACTTGTCGACGAGCTCTTGCACGTTTTGGAATGGACGCAGCGCCGGGCGCCCCTTTGGATCAACGCCGAGATCCCACGGTCGGAGGCGTTCGAGCCCTAGCGACACTGCGCGCTCGGCGTTCAAGCGCTGCATCGCAGGTACGCACGACGCGGCAACCGAGGTGTGAAACGTCTCGCAATCGGCGGGCGTGTAGTCGAACCTCTGAAGCCGCCGATGCTGGAAATCGCGGAAATTCTCGTAGCCAGCGTTTGCCGCGACCTGCCGACGGAGCGCGATCATTTGGTCGTAGAGCGCGTCGATTCGGTCGGCGTCGACGAATCGGCGTTCGGCGGTCGCTCGCCACGCTCGCTCACGGAGCACGCGATCAGGCTCTTCGAGATACCGAGCCATCTGCGGAAGCGTCTGCGTCTTGCCGTCGAACTCGACGGTCATCGCACCATTGATCTTCGAGTACTCCTGATCGAGCTTCGTGAGCTCAGTTTCTAGCACGATGTTAGCTTCGCGGAACAGTTCGACTTCCACCGCGAGTCGGCGGAGTAGGATGCCGTATCGCGCCTGGTCGAGATCCTTCGCGTGCGGGCTGCTCACGACCTTTCGATCAAGCTCGGCACCAATCGAGCGCAACTTGGGTTGCACGTTGTCGACGAACGACGAGAACGCCTGCTGCGCCGCATCGTTGTTCGTCTGACGCGTCATGTTGATGTAGAGGTTGGCCTCCGCCTCGCCAGCCGCGGAGTCGAGTTCACTGCGGTCGAGAAGCAACTCTTCAATGCATCCCGAACACTTGAACGTCCGATTGACGAGAGCGCGGTAGAGCGGCTCAAGCGCGCTCCAGTCGGTCGCGTCGAGTCTTGCGGGAACAAACGGGCGAGCGGTCTGCGCGACCGATCCGAACGGGAGAGTTGCTGTAGTCATGGCGTTGCGAGGTCCTAGTGGTTCGGCGTTTCCGCGTCACCGACGGGTGGTCGTGGAATAACTTTCGCCGCGACGGCCGGGAGTTTCAGTCGCGTCGATGATGCGTCAGCAAGCGCCATCGCGTGCATTGGATCATCGCAGACAACAAACAAGGTCGATCCTGATCCTGAGACGTGTACCGGGCGCTCGGCGAGGGAGGTTAGTTCTTCGAGGTCATCGCGCAGCGTTGGAGCGACGAGGAGCGCAGGTGCCGCGAGATCGTTGAAACAGGCATCCGGTGAAATGCGCGGCGCGACGAGTGAGCGCACTCGCTTCGCATCGACCGCGGCGGCGCGTGTTTCGAGCAGTTGATCGAACGCACCGTACACGGGTCCGGTTGGGCACGACGCCTCGGGGAACGCGAGCACGACATGAAGATCAGGCAATGCAGCGTGCCGCTCGACGCGGTCGCCGAGCCCTTCGACAATCGCGCTGCCACCGTGAACGAGAAACGCGACGTCGGAGCCGAGCTCCGTGGCAACATCCGCGAGTTCATCGTCTGAGAGGTCGAGTTCGAAGAGACGGTTCAGCCCGTGCAGCATCGCTGCGGCATCTGACGAGCCGCCCCCTAAACCGCCGCCGACCGGGATGCGCTTGTCCATCCGGAGCTGCACCGGTAGATGACGTTCCAGTCGTCGCTCGAGAGCGAGGTGCGCGCGAACCGCGAGATCTTTTGTAATTGACCAGCCGATCTCGGTGCGCCGCTTCGCGTCGGCGTGCCAGAGGATCGCGTACCGCGACAGACTCTTGTCGGGGAGGCGCGTCAAGCGGAGGTCGTCGAACAAATCGACCGTCACCATCCATGACGCGATCGGATGCATGCGATCGACGCCAGCGGGTCCGACCGAAAGCGCGAGGTTCAGCTTCGCGGGCGCGAGTGCGACAACAGCGTCAGGCATGGAGTGTGCAGGCGAACGGTGAGCAGGCGGCGAAAATAGGGTGAGTGTTACACAACAACTAGAACTCCCATTCCGCACGATACGGCTCGGTGAGCGCGGCGCGTAGCGTCGGATCGAGCGAACCCAGGCTGGCGCGACGATTCCATTCCACCGCGCGTTGAGTGCGGTACGCGACGGTGCCGAGCAGCACCAACTCAGTGAGCGGGGCGGCGTACTCAAACCCGCAGAGCGGTGAGCCGTTGCCGGTTGTCGCGCCTTGCCGCAGAGCGTCGAGCCACTCGCGGTGATGACCGAGAGAATTCGGGATCGACGTGGGAGGCGTCACGGCATCGGGCACTTGCAAGACGAGCATCTCGTCGTAGTTCGCCATCAGGAAGCCCTTGGTGCCTTGGAAACACACGGAGAATCGGCCGAAGTAATCCTGCTTGTCTTTCCCACCGAGTTCTTGCACGGTGGGAGGCACGCGACCGCCGTCGAACCAGCGAAGGATGAGCGGATCGGCGCCGTTCGGCACCGCGTCGGGGAACACCCACGTCGCTTCAACCCACTTCGGACAGCCAACGGCTTCGAGCGCTGGACCGTCCGCCGTCGCTGTGACGCGATCACCGCGCGGGCCGTCGAGTTCGAGCGCCCAAAACGGCAGGTCGAGAATGTGGCAACCCATGTCGCCGAGTGTTCCCGTGCCGTACTTCCAGTAGCTCCGCCAATTCGCCGGCGCGATTCCCTCGATGTAGTCTGACTCAGGAATCGGTCCTTGCCAGAGCGTCCAATCGAGTCGCGCGGGCGCGGCCGCGCCGGGTGTTCTCTGGCCACAGCACCAAGCTTTCGGGCACCAGCAATCCACTTGCGTGGTGCGGCCGATCGCGCCCGAGCGGATGAACTCAACAACGCGTCGATAGTTGTTGCCAGCGTGAATGAGCGTGCCCATCTGGGTGACGCAGCTGTTCGCTCGCGCGAGCGCGGCGAGCGCCCGGCATTCCTCGATGGTGTGAGTGAGCGGCTTCTCGAGGTACACGCCCAAGCCGCGACGCAGGGCGAGCGATGCAGCTGGCGCGTGGGTATGGTCAGGGGTCGAAATGACGACACCGTCGAGATCGAGCGCGGGATCAGCGAGCAACTCGCGGAAGTCACGAAATCGTTTCGCGTCGGAGAATCGAGCCCCGGCGGCAGCGAGATAGTCGGCGTCGACGTCGCAGAGGGCGACTATCTTCTCGCTCGAAACTTTTTCGAGGTTAGCACCACCCTGGTTGGCGACACCGACGATTCCCAAGCGCAGCGGTTCTCCGGCGGCGCGGCGGGGACGGGCCGGCGTCGTCTGGCAGGCGACTGGCCAGAGCGCCGCCGCGCCGAGCGCCGCCGTTGTTGCGAGGAACGAACGGCGGTCGAGCGCCGACCCGAATGGGGCGCCAGTTGTCGGGCCAGTTTCGCGCATGGCCAAGGAGCGTATCGCCGTGTGCATCCGAGAACTTTGGTGGAGTTCCCTCCGAAGTCCGCCGATAT
This sequence comes from Phycisphaerae bacterium, assembly GCA_034440475.1. Classification (GTDB taxonomy): domain Bacteria; phylum Planctomycetota; class Phycisphaerae; order Phycisphaerales; family SM1A02; genus JAEUIT01. The sequence continues at coordinate 521 of JAWXCC010000280.1, read as the reverse complement.
CGGGCGTGCGGACGATTGCTCCGCCGGAGATTTGCCCTATGGAACGCCGAGAACTGCCGCGCGTCGAAGTCGAGCTTCCTTGCAAGGTGTGGCACCCCCGAACCATGCGGTTTGTGCCGGGATTTACGCGAGATCTCTCGCGCGACGGAGCGCAGGTGACGCTCCGGGCGGGCGCGCCATTCGAAGCGGGGGAGCGAATTCTCGTCGGCTTCCCGGCGCACGCGGGTGCAATTGTTCGCCGGTCGGCGGACCTGATCGAAGGGATCGTTGTTCGAACGCACGTCGAGGACGGTCGTATCGCAGTCGCGGTGCGCTTTGCAGGCGGCGAGGCAGACCGCGCTGAATCGGCCGCACACGCGGTTCGAGCGGCTTGACCCATTCGCGGCCGCGCCGCCCTACGATGGACCGCTCTTCCGTTCCGAGCTTCTGTTTCGGGAGCGGCCGCGCATGCTGTGGCAACCCGCGCTACCTGATGAATACCTGCGACTCACCGAGGATGAACTAGGTGCGGCGATCGCCGC
>JAWXCC010000279.1:0-16165 GCA_034440475.1 Phycisphaerae bacterium | reverse complement strand
GCTGAGTTGGGCGCACCGTCGCCTCAAGACAGTGGACGTTGAGTATGAAGCGAAGCGAACGCGGGTGTCGTGGGCCACAGCGATTGATGTCGTCGGCGATCGGCCGGACGTCGTGGTGTGCGCGATGCGGCAGCGCGCGAACCTCTTCGGTCACAACGTCAAGCGGTGGGACGCGCTGCCGCTTTCTCAGCGCATTGGCGAGGTGATCAAGGGCACGCCACCGCAGGGATTGCTCGAAGCAGTGGGGCTCGCAGTGAAGTCGAAGATTGCGGATCCACCCGTGGCCGACGTCGCGTCGTCGCTCAGCCAGTGGGTGGGATCGATAGAGAGCGCGGTTGCCGGCGCGCAGACGTCTTTCAGTCTGTTACCCGATCCCGGCGACCTGCCCGGATTGCGTTCCGCGAGCGCGCGACTCAGTTCGGCGCGCGACAAAATCTCAGCGCCTGCGAGCCCGCCGGACGGATGGTTCCCCGACTTCCCTGGCGCGCTCAACGACATGGTTGATGCCGCGGTATCACTCGGCGACGCAACCGTCGAGATGGCCATGCGACTCCCTGCCGCCGCAGATGCCGTCGGCGCCGCGGTCTCGAAGACGGGGTCTGCCTACTTGCAGCTTCGCGTGCGCGAGGCCCAAGGCTATTTGCATCTCATGACGAACGTGGGGGCCGCACTGCAAGACGTCGCAGTGCGCATGCAGCGAGGCGAGGACACGCGCATCGCTGGACCGTACGCCGAAATGCGCGAGCACTGGGCCGATGCGAATCTTGATAAGACGTTGACGCATGTCTTCCTTGACGCGCAGTACGCCAATCTTGCTGCTGGGAGCTGGATCGTTCTCGCTTCGCGCGAGGAGACGATCCTCCGCCGCGTCGAAACCGTCGACGACCTCACGCACAGCGCGTACGACCTGACGCTCAAGGTCACGCGACTTGGCATCGATAGTCCACTCGCGAAGGGCTTCTCGCCTTGGAGTGCGAACGTTCTTCTGAAGAGCGAGCGCTTGGCGCTTGCGCGACCGCCGCGTAGCAGCGCCGTCAGCGGCGAATCGATCGAGCTCGATCGGCGCATTCACGGATTCGAAGCCGGTCGGCGAGTTGTTATCGAGGGCGTGCTCGTCGGCGGCGGGAAGGGTGCGGAGTCGGCGATTCTCGATCGCGCTGAAGTGACGACTGATGCGACGACGCTCTACCTACGGACGTCGCTGCGGAACAGCTATCAACGCGGTGGCTGTCGCGTACTCGGCAACGTTGCCTTGGCGACCCACGGCGAGGCTGTTCACGACGTACTCGGCAGCGGCGACGCATCGACGGCGAACCAAGTGTTCGCCCTCAAGCAGGGGCCGTTGACCTTTGTGGCGGCGGAGAACGAACTCGGCGCTGCGACGACACTTGAGGTGCGGGTTGCGGACGAGCGCTGGCTCGAGGTGAGCACGCTGGTTGGGCGTGGACCGACGGATCACGTGTACACGTCGGCGCGATCGCGCGATGGTCGAACTACCGTTTCGTTTGGCGACGGTGTCGAAGGCGCTCGATTGCCGACCGGCACCAACTCGGTGCGAGCGAGGTATCGCAAAGGTGTTGGTCTTTCCGGAAACGTGAAGGCTGAACAGATCTCGCAGCTCATGACGAAACCGCTTGGGCTCGCCTCGGCGCGGAATCCCGTTGAGGCGAACGGGGGCGACGATGCGGCATCGGCGGAACACCTGCGATCGGGCGCGCCAACCAGCGTGCACACACTGGGCCGCGTTGTCTCGCTCGTCGACTATGAAGACTTCGCACGCGCGTTCGCAGGAATCGCCAAGGCGCACTCGCGCTGGGCGTCGGGTGATGGCATCGTGGTAACGATTGCAGGGCCCGGCGGACTCATCATTCCTGCGGGCGGCGCGACAGAGAACGCGCTCGTGAACGCGTTGCGCGCGGCGGGTGAACCGTTCCTCTCGGTGTCGATTGTTCCGCACCGTTCGCGCGCGGCATCGATCAGCGGGCGCGTCGTCATTGACCCTGCATTCGACGCCGAAGTTGTACGGCAATCAATCGAAGCGAGAATGCGCACCGACTTCGGATTCGCGGCCCGCTCTTTCGGTCAGTCGCTTCGTTCCAGTGAAGTCGTTGCGTCGCTTCACGCAGTCCGGGGCGTGGTCGCGGTGGACATTGATCTAAGTCTGTCCGCGCCGCCGCAATCAGGCAGCGGAGCCATCTTGATCACGCTCGCTGACAGTCCGCTCGACTTGGAGATCGCACGATGACCGACGCACTATGGTCGCTCTTGCCAAGCCATGTGCGACGGCGCGACGAGCTCGCTGGCGGCGCGCTGCGCGAGCTGCTCGCCGTCATCACTGATGACATCGGGCTGCTCGAAGATGATCTGGCGCAGCTCTACGACGATCAGTTCATCGAGACCTGCGCCAACTGGGTTGTTCCGTACATCGGCGAGCTTGTGGGCTATCGCGGATTGAACGGCGCGGTGTCGCGCATCGCAAGTCCACGAGCGGATGTTGCCGACACAATTCGCGCGCGGCGGCGCAAGGGCACCGCGTCGATGCTTGAAGAAGTCGCGCGGAATGTGACGGCGAGTCCTACGCGGGTGATCGAGTGTTTTGAGCGCCTCGCGACGACGCAGTTCATGAATCATCTGCGTCCGCGCTGTCAGGCGTTTGTCGACGTGCGCGACGCATCGGCGCTCGAACGCTTCGGTAGTCCGTTCGAGAACGTTACACGGCTGCCCGATCTTCGTGCGGTCGACGACGCGATGCCGCGCTGGAACTTGCGAACGCTCGCGATCTTTCTCTGGCCAATGCGGGCGCTGTCGATCACTGACGCGCCAGCGCTCAAGGTCGACAATCGCCGCTGGCGCTTCAGCTCACTCGGCATTGACGTACCGCTTTTTGCCCGTCCGCTCGACGAAGACGACATCACCCATCTCGCCGAACTGGAGAACGTGCCAGCACCGATCGGTCGCCGCGCGCTCGCAGCGGACATTGCGAACGCGCGAAGTACGAATGCGCCGACGTCGACGTACTACGGTGCGAATCGGAGCCTTGCTGTCACGGTCGACGGACGCGCAATTCCGGCGACAGAAATCTGGGTCTGCAATCTCTCTGATGTGGGAGCGACATGGGCGCACTTGCCACCCGACGGCGTGGCGATCGATCCTGTGCTCGGTCGCATCGCGTTGCCTGCGAGCCCGATTGCGGCCGCCGTCAACGTTTCATGGCACCACGGTACACCCGCGGCATATGCCGGAGGCGAATACGACCGCGCGGCGCAGATCGATCCGAAGCTGCTCCCGATTGAAGCCGCATCTGGTGGGCGGAGTGTTGCCACCGCGCTCGCTGCACTATCGGGGCGCGGCGCGGTCGAAGTGCGCGACAACCGCCGCGAGCGAGCGACACTCGCTGCGAAGGTCGCAACCAATGCGAAGCTCGAGCTTCGAGCCGCCGACGGTTTCCGCCCGACGATTGTGCTTGACGCACCGATCGAGATCACCAGCGGCGATGGTGGTGAGCTCACGCTCAGCGGACTCGTACTCTGCGCCAGCTCGACAGCGCCGCTCGACTGCCTCATCCGCGTGCGGTCCGGCGCCACGCGTCTTGGCAAGCTCACGCTCCGCGACTGCACGCTCGTTCCAGGCCACGGCTTCGCGGCCGATGGTTCCGTGCTTCGTGCGGCAGCGCCCGCGATCATCGTCGACGCGCCCGGCGTTCAGGTGACGATCGAGCGCTCGATCGTCGGTGGCGTGCGCCTCCACGAAGATTGCGAACTGCGGGTCGAAGACAGCGTCATTGATGCGACATCCGCAGACCGGGTAGCGCTGTGTGCACCAAACGGCACAGGCACCAGTGGCTCGCTGACCGCAGTCAATACCACGATCGTCGGTGCGGTACGCACCTCACTGCTGCGACTCGCATCGAACTGCATCTTCGTCGCGGAGACACCGACGGGATTCACCGCGCCGATTCGCGCCGAGCGACGGCAGGCCGGGTGCGTGCGCTTCTCGTGGCTTCCGCCCGGCGCGATCGTGCCGCGGCGCTTTCGTTGCGTGTCGTCAACGAAAGACGCCTCGGGAGACGTGCGACCACGCTTCGCGTCGATGCGTTTCGGCGACCCGCGTTACCTCATGCTGGTTTCGGCGTGTAGTCCGATGATTCGGACCGGCGCCGATGACGGCGGTGAGATGGGTGCCATGCACCAGACCTTCCGTCCTGCGCGCATTGCGAACCTTCGTGCGCGTCTCGACGAGCAGTTGCGAGCGGGCTTCGCCGCCGGAGTGATTGAGAGTACGTGACGAATTCAGGGAGAGGCGGCCCCCCGGCCGCCACATCACATGACTACCGACATCAGTAGAAACAGCTTCGATCCGGCGCTCGACTTCACGGGCGTCCTCATGCAGCAGGGCAAGGTGCTGCTCGACAGCGAAGCCAACGAGAAGCAACTCATCGACGAGCGGCGCTCTCGTGCGACCTCGCTCGACACGCTCGGGCGCTCCGCCGTACCTCGTACGACACCGGATGGCTTCCGCATCACGCTCGCGGGCGCGGTGATGTCGATCGGGCAGGGGCGCATGTACGTCGACGGCGTGCTTGCCGAATGCCACGGTGCCGGGAGCACTACCTTCGACGGAGCGCTGGGCGAACTCCAAGGGAATGCGGCGGTTCCGTATCTCGCGCAGCCGTTCTTCGACGCGCCGCCGGCGTTGCCGACAGGTAGTGCGTATCTCGTCTACATCGACGTGTGGCAACGCGATGTGACGTTTCTTGAGCGGTCCGAACTCGTTGAGCCCGCGCTCGGTGTCGATACGTCGTCGCGCACGCAGACGGTGTGGCAAGTACGCGCGCTTCCCAACATCGGCGACAGTGTCAGTGCTGCGACACCAGATGCGCAAGTGCCGGGTTGGAACGAGATCATTCGTCCATCGGACGGTCGCCTAACAACATCGGCCGCGCCGGTGCCTCCGGACGAGGGGCCGTGCACGCTGCCGCCAATCGGCGGATATCGCGGGCTCGACCATCGGTTGTACCGCGTGGAGATTCACACTGGCGGTGCGCCGGGAACGGCGACATTCAAGTGGGCGCGGCACAACGCGTCGGTTGGTGCGGCGGTGGTCGAAATCCGCGGGGGCGCGCGACTGCGGGTCGAACGATTTGAGCGCGATGCCGAGCGGGGCTTCTCAAGCGGCAACTGGGTCGAGATCACAGACGACGCGCGTGAACGTAATCGGCAGCCGGGAGTCTTCTGCAAGATTCGCGAAGTGCTCGAGGCGACGAACGAAATCGTTCTGGAGACCGCCGTTCCTTCGGGGACCTTCACGGTGGACGCCCAAAATCGTGTCGATGCGACGAAGCACGTCCGCGTTCGGCGCTGGGATCAGCGCGGTTCGGTGCGTGACACAGCGGGAGTTGTGTTGCAAGACCTCGACGCCGCAGGTAGCGCGGGCGTGATCACGGTTCCGGCACTCGGTACGACCAAGCTGCAACTTGAAGACGGTATCGAGATCGCGCTGTCGGTCGCGGCGTCGGGTGGGCGCCTTCGCCGCGGTGACCATTGGACCTTTGCTGTTCGCACTGCGGCTGGCGCATCGATCGAGCCGTCGATCGAGCCACTCACCCTAGCGCCGCCGCGCGGGGTGCATCATCACTACGCGCGGCTTGCCATTGTTTCCGCAGCGGGACAAGTGGCCGATTGTCGTCGCATGTGGCCACCGGAGGCGAGCGAGGGCGGTTGCGGATGCACGGTGTGCGTTGAAGCGGCGGAACACGAGAGTGGTGTTAGTACAATTCAGATGGCGATCGACCAAGTGATCGCTGCTGGCGGTGGAACCGTCTGCGTCGGTCCGGGGCGGTTCTCGCTCGGTGACGGCGGTGCTCGCATCGCTCGAGCACGGTCGTTGACAGTGCGCGGACACGGCAATGCGACGACGCTCGTCGGCGGCGCGAAGTCTGCGGCGCTCGTCATTGAGGGGCAGTCGGTTGGAGTCCTCGTTGAAGATCTACGCATCACGACGCTCGATGAAGGCGACCTTCGCCCACCACTGGTCGCACTGCGCGATAGCGCCGACGTGCGATTACGGCGTCTGTTCCTTCAGCAGAACGATCGCGGTGCGAAGACGGCGAGCGTCATCGCACTTGAGGGCGCGCTCGTCGGAGTGACCATCAGCGATTGCGCGCTCGCGGGAATCGTTGGCGTCACAAATGCGACAACGAACGATGAGTTCCAAGCGTTGATCGCCGTCGATCTGCGACTCGAGCGCAATCTGTTCATCTGTAGCCGCGCAGGCGTTCGTCTGGCAGGCACGTGCATTCATGCCGGGCCGACGGTGTTCTCCGACAACATGGTGTTCGGCGGAGGTGAAGCAGGCATTATTCTCGCGGGAATAGCACCACCCGGCGCGGGGGCGGACATTCGAGGGAATCAACTCTTCGTGTCGGGCTTGGGGCTGCTCTGCGGTCTTGACGGCGCCCGGATCGTCGACAATCGGCTCGGCGGCGTCACGAAACTCGCTGGTGGCGCGATAGTGCTGCGGACGACGCGGGCGGGCGACACGCTGGAACGCTGCGTTGTCGAGGGCAATCAGATCGTCGGCGTCGGTGGCCACGGCATCTTGATCGAGGGTGCCGTCGGGTCGGTCACTGTGCGTAACAACGTGCTTGACGACATTGGTGGGAACGGCATTGCTATGGATGGTGATGCCGAAGCCGATCTCATCACCATCGAGTCGAATCAGCTATCGCAGATCGGCGTGGGAAAGCTCGAAATTCCGGTTGCAGCCGTGACCGTCACGCGAGCTGGTCGTGCGATCGTGCGCGGCAACGTCGTGTCGTCGGTCGGTCGCGGTCCATCGGGCGAGCGCATCGCCGAGCGGCGGGTCGTGGGGATTCAGCTCATCGCGTGCGGGAGCGCGAGCGTCTCGGACAATCGCGTGACCGGCATCGGACCTGACGAGGGATACAAGAGCGAAGCTGCGGCGGTCGCAGTCCTCGCTGGCGGCTCGGTCGACATCAACGGCAACGGGCTCTCGCGCGATGCCGATGGGCAACCGAAAGCAGATGACGCGCCGTGGACTGGCGTCGCAGTCGTGGGCTCGGCACCCGATTTGGGTGAGTTCATCGTCGGTGACGTGCATCTCATCGCTGGCTCCGATCTGGCCGCGAAGAGGTCGCTCGCGTACTACATGTCACCGAAGAGTTTCTTCGAGATCAAGTTCACCGGGAGCGCGCCAGTCACGGTGTCTGCGAACCGCATCGACGCTCGCGGCGGACGCCCAGCGATCGATATCAATCGCGTTGGGGCCCTGACCTTGAGCGCGAACCAAGTCCGGCTCCGCGGATCGGACATCCCAGTGAAAGCATCCGCTGGACTCGCGCTGGTCGTGAACGGCAACGCGGTGTCGGGTGGAAACGATCAGGTGTCGCTTGACCTTCGGGCACCCAAGTCAGAGTTCGCCGCGATCGCCGCGAACGCGACTTCTGGGGAGATTCGACTCAACGGGCAGAGCAACCTCGGACCCTTCACCGCGATGAATGTTCGCGCGCCCAGCTAACAGAACGAACCCAGCTAACAGAATGAACCCAGCTAACAGAATGAACTCCGTGCATTCTTTGAAGGAGCATCTTCATGCCTCGTTTCGGACATCAGATATCAAACACGTTCGTCGGATTCCGCGGTGAGACAACGCTCGATGCGCTCGCGATCTCGGCGTTCAACTTGCCCGCAGGCACCGATTCCGCCGTACTCGCGAAGGCAAAAGAGGCGCTCCTTCAGAAGAACCCCGGGCTCGCGAACCTCGCAACGGTGAAGGCAGGCACGGTGATCGAAGTGCCGCCGCTTGAAGAAGCGCCGCGACTGCGACCGGTCTTTCAACCTGGGTTCAGTGGTCCCGGGTTGTCATTTCCAACTCCGGGTATCACGCGGCCGGGTTTCACGCTGCCAGGTTTCACCCTACCTGGCGTGACGCAGCCGGGCTTGACGCCCGCGGCGAACGAGACGAAGGTGCCGGGCGACCGCTTCGACCTCGCAGAGCAGGCGCTCGCGGCGGTGGAGGGTTCCTCGAAGCAGTCGCTCACGCGGCTCGACAGCGACACGAAAGACCGAGCGACGCTCTTCGATCGCGCTGATGTCAAGCAACTGCGTCAAGCACCAGTATTCGAGAAGCGCGTCAAGGAAATGCTGAAGATCACCGAGGAGCGCGCGTCGATCGCGGTCGATTTCGTGAAGCGCGGATCGAAAGAAGGCGCTGACCTCGCCGAGCGCGTCGCGAAGCTGCGGAAGGAAGCAGGAGCTGCTGGATTGCCCGGCTAGAGAACCCAGCAGAAACACCCAGCAGGAACACCCAGCAGGAACACCCAGCCCCCGGAGACCGCATAGGTCGCCGGGGGCTGGGCTTGACTAACCTCATACTTGGGCCGCACGCGGTTCCTCTCCGATCTGTCGACTGAGTCGAGCACACCGTCGAGGTTCGTGCGTCCCCGTCGGGTACACGGGGTCGGTCGGAACGAGAGTGTCGCGTGGGCGAGTCTCGCGCCAGCCGCGGACCTAACAGTCCGTTACCGCTGCGAGCCCTTTGTCATAGAGTCACTCACTGGACCACCTCCTTTGGAAGGCGCTTTCTCCGGCCGTCGCGTGTCTAGCACCCGTTTGTGGGCATTCCAGACCGTCGCCGGACTCTTTCCCTCCGCGGCGTCCCGCGGAGCACATCGCCCGTTCTACGACTACGACCAAGGTGCGCACCTCGATTGAAGCCGGGAGCGGTCGTCGGTGTGCTTGACGCGTCGTGCCGCCGCGCATGTTTGGCGGCCGTGCTCGTGTAGCACATCGATGGCGGAAGTATCGCGTGGTCTTGCCCGAAGGCAAGCAGCCTGTGGCCAAAGTGCTTTGGAAAGCGAGGATGAGCAGAATGGCCGAATTCGCGGTCGTGCAACGACAACGGGCGGCGGCGCTCTCTAAACGCCGCCGCCCGCCTTGCTCTCTCTCTCTTTTTCCAGCCTGCACGCTCAGTTCGGGCAGCGGCCCCAGGCGTCGAGGAGCAGGGCGAGGTCTGCCGCGTTCACGATCGCATCTTGGTTGATGTCGCCAAGGTCTCCGCTGGTTCCCCACGCACCGAGTAGCACCGCGAGGTCCGCCGCGTCGACCATGCTGTCCGCGTTCTGATCGGCGAGGCAGTCGTTGACCTCAGGTGCTGGCTTGTCGATGTCTTGTGGCTGAAGGTTGAACCACTTCGGCCCGCTGTGAATATTCGGATCGTAATTAGTCGAGTTGCGAAGCATCGCGATGCGGCCGCCGCCCGGAAGCCCGTTGAACGGCGAAGTCGTATCCGGCGTCCATCCGGGGCTAGCCGCCGCTGGCTTGAACACCTTCACAAGTCCGTCACTCGACACGTAGAGTCGATCGTCGGAGATTGACATCGTGTCAACGACGCCGAGTGACGCCGGGTAGATCGTCGGTCCAGCCGTCGGATTGGGCTTGATGCCGTAGATCGTGTCGCTAGCGTCGGTGCGAATCCACGGGAAGCCGCTGTTCGGATCGAAGATCACGTCGCCCTTGCCCGACATCGGCACGATCGTAGGAATGATGAGCGTGAGAAGCGTCTCCGAAAAATCGTCCGACAGCTTCACCAGCTTGCGTTCACTCACCGAGAGCACCCAGAGAGCATCGTGGGCATCGTCGGCGGCGATGGCGGAGGGCGAAGGAATCGCGGTGGTGGAGAACACCTCGTTGCCCTCGGAATCGAGGCGGAAGAGTTTGTCGCTCGTACTGAAGCCGTAGATGTAGCTCTTGCCCGACCATTCGATCCGTTCGAGGCCGAGCGGCGCTGGTGTAAGGGTCGCCAGTGCCCCTGTACTGAGGTCGAGGGTACGCAGCAGCGAGAGCGGGGAGAAGACCGACTTCGAAAGCACGAGCGCCGAGGTTGCGTCGGGATGCAAATTGACGTCGAAGATGGTCACGAAGGGTGAGATCGCGATGCTCGGTTGGAACGCACCTTCCGAACCTTCGAACGGAACCGGATCGAGCACCGTGATGCTGCCGCCGCCTTGCGAGTCTCCGGTGTTCAAGAACGCGATGCCGTAGATCGGTCGAATTCCCATGATTGCATCGATAAAGCGCGTCTTGCCGTCTTCGAGGAAGAGTCCAGTAAGTGAGCGCAGCCCCGCCGAGTCGAAGTAGCCCGTCGTGGTCCGCGGCACGTGTACGGTGTTCGCATGCGCGCTCTGGGTGGTGAGGCTCGAATTATTGTTGGGGTCGCGATACTTGATAATCCGCGAATCGCCGCTGCGCCACGAGCGAGTCAAGGTGACTGCGTGGCCACCTCCACGGGCGAAGATGGGGTTGCCTTGAAAGGTACCGGTCTGCGTGTATTTGCCATACGCAAAGGAGACGATCCATCCGTTGCACGCGAGTTGGGTCATACTGGACTGGCCCGGCGTGAAGTTCGAGCTGATGTATTTCGTCGTGCGCTTCAGCAACGAACCGTTAACGAGCGACTGCAACGTTGAATCGACGCAGCAGGTCGTACCGGCTTGGGCGTCGGTCTGCATAAGGTCGCCGATGTAGTCGAGCCACGACGTCATGTATCCGTGCTGCGCGTTCGTCATGGAATTCGCCAGCGGAAGACCTCCGACCGGGAAGCCGTGATTGGCCGCGTAGCAGAAGAGGTTGAGCGAGCTGGTCGGGACGCAATACATGGCACCATCGGCTCCCAGTCCGGTCCGGCGCTGATCAATGTCGGTCATGTAGGTAATGCGGTAGTCGTAGATCGTCGAGTTGAAGAACAGGTTGTCGGTCACGTCGGCGTGAGCGGTGCCAGCGATGCCGAGAAGCGTCGTCGCCGCACACGTCAGAGTCGCGGCTCGGAATAGGTACGAATTCGTCATGTTGAGATCCTTTGAAGGTTCAGGGGTCCGCCCTCCGAGTTCGGGGAGTCGCCCCAGACGAGGCGGAGTCGAGGGCCCAGGCGCCCTAGACAACCTTCAGATTTGCGAAGAAATGACGGGCGCGGCAAACATGAGGCCGTAACGCTCACAGCCGTGAACCGTAGTCCGCGTGTCGCCTTCCGAGCGCCGCGAGCATCGCCCTGGTCTCGGTCGGACTCTGGTCGGGCGCTGCTCCGAGGCGAAGGTTCCATTGCACGACCAGTTGGATACGCTCGATTTGTTGTCTACTGTGCCGGTGTGGTGTTTGCACGTGCGCTTCAAGTAGTTCCGCATTCCCCAAGAGCTGACATGACTCCAGAACAGGCTCGCGCTCTACTCTCTCTGTCGTTCTTCGCCGCGTTCGCCGATGACGGTCAGTCCGACACGGAGCGATTGAAAATGAACGACATCACGAAGGGGCTCGGCAGCCCCGATGTCACCGAAGCGCTGCGCCGCGTCGTATTCAAGGAGACCACGGTCGCAGCAGAAGCGTCGGTACTCGATACGCCCGAGCTGCGCAGTCTTGCCTGGGAGATGGCGCTGAATGTCTGCGAAGCCGACGGAGTGACGTCGCCAGCAGAACGAGAGTTTCTCAACTCTCTCGCGGTGAGTCTTGATCGCGACGCGGACGTCGTGATCCGTGACATCGAAGTCGCCGATGCGATGACGGTCCGCGCGACGGACCCTTCGGTTGTCGCTCCGTTGCCTCCGACGCCACACTCGGGGTTCGCGGTACCCGCCGCAGATTCGCGCACCCGCGCGGTCGACGAGTCCGTGCTGCGCTACGCGATCTTGACGTCAGCGATTGAACTGCTGCCTCAAGGGTTAGCTTCGCTTGCGATCATCCCGCTTCAGACCAAGATGGTTCACGGAATCGGTACCGCGTTCGGGCATTCTCTTTCCGCGGCATCCATCAAGGAACTCGCGGCCGCGGCTGGCCTCGGTATGACGGGACAAGTCGTCGAGCGGTATGCCCGAGGTTTCTTGCGTTCCGTCGGTCGAAGCGTTTTCGGTCGACTCGGTGGCGCGGCCGCGAGTTGGAGCACAGGACCAGCGATGACCTTTGCGACCACCTATGCAATGGGAATGGTCGCGAAGCAGTACTACGCTGGCGGGCGAACGCTATCGGCAGTTGATCTCAAGGCGATCTTCGGGCAACAAGTCGAGGCCGCCAAGGGCATGTACCAAAAGTTCGAGCCGCAGGTCCAAGAGACCGCGAGTCGAACCAACCCGATGCAACTCCTTCGGTCGCTGCGAGGTTGAGTGATTCAGTCTCATTGTTGCGGCTTGTTAGCCAGAGTGCGCTGCTTCAACTTCCGGTAGCGCCAGTTGAGGACGAGGATAATCGCCGCCACGACCGCGATGCCGCCGATCGTGAGCCACGGGTTGTCGCGATCGAGGTAACGATTGATGACGCCGGCGCCGAGGTACATCGCGCCGCCGCCAAGAACACTACCGAGAGCGATCGCAGTGAAGGCGGCCCATCGCGAGAGGCCGAGGAGGCGACCGAAGATCGACCCTCCGACGCTCCCTGTGGCAGCTAACGGAAACAAGACGAACGCGACGAGACCGATGAACGTCGCTCGTCGGATCCAACGCTGATGCCCGAGGATGACTTGACCATCCTCGACGAGCCCGAGGAGCCGCGGCCCGAGAAACGGAATGCGATAGATGAAACTCGCGTGATAGACGACGAGCATCGCGACTGCTAGGTCCATCCACACGACCATCGCGAAGAGTTCGCCGCGCGAGAAGAACTCGGTGCCTTCGTCGGCTGCTGCATGCGCGGTCCCGCCGAGGATGACGAACCGTCCGAAGAAGAAGAACGTTGCGAACGCTGTCGCGACGAGGCGCTGGACGTAATCGACGCCCTGCACGACAGCGAGCACAGCGAGGACAGCGACGGTCGCTGCAAAAGGTGCGACCAATGTGACCAGCCAGATCAGCGGATGGTCACGTCGAAATTGATCTCCGAAACGACTCTCGTCGTGGAGGAGCGAGTGCTGGTCGCTGGGAGTCGATTCGCGTGGTTCGGTTGGTGCCAACATGGTCAGGTGGACGACTGCGGGTTTCTGTACTGCCGCCGTGTGAAATCACCGTATCGAGCAGAACCAACTGGCGACGATGACGATGGGCACGGGCTCGACCACGATCAGCATCATCGCAGCAACGGCTCTGTCCCTGCGTGATTTGTGGAGCTGCTTTTTACTTCACGCTACGTGACACGGCGATGGACGAAGCATTTTCAAACCATCCGCAGATTTCGCAGATTCGATCGCGAACGAGCGACGCGAGACGCAACCAGGCATGTCCTAGGCCGACCTCCCTAAGCGCAGCGAAAGAGAGGGGTCGCTTCACGCTGATCGCCGTTAGCGCCGACTGCGCAGGAAGCGCATCGGGCGACGCATTCGCGGAACCACCTCTGACTACGGCTTCGCTCCTGTTACTCCGTGCTGAACCTGCCTTGAACTCTTCGGCGTAGCGCCAGCGCGTGACAACAGACGGAATTTTCAGAACGGAGAAACCGGAAAGATCATGGGTTCGAAGCAGGCGATTGAACCCGCGATCCTAGCAGTCCGTGGCGAAAGTGCTTCGGTAGCGAGAACAACGCTGTTGGCTCAAGTGCCCAACTGTAGGGTGGGCGCCGCGACGCAGCTTTATCTGCAAGATACGGCAAGTCGCGGCGACGCCGCAGCCACCCAATATGGGCGGCTAACAGCCTCGTTCGTAGCCCGAATGACTTTCGCCACGGACTGCTAGGCGTCGACGGTGCTGAAGAAGCCGCCCTTCGGCTGCGGGACCGCGAGCCTTCGGAAAACGACGGACGCCATCATGGTGATCCGCATTCCCACAGCAATGTTCTTCGCCTCCTCGTCGACATCTTCGACACGGCCCCTGTCTGAGGACCTCGATCGCATCATGGCTGGCGCATCCAACTCACGGGCCATCATTCCTCGTGCCGCAGTCTGCAGGTCGTCGATGGACTCGCTCAACGTCATCGCGGACATCTCCCAAGGTTGTCCGGGAATCAAGAGCGACTCGTTGAGGATTGCGAGCTCACGGTTCGCATCGAGATAGATTGCCTGCCGCAACTCGCGCCGCGTCGTTTCGATCTCGCTGCGCGGTGGACGAGCGGAAATCTGAAGCAGGGACATCCGAAGCCCAGGAGGCAATGGCCGCAGTGATAGGTACAGCCGAGGCACTCCATAGCGTACGTGAAGCCGCACTGACCACATCGCTTACCGGATTCGCAGTCGCTGTCCATCTGCCTTGCTTGCCTCGGATTACCGCGCATCATCCTCCGCGAGTCGCAAGCGCGCAATAGGGAAGTCGGCCGTTCGCAGATGCGAGGACGATTGCGAGTCCTGCCTCCGTTGGCGAGTTCGGTGTGCGTTCCTACAAAGCGAGTGCGTACCCTCGCTGCGGGAAGTAGCGCGATGCCCGCCGTGCGTCGTGACGTCGGGAGCAGTGAACGATTCCACTCCGACTTCGGCCCCGCCCGGAGACTCTTTACTCCTCATTCGTAACATCGCCGCTTGTCATCGCGCGCATCCGTTGCCAATCGTCCATCGTGATGATGACTTCGCGCGCGACCGAACCGTTGTGATCGCCGAGGATGCCAGCCAGACCCATCTGGTCGACGAGTCGACTTGCTCGGCCGTAACCGATTGCTAGTCGGCGTTGCAGAAGACTCACGCTGCCGCGGCCGGATTCAATGATAATCTCGACCGCCTTCTCGAAGAGCGGGTCCTTCTCGGTCGACGCATCGAACGCTTCGCCTTCACGAGCCTCGGCCGCCTGCGCTTGTGTCCCCTTGATGGCCACGAGCGAACGCTCGAATGTCGGTGCCGCGACATCCTTCAGGAACTTCGCGACTCTGCGCGTCTCACCGTCGGTGACGAGCGTGCCCTGTGAGCGGCGCAGCTCGGTGCCGCTTGGCGTAAGGACGAGCATGTCGCCCTGACCAAGCAGCAGCTCCGCGCCCTTCTGGTCGAGCACGATTCGGCTGTCCATACCGCTCGCCACCTTGAAGCCAACGCGGCATGGCATGTTGCTCTTGATGAGTCCAGTGACAACGTTCGCTTGCGGGCGCTGCGTGGCTAAGATGAGATGAATGCCGACCGCGCGTGCCTTCTGAGCGATACGCACGATCGAAGTCTCGACCTCTTTGTTCGTCATGATCAAGTCGGCGAGCTCGTCGATCACGA
Source organism: Phycisphaerae bacterium (assembly GCA_034440475.1). Lineage (GTDB taxonomy): Bacteria > Planctomycetota > Phycisphaerae > Phycisphaerales > SM1A02 > JAEUIT01. Next base: position 1,054 of record JAWXCC010000279.1, on the reverse strand, counting down.
ACACGAGGTAGGGGAGTTTCTTCGGAAGCTTTGCCTTCTCAAGGTCGTTCTTAGGCTGCACGCGCTCGAAGAGTTCGGCTTCACCGAGTTCGTTGTAGCTCTTGATGTCGCGCACCTTCGCTTCTTTCAAGAGCTCGTAACGCTCGTCCATCTTGTTGACAGCCCACTCAAGAATGCCCGCAGCTTTGTTCATCTCAGTGACGACTGGACACATGAGATGCGGAATGTCCGCGAACTGACTCATCTCGACCATCTTGGGATCGACGAGTACGAGCTTCAGTTCATCGGGCCGCTTCGTGTACAGCCAGCTCATGATGATCGTGTTCATACACACGCTCTTACCCGAGCCGGTCGTGCCAGCGATGAGCATGTGCGGCATCTTGGCGAGGTCGAGCACGAGCGGCTCGCCAGCAGAATCCTTGCCGAGGAACATCGGAAGAATCATGCCCTCAGACTGCCCGCCCGACATGAGCTCCTTGAGGCGCACCTTTTCCTTCGTGCGGTTCGGTACTTCAATGCCGACGGCGGTGCGGCCGACCATGTTGGGAATGATGCGAATGTTCGGTGCCTGCACCGAACGAGCGATGTCCTTCGCAATGGTCTCAAGTCGCGCGACGCGAGTTCCGGGTGCAAGTTCGACGGAGTACAGAGTGACGACCGGACCGCTTTCGATCCCGGTGACGTGACCCTCGATCTGGAACGTGTGCAGCGCTTGTTCGAGTATGCGGGCCTGATCGCGCACGTACGATTCCATTTTCAGTGAGAAGTTCGACTCCGGCTCTTCGAGCATGTCGAGCGTCGGGAACTGGTAGCCCTCGAAGTTCTGCGGGCGGGGAATGTCTTCGTCGCGCGCGACCAACTTCTGCGCCATCGCCATTTTGATAGGCAGCTTGGCGATCTTCGCGCGGAGCTCCTCGTCGGTGAGCGGGACCGCAACAGCGGCGGCAGGGGGGATTTCGTCGGGGGACTCTTCGTCGTCGTCCTCGCTGTCTTCATCCTCGTCCTCGTCCTCGTCTTCGTCGTCGTCATCGTCGTCATCGTCGTCGTCATCGTC
>JAWXCC010000278.1:0-16461 GCA_034440475.1 Phycisphaerae bacterium | reverse complement strand
CTGCGGCACGTCGAGACTCAGCAACCGGCACGGCTTCAACCGCCCAAGCGATCGCCGTTCACCGCGCTCTCAGACGAGGAGCTGCTCAGCTACGGCGCACCGCCCGAACTGCTGAACGATGCTCGAGACGCGAACGAGGACAGGCTGCTCGGAGTCCTGTCGACACACCCGTTACGCGAGGAACCGTCGGCGACACTCAGCCACTGCCGGATCCCGACATTTTTCCACTTTTGGGTCGGACAGCTCTGGCGCATTCTTCGCATCTCTCAAGGTCAAGGGACCGCGCGAGCGGGCCGTTCTCCTCGAAGCAGCGCTCCGCGCTGCCGGCCGAACCATAGAGGCCGCCGCACTGCACACGAAGCTCACCCAGTTGGCGTCGGTAAACAACCCTGAAGCCGGTCGCTGACCGAGCACGATGGACAAGAATATTTCTGGGATGGTGAATCGCTGTGGCGGTTGCGCCAGAAGCGACCTCGTCGAGCAGCCTCGCCATGAGGCGGCCCCGGCGTCTTGACGCATCTATCAGGGAGAGAACATCATGCTGAGATCAAGCGTCGCCGTCATTGGCGCAATCGCTTTCTCATGCTCCGCGGCCCTCGCGGAGTTGACCAACGAGTTAGAACTCAACGGCCAGTCGTCGAACAACAGCATTGGCTCAGCCCAGTTGCTCGACGCTGCACTGTTCACGCCCAACAGTAATGCAAGCGTGTTTGGAATGCTGCCAACCGCGACGATTGCGGGACATGGCGGCGCAAACGACGTCGACTTCTACCGCTTTACCGCGGGGGCTGGAATCGGCTACTTCGACGTCGATGGCGCTGGCTTCGACACCTACCTCGCGCTGTTCGACGCTTCGGGCACGCTGCTCGCCGACAGCGACGACTCGTTCCCCGCCGACCCCGGGAGCGTGACCGATCTCGACGCCTTCCTCGGCACTTACACGTTCGCCGCCGCTGGCATGTACTTCCTCGCGATCTCGCGATCGGGCAACTTCGCGAACTCGACGTTCACGGGAAGCAGTTTTTCCCAACTCACGCGCCCGGACGGCGCGTTCGGCGGCTTCGGATTCGTCGGTTCAACCTTCGGCGACTCGTCGTTCCTTGCCAGCGGCGCTCAGCTCGGGAGCGACTACACGCTGCATCTCAGTGTCGTCCCTGCACCTTCAGCGCTAGCACTCCTTCTCGCAGCTGGCGCTGGGGCTCGTCGCCGACGTCGCAACTAACCACCACTCACAACTCCACACGGAGACCTGATTATGAATCTGACACGCCGCGCTATCACGCTTGCCTCGCTTGTCGCCATGTCGAGCACTGCGCTCGCATCCAGCCATCGTGAAGCTCCGTTCATTACGGAGAACCCCAAGGTCGATGCGACCGACTACTACATGTTCAAGAGCTACGAGCCAAGTCGCGATCGATTCGTGACGATCGTCGCCAATTACCTTCCGCTACAAGATCCATACGGCGGTCCTAACTACTTCTCGCTCGACCCTGATGCCATCTACGAAATCCACATCGATAACGACGGCGACTCGCATGAAGACATCACCTTCCGCTTTCGTTTCACCAACACGCTGAAGTCGTTGACGGTTCCAGTCGGCGATCAGAATGTCGCGGTGCCGCTGGTCAACATCGGGCCTATATCACGCGGACGCACCGGTCCGCTCAACGTGATCGAGTCGTACACGGTCGACGTGATCTACGGCGACACCACGACGGGGACACCAGAGTCGATTACCAATGCGGTGACGGGTGAATCGTCGTTCCTGAAGCCTGTCGACAATATCGGCAATAAGTCGATCCCTGACTATCCGGCCTATGCGGCTTCGCACGTTTACTCGATCGACATGCCCGGCAGCAGCGAGTCTGGTCGGCTCTTTGTCGGTCAGCGGAAAGACCCGTTCGTCGTAAATCTTGGTGAGACGTTCGACCTTGTCAACCTGAATCCCGTTGGCTCGCCAACCGCCGAGCACGACACACTCGATGACAAGAACGTCACGTCGCTCATTCTTGAGATTCCGATCAGCGCGCTGACGTCCGGCGGCGAACCGGTGATCGGTGGATGGACCACGGCGTCGCTGCACCGAGCCCGCGTGCTCAGCGAGAATCCGACATTCACGAAGCCCGCGACGGAGCAGGGGGATTGGGTCCAAGTTTCGCGACTCGGGATGCCTCTCGTCAATGAGTTAGTCATCGGTCTCGAGGACAAAAATCTCTTCAACGCGAGCAAGCCGGAGAACGACGGACAATTTGCGACCTACGTCACGAATCCGACGTTGCCCGTTCTTCTCAACGCCCTGTTTGGTGTGACGCCGCCGTGCTTGCCGCGCACCGATCTCGTCGCGGTATTCCTGACCGGCGTGGCCGGCCTCAACCAGCCCGCGAACGTGGTCGGCTCGGAGATGCTCCGACTGAACACGTCGATTCCCGCGACGCCCGCTCGTATGCAGAGCAACCTTGGCGTTCTTGCGGGAGACAACGCGGGTTTCCCGAACGGTCGTCGACCGGGTGACGACGTTGTCGACATGGCGTTGCGCGTCGTCATGGGCGCGCTCCTTCCTGCCGAGTGCGCGCCGAACGGTGCGCTTCCCTACACCGACGGCGCGACGGTTGATAGCAGCTTCTTTACGAACGCGTTCCCGTACTTGCTCAATCCGATTCCAGGTTCGCCATCCGCGAAGAACCCAAAGCGCTGATCTGCGCGTCGAAGGCAACATCGCATGCTTCGAATTGCTCCATCGGTTTGCGTTTCGTTGCTCTCGGCGAGCCGGTCCGCAGGAATACTCGTCGCCGCGATGACTGCCGTCATCGTGGCGACGAGCGCAGTGTTCGCGCACGACTTCTGGATCGAACCGAGCGCCCTGCGCGCCCCCGTTGGAACCACCGTCAAGTTTGATCTGAAGGTTGGTAGCGGCAAAGAGATCACCGTTCTTCCGCGCAACCCGGAGCGATTCACAAAGTTTGTGATTGCAGGGCCGGTGGAGGTCGTCGACGTGACCGGGGTCGACGGCTCGAAGCCTGCTGGCTTCGTGCGACCATCCGCGCCTGGCCTCTACGTTGTTGCCTATGCGAGTAAGCACAGCGTCGTCGAACTCGAGGCAGCGAAGTTTGAGTCGTATCTGAAAGATGAAGGACTCGAGAACGCGATCAAGCGGCGAAGTGAGCGCGGGACGTCGAAGAGCCTAGGACGCGAGCGCTATGCGCGATGCGCCAAATCCATCGTGACGATCGGCGACGCCCCGCACAAGGGTTTTGATAGATCGATCGGCTTGCGACTCGAGCTCTTTCCGGAAGCCGATCCGCGCGATATGGCGGTTGGCAAAGATGGCTCCTTTCGATTGCTTTTCGATGGCAAGCCGATCGAAGGCATTACGGTGCATGCTTCGCCGCTCGATCATCCCGAGATACGTGTCGCCTATCGCACCGACGCCGAAGGCCGCGTGAAGATCGCGCTACCCACGGGTGGTGCGTGGCGCCTCAATGCGGTGCACATGCTCGAACTCCCTGCTGGTGGCGAGCAGGATTGGGAAAGCCTGTGGGCGTCGCTAGTGTTTGAGATTGGGCCGGCGCCAGCGCCCACCTCGCCACCTCGCTGACTGACGCTTCCGCGGTTCCGACGAACTTCGCGCTCGTCGCGCGGGTCGTGCCTTTCGCGGGGACGAAGAGGGTGAGCGTGCGCATTACGGCGTGCAGGCGCATTACCGATTGTTGGCAATGACGACGCCGACAGCCGCAGCCAAAGCGATTCCAGTGCCGACCAGCACCGGAATTGCGAGAGCAATGCTCCGATTCTTCAGCGCCCAACCCGCCAATGCACCGGTGCCCACCGCCACCGGAACAGTGAGCACGCTCCAGAAAACGCCAGCGATCGGCCAGATGATTGAGTTCATTGCGAGGGGAGCAATGAAAGACGCTAAGAAAACGCAGCCAGCGTGAATCGCGATGCCAATGGCGATGCGGTTCGCACGCGACGCCGGTAGCGGCGGCGACGGGAAGGACGAGGTTGGCGGCGCATCAGGCATTCATGCTTTCGATAAACAGAGTGTTTCGCTGCCTTCAACAATGCGCCATAGTGAGAATGCCCTGTTCTCGCTTGTTAGCGATGTCAATGCTGTGAAGACAATAATCGTGCGAGACGGCGGCGATCCGATGGTTCGACAGCATTTGATCGCGTTCGCAGGCTATCGGCGTTGAGTCTGAGCTCCGGGCTCATTCGCGAGGGCCCGGGGTCGCGCGAAGGCGCGAAGGAGTCAGGCGCGATGCGGGTAGCAGGAAGAGTCAGGGATGAAGAAGATGCCAAGCCTGACCACGGCACCATCCATCGCCGGTCTCTCCAACCGATCGACCTGCAACCGATTCCAGAACCGTTTAGAGCCGAAAGCTGTTGAGGCAATCGGTTCTAATCGCCTATGCCCAGACCAGTGGACACGTCGCTGGTGGAGCGAGCGCTTTCCCGACTCGGGCAGGTGGTGGAGTACCACTGTGACGTCGACATCCTCTTGGTCGGCGGAGCTGCGGCCATGGTCACCGGCGTGCTGGCGCGAACGCGGACGACGACGGATTGCGATGTGATGGTCTCAATACCGGAAGAGGCGATGTCGGCGATCGAGTCGGCGGCCGCGCGTGTCGCCGAATAGCTCGGTCTGACTCAGCGATGGCTCAACAGCGATGTACAGATGCGAATAGATGCACCGCCCGACGAATGGTCGCGGCGGAAGATCATCGTCGGACACTACGGACGTTTGAGAGTTTTCGCGGCAAGTCGCCTAGACCTGATCGCTATGAAGGTGGTTGCAGAACGAGACCAAGACATCGACGCCCTGATGGCGATGCGTGTACGAGCAGACGACGTGCAGTTCGTTCGCTCATACCTCGACACGTTGGTCAGGAAGAGCACGAACCGCAACGAGATCAACGACGCACGGCAGCTCTTGGATTCGCTCGAGATCCACGACAGTGACTAACACTCTAGACCACAGCATCCGCCGATGGGCGAGCCTCGGTGCTGGCTTCGACGCCGAGCCCGCGAGTCGCGACATTGAAGTCACCGCCACCAGCATCGGCACCATCGATCTGGAGCGGTTGTTACTCGAGACCGCGAGGTACGCTCCTGCCGCAGCCCGACTCTTCATCATGGCCGCGACGTGGCTGCATGAATACGGCGACCTAGTCGCGAAGCATCGACTCAAGCGATTGATCCGAGATGAACTCGAAACCGAGCATCAGGCCACGCTCGGCTTGCTGCTCGATGCGGCACAGCAGGGGTCCCATGCTCTTGAGTTCCAGTCGATCATCAAGCTGCTCAAGCCTTCCGACCATCCGCGCCCGCTCTTCGAGCGCTCACGTCGGAGCTCGAAGCTGGCCGAGCATGCCCATCAGAAGGCTTCCGCCCTCTCGCGCCGCTGGAAACTTTGGTGCCAGGCATTCGAGTTCAAGAACGACGCCCTTCGACCAGCGTCTTGGATGATGTCGCGACACCCCGATCTGCGCACGCGAGCAGACTTTCGCGGCGATCTGTGGGCGTCGATCTTGGCGGCGCTTCGGCACGATCAAGGCGCAGGAGAAAGCGAGCTGCGCTTGGCGGCGCTGTGCGGCGGCTCTCGTGCACAGGTCCGAAGCGCACTTCGCAATCTTGAAATGACGGGGCGAATCACGGCAGGTCGAAGGAGGGGCGCGAATCGGCGGGCAGTGTCACTGCGCGAAGCCGCGTGACCTAACGACTTTCATTTGCGACGTCGCCGTCTTCCGCCTCGACCTCTGCTTCGCCGAGACCGACTTGATGATCAGCGTCCCACCGCCTGCCGACGGCAGCGGCGCGCGAGCGTTTGCGATCGCCGCGCGAATGAGACTCTCGACTGCTGGCTGAGCAAGCGTCGCGGCGGACTCAAGCCTGATGAATCTCGTCTGCTTGCCGCTGCCGAGCAAGATCTTGTGCGGGTCAGGCAGCTTCGCGCCGAAGATGAAGCAGAGTCCGACGCCATTCGCTGAGGTCGCGAGCGAGACGATGCAATCCGAAGCGCGCGGCGTCGAGCAGAAGCCGATGACGAAGAAGTTGTAGTGGTCGTAGACGAGCTCGAACGCTGTCGGCATGCGCTTTCTGAGAGCCGCCCGGCATAACTTGATCATCGTCGCAGTCGCCGGATCGAACTTGGCGATGAATCCTGCGAGTTGCTTCGCGGGCGAGTCCCCAACTGGCGTTGGGACCTTCGGTTTGTTATCGCGAGTCTTCATCAAGCAATCGGCGGTTGGTGGAGTTCCGTCCGCCACTTCGATGGATCAGGTCCATCGCCTTACATTCCGATCAACATGCGCTCCGGCTTCTCAATGCAGTCTTTGATATGCACCAGGAACCCGACTGCTTCGGCACCGTCGATGATGCGGTGGTCGTAGCTGAGCGCGAGATACATCATCGGACGCAGCGTTATCTGGCCCGGATTCTTCAGATCTTCGACGGGACGCTTCTTGATCGCGTGCATGCCGAGAATCGCCGACTGCGGTGGATTGAGAATTGGCGTCGACATCAAGCTGCCGTAGACGCCGCCGTTCGAGATCGTGAACGTGCCGCCGGTCATCTCGTCGACTGTGAGTTTTCCGTCGCGCGCTTTGCCCGCGAGTTCCTTGAGCTTGCCTTCGATGTCGGCGAAGCCCATCGCCTCGGCATTGCGAAGGACCGGCACGACGAGTCCGCGCTCGGTGCCGACAGCCACAGCGACGTCGCAAAAGTCGTGGAACTCGACTTCGTCGCCGACGATGTACGCGTTGACGCGCGGGAACTTGCGAAGCGCACTCACCGAAGCCTTCACGAAGAAGCCCATGAAGCCGAGGCCAACGCCGAATTGCTTCTCGAACGATTCTTTATGCTCCGCCCGAAGGCGCATGACTTCGGTCATGTCGGCTTCATTGAAAGTCGTCAGCATCGCCGCCGAGTGTTGCGCCTCGACAAGGCGAATCGCAATCTTCTGCCGCAGCTTGGTCATCTTCTCGCGGCGAACGCCGCGCGAGCCAATGGGTGCGGCGACTGCGATCGGCAAAGCTGGTGCAGCCGGCACGGCGCTCTTTCCGCTGGCCGCAGACAGCACATCAGCTTTCATGACGCGGCCAGCCGGACCCGAGCCAGAGACGTTCGCAAGGTCGACGCCTGAATCAGCAGCGATCTTCTTCGCAACCGAGCTGGCACGCACATGCGATTCGGCGCTCGCTGCGGGCTTCGCTTCGGCACTCGCTGTAGCTCGTCCCGGCGTCGTTGCCCCCGGCGAATTCGTCGAGTTACTCGCTGGTTTCGCAGCCGCTGTATCGATTGTCGCCACCGTGGCACCCACTTTCTGCTCGCTGCCGCTCGCTGCGGCAATTGCCAAAAGACCAGCCGCTGGCGCGCGCAACTCTAGTGCGCCTTGTCGCTTTCCATATCAACCAGCACATCGTCCTGCTCGGCCCAATCGCCCGACTGCTTCTGCCACGAGCCAAGAGTGACTTCGGAGATGGACTCGCCAGGACTCGGAATGGTGACGTCGATTCGCATATGAAGGGAGCTATCTATTATCTATTGTCGAGTTTCGGAGAAGCGAAGAGGGGCGTGATGGCCAAGCGATGCGCCAGAATCAATGCGCTTTCGCGCTCTTGGGAGCACCCGCCTTGGAGGGCCCCATAGCTTCGAGAAGAATCTTGTCTTGTTGGGCGGTATGGAGTTTCGGCGAAGCGCATGCGGGCGTCGCGCTGTCGGGGCGTCCGACGAAATTCACTTGGATACCGCAGAGCTCTTGCAGTTGCGCTTGGCAGAAACGGTACGCACCCATGTTGCGCGGCTCTTCCTGCACCCAGACAAACCGCTCCGCCTTCGGATACAGCTTGAGCACTTCAGTCAGCGCCGCATCGGGGAAGGGATAGAGCTGTTCGATTCGGACGACTGCGGTGGTTCGGGTTTCGGTGCGCTCGCGCCACGCGATGAGTTCGTGGGCGAGTTTGCCCGAGCAGAGGAGAACCTTCGTGACGGCGCTCGGATCGAACGCTCCCTCGCGTCCCGCCGAGAACAGCGGGTCGGACAACACTGCATGGAAGTGGCCGCCAACGAGTTCGTTGAACTTGCTCATCGCTGCCGGAAGTCGCAACGAACTCTTCGGACTCATCACGATGAGCGGCTTGCGGAAGCGCTGCTTGATCTGCTTGCGGAGGAGATGAAACATCTGCCCCGTCGTCGATGGATAGACGACCTGCATATTGTCGTCGGCGCAGAGCTGTAGGAATCGTTCGAGTCGCGCTGAACTGTGCTCCGGACCTTGTCCTTCGTAGCCGTGCGGAAGCAGTAAGCAGAGTCCGCTCGATCGCTTCCACTTCACTTCGGAACTCGCGAGGAACTGGTCAAGCAACACTTGGGCGCTATTCGCGAAGTCACCGAACTGCGCCTCCCAGATCACGAGCATGCGCGGGTCGGAGAGCGAGTAGCCGTACTCGAAACCAACGCATGAAGACTCACTCAGTGGGCTGTTACGGACTTCGATCTGCGCCTGCGCCGCACCGGGGGCTGCACCGAGATGGTTCAGCGCGACGTACTTCAGGTTCGTCTCTTGGCAACAGACAACCGCATGTCGATGGCTGAACGTGCCACGCTCGACATCTTGGCCGGTGAGCCGAATTCCGTGCCCTTCCAGCAGCAGCGAGCCATACGCGAGCAACTCAGCGGTCGCCCACTCGATAGGAGCTGAGTCATCGTCGCCCGCCGCTGCCCGCGCTTGCATGAGCTTCGTCACGGTCTTGTGCGCGCCGATCGATTCGGGGACGTGGCCCAGCGCCTTGGCGATTGAGCGCAATCGCTCTGCGGGTACGCCGGTGTCAACGACGGCAGGCGAATACGTCGATTCAAAGCCAGACCAAATCGACTGGAACGGCTTCACGCGCGGCAAAACTGGCTGCTGCTTCGTGCGACTCTGCGCTTCATCGAGTCCAGCCACGAGCCGCTGATGGAGTTCAGTGAATCGTTCACTCGTTACCAATCCGGCCTGCGTCAACTCATCGCGATACTTCTGCATCACGGGTTTCTGCTTGCGGACGCGAGCGTAGAGCAGTGGCTGGGTGTAGTTCGGTTCGTCGGTTTCGTTGTGTCCGTTCTTGCGGTAACACACGAGATCGACAAACACATCCGTCTTGAACGTCTGTCGCCACTCAATCGCGAGACGCGCGACCCAAGCGCACGCTTCGACGTCGTCGCCGTTGACGTGGAAGATCGGTGCCTCGAATCCCTTCGCGAGATCAGTGCAGTAGTTGCCGCCCCAGTCGTCTTTCGGATCGGTCGTAAAACCAACTTGGTTGTTGATCACGACGTGAATCGTGCCGCCGACGGTGTAGCCGTCGAGTCTCATCATGTTGAGACACTCAGCCACGATGCCTTGGCCCGGCAATGCTGCGTCGCCGTGAATCAAGATGGGGATGACTTGATCGCGATTGATGTCGTTCGCGAGTTGTTGCTTCGCGCGACAGCGACCAAGGACAACCGAATTCACGAACTCAAGGTGCGATGGATTTCCGGCGAGCGTGATGTGTACGACTTGACCCGTCGACGTCGTGTGGTCGGTCGAGTAGCCCTGGTGGTACTTCACGTCGCCGCCGCCCGCGACGAAATCGTCGGCCCATGCGTCCTCAAACTCAGTGAAGATCTGGTCCCACTTCTTGTTCAGGATATTCGCGAGCACGTTCAGCCGTCCGCGATGCGCCATGCCCATCGAGATCTCGCGCACGCCATTCGCTGGCGCGAGTTCGACGATCTGGTCGAGCAGCGGAATGAGCGACTCGCCGCCTTCAAGGCCGAATCGCTTCTTTCCGATGTAGCGCTTCTCAAGGAATCCCTCGCAGCCATCGGCTTCGATGAGTTGTTCGAGGAGATGCAGCCGTAATTCGGGCGAGAATGTTGGCCGATTGCGCACAGTCTCCATGCGCTTTTCAAGCCAACGTCGCTGCTCTGCACTCCCGAGATGATAGAACTCGACGCCGATGGTGCGGCAGTACGTTGCCTCGAGGCATTCGACAATTTCGCCCAGTGTTGCTGGCGCGGTGAGCGGGAGAGAACCTGGATCAAAGCGGTCGCCTAGTTGTCCGTCCGCGAGGCCAAACGACTCGAGATTGAGTGCGGTTGGAAAGGGGCGTTCCGTGCCAAGTGGATCGATCTGGGCCGCGAAGTGGCCGATCGCGCGATACGCGTCGATGAGTCGATCCACGTGGCGCTGCGCGTCGTTCGCGAGCGTTGCGTCGGTCGACGACCGTGTGGACGGAGCGGCAGACTCTCCACTCGAGCGAGCGAGCGCCAGTTCAAAGCCGAGGAAGAACTGATTCCACTGCGCGTCAATCGCATTGGGATCGCGTTTCCACTGGTTGTACAGGCCGTCAATGAAGTCGCCGGACCAGCCGTTCACCGACTGGAGAGACGCGGATGCGGCTCCTGCGGACGTTGAAGTCGCGGGCTTTGAAGTCGAGGCGGACGAGCGCCCCGGTGTGGATTCAGCGGCGTGGTCGGCCGACATTCGTGCAAACTCCGATGCGAGAAAACGTGCGATTCCAACCCGAGCTCACTCGATCTTCCCATCCCGTTATCCAGCCGATGCTGGGGACCGGTCGGGTAGGCCGACCGTCGGGCGGGAATGCGGCACGCACGGCCGCTTCACACCCAACGTGAAGCCTTACCAATGTACGAGATGGGCCTGCGAGCGCATAGATGGGAGGCGCGATGTTTGGATGATGTTCGGTCGCGGCTCGCGCCGCGCTCGAGGGCACTTAAGCGGCCGCGCTAGCTACATCAGTGAGACCGGATCGACATCGATCGCAAGATCTTCACCGAGGCTCAGCCGCCCGCTGAAGAGACCGTCGTTCCGCGCTCGGGTGAGGAAGCGACTGAGCTCGGCGGCGTTCGGGGCGAACACCTCCACTTGATGGCGATATCGATTCGCGATGCGGGTGATGGGACAGGGACTCGCGCCGCGCACTTCAATCGCCGTGAAGAGCCCCACACCGCACATGCCGCGCAACGCCTGGGCGAGGGCTTCGGCTCGCTCGGCCGACCGCGTCTCGCCAGCGTCGCGGACCACGAGGCGGGCTAGACGACGCGAGGGCGGAAGCGCGAACTTCGCGCGGTCCGCGAGTTCGAGTTCTGCGAAGCGCTCATAGTCGTGTTTCGCGGCAAGCACGATCGAAGGCGTGTTTGGCTGGAATGTCTGAACGATGGCGACTCCGGCGTGCTCACCGCGGCCGCAGCGACCCGAAACTTGGCTGACCAGCTGAAACGTGCGCTCGGCAGCGCGGAAATCGGGCATGTGAAGCGCCGTGTCGGCGCTGATGACGCCTACCACACGAACGTTAGGAAAATCCAGTCCCTTCGCGATCATCTGGGTTCCGAGAAGAACACGGACGTCGCCACTCGCGAACCGCTCGAGCGCGTCGCGAAAGTCCATTTCGTCGTGCATTGCGTCGGCGTCAACGCGGAGCATCGTTTTGCCTTCGACGAGTTGTGGGAAGAGCCGCTCGAGTTCCTCTTCGACGCGCTGCGTTCCTAGGCCGAAGACGTTGACGCGCTTTCCACACTGCGGGCAGTCCTTGGGCAGCCGCAATTCACTGTCGCAGTGGTGGCACCGGGTGTAGTCGCGCTTTCCGACCGTGCCGTCTTGTGTGTCAAAGCGAGCGCGATGGCACACCATGCCGGCATCGCAGTGGTCGCAGCGCATTACCCAGTCGCAGTCGCCTGCCGCGCAGGAGACGTAATTCGCATAGCCGCGTCGATTCAGCAGGATGACCGCTTGACCGCCAGCTTTCAGTGCGGCGTCAAGAGCGTCCTTGAGCGTTGGACCAATCAGGTGCACGCGCCGGTCGCGGTAACGACGACGTTCCTCGGCGAAATTGACGACATAGACCTTGGGCACTGACAAACCGGGGGCACGCTCCGGCATGCGATGCAGCGTGCAAATGCTGCTTCCCGTCGCGGTCGTGCGCGTCGCGTTGAACCAGCTTTCGAGCGACGGCGTTGCGCTACCGAGTACGACCGGACACCCTGCAATTTGACCGCGCCGCAGCGCGACATCCCGACCTTGATAGCGCGGCGCCTGGTCAGATTTGTACGACGAATCATGCTCCTCATCGACGATGACGAGTCCGAGCTTGCCGTCCCGGACCGGCGCGAAGATTGCCGAGCGAGCGCCGATGACGATGTCGGCTTCACCTTTCGCGACGATCGTCCACATGTGATTCCGTTGAGCAGCGGTCAGGCCCGAGTGCAAGATCGCGACGCGGCGCGCAGGGAACCGCGAGACGAGTCGACCACCAGTCTGCGGCGTGAGCGCGATCTCGGGCACGAGGACGATCGCGCAGCGGCCCCGGGCTAGCGTGCGCTCAATGAGCTGTATGTACACCTCGGTCTTGCCGCTGCCAGTAACGCCGTAGAGGAGGTGCTGGCTGAAGCCGTCTGCAAACCGCGCTGCGATTGAATCGACAATAGAACGTTGGGTCGTCGTGAGCGCCGGGGCGCACCCCTCCGCGAGCCCGGCACGCTCGAACTTCGCCTCGACTTCCGTGCGTCGCTCCGCGCGCAGCAGACCCTTGGCGACTAACGATTTCAGCGGCGCTGGCGTAGCGATGCTAGCACGAGCTAACAACTCACGACTCTCGATAGGCAGCTCTGACAGCGCTAGACCAGCGACGAATGCGAGGAGTTCCCGCTGCTTCGTAGGCAGTTTCCCAACGAGTTCGCTCGGACCGCCGAGATCGATGAACGTGCGGGTCACGGTTCCAACCGCGCGGCGTACGGCCGCAGGCAAGAGCGAGCTGACGGTGATTCCAATCGGACAGCAGTAGTAGCCGCTGATCCAGCGAGCGAGTTGAACAAGCTCACCGGGAAGTGGGGGCGTGTCGCCGTCTCGAGCGACGACGCGCTTCACCTTTCGCGGGTCGAGCGCGGCCGCTTCTTCTGCCGACGCGCGGCGGATGACGTACCCCGCGGTAGGGCGGTTGCCGGGTCCGAGGGGGACGGTCACGCGCTCCCCGTCGCGCAGGTCCGTGAGAGACGCCGGGAGTGCGTAGAGCAAGCCTTCGGGGAACGCGTCGACCCCACGCTCGACCGCGACGAGCACGTGTCCCGCCGCGATCTCGACCGCTTGCTCAAAAAGGCTGCGCACGGGGCGAGTGTAAGACGCGCACTCGCCCTCTAGGTCTGCGGCGGTGGCGATTCGGTGCGGCAGGCGTCAGTGTTACGATGCGGGCATATGGAACCGACCATTGCGTCGCCTGCCCGTCTCGCGCTCGAGAACGGGGCGGTCTTTTACGGCCGCTCGTTCGGAGCATCTGTCGTTCGAACCGGAGAAGTCGTCTTCAACACTGCCCTTTGTGGCTATCAAGAAGCGCTCACGGATCCGAGCTACACAGGTCAGATTTTGGTGATGACCGCGCCGCAGATTGGCAACTACGGCGTCGGAGCCGAAGACTTCGAAAGTGTTGCTCCCTGCGTTTCTGGCTTCGTCGTACGCGAATTGTCGCGAGTTCGATCGAACTACCGTTCAAACGCAGATCTCGGCGCGTGGCTTGAGCACGCGGGAGTCCCGGCAATTGAAGGAATCGACACGCGTGCCCTCGTTCGCATGCTTCGGACGCTCGGCGCACAGCGCGGGGTCGTCTCGACCGAGTCGGGACCGACGGATGTCGACCTCGTCCGTACCGCGAAGGGCAGTCCGTCGATGGCGGGGCGAAATCTCGCCGCGGAGGTCAGCCCGTCCGAGTGCGGGATCTGGACCGAAAATTTGGGTGCGTGGGCACCGGAGTCGCTTCGGCCAGCCGGTGCGCCACGATTCCGCGTCGTCGCACTTGATTGCGGCGCAAAACGCAACATTTACCGGCACTTGGTGGATCGGGGCTGCGAGGTGCGATTCATGCCCTACAGCGCCTCGCCCAGCGAGATTCTCGCGCAGAAACCGGATGGATTGTTCATCTCGAATGGTCCGGGAGATCCAGCGGTCGTCGAATCGACGATTCGTACGCTTCGGGAAATTGCGGGAGTCGTCCCCACCTTCGGGATCTGTCTTGGGCATCAATTGCTTGCTCTCGCGCTTGGCGCGAAGACGTGGAAATTGAAGTTCGGACACCGCGGCGCAAATCAGCCCGTCCGCAATCTGCAAACCGGTCGCGTCGAGATCACCAGTCAGAATCACGGGTTCTGCGTCGATGAGGCGTCGCTCGTCGCCGCTGGTGGCGAGGCGACTCACATGCACTTGAACGACGGGACCGTGGCTGGTTTTCGCCACGGGTCGAAGCCGATTTTCAGTGTGCAGTACCACCCAGAGGCGAGCCCGGGACCGCACGACTCCGACTACCTGTTCGACTGCTTTGTCGCGATGATGCAGAGTCAGAAGGTTCTGTCGAAACAAGAGATAGCGGCGATACAGATCCGGCGGCGTGCTGCGCCGCCTCGGGCGGAAACAGTCCCGGCGTCGCTGTAGTTTCGCGCCGCTGAATTGCATACGTCGGACGAATATGCGTCGCCGACCCCGACGTGCGTCGGCCCCTGTTCTTTCCCCGCGGGGAGTCTCACGGTCCGTGCGGCGAGCGCGTACGGGTCGGTGCCGCGCTGTGACGGCATCGCGGAACAGTGAGACCCGAGAGCCTTCTGCGCCGCACGCGGCTTCAGGTGTCGTCGACAATCTTTGACGAACCAGAGGCGGCTCCGCGCGTCCGTCATCGATTCCGAACGACGCGTTGCGTCCCCCGAGGCGGAGCACGCGAACTCCTTGGAACAAAAGGTGTTGGAGCGTCGCGCCGAGGTTGACACGCTTGCGGACGCGCGCTAGCGGAAGTAGTCTGCCGCCCCGTCCTCGAAGCGGCATGAGCGCGAACGATCGCTCTCAGACCGCACAAAATCACAGAAGCACTGCAACTGCGCCGCTGCGCAACGCGGAACGACTTGCCGTCGTTCGTATTTTCCGCCGAAAGTCTGCGAGTAGTTGCAGACCAAGCCGCCATCGGGAGTCCCGCATGAATAGGTCGTTCGAGTCCTCTGCGAGCTTCATTCTTCCTCTCCGCCGCTCAAGTGTGCTTTCGACACTCATTGCGGCAACCACCATTGGCGGACTTCCGTTCGCTGGACTCGATACTGCAGGGCCCTCAACAAGAGGGGGCGCTTCGAACTTTGGACTTCAGGCGGCCGTCGCGGCCCGGCCTGTGCAGGACACTGATCGTGACGCTGCGAAGACAGCAGCCGCAACCGGCCAGTGGCAGACAGCGCTCGACAAATGGACCGCAGTGCTGAACGCGAATCCGGGCGACAAGGAAGCAATCGCCGGCGTCGCGGCTGCGCGAGCCGCGATGGATCAGGGCTCAACCCTGAGCGGTGTTGACGCTGAATACAACCTTCGTCGGGATCGCGCGAAGGTCATGTTCGAAGCCGACATGCAGCAGACGCAGGAGTTCGTCACCGCAGGCAACTTCGGTGCGGCGAAGACGAAGCTTCTCGCGGCTCGCAGTCGCCTCGATCGCGACAAGGCGTTTCTCGCGCCGACGGAATACGAGGGAATGGCCAAGCAGATCGACGACACGATTGCTCAGGTCACTGACCTCGAGACCAAGAGCGACCTCCAGAACCAAGACCAGAATCGGAAGACTGCTGCTGGCGAGGCTGAGCGACTTCGCGCTGCCGCGACCACCGCACGACAGCGTCAAATTGACGAGGGAATCCGCCGCGTCCGGCAGCTTCAGCTTGAACTCAAGTACGAAGAGGCGCTGCAAGTCGTCGAGGAACTCTTGTTCCTCGACAAGAATAATCCGAGCGCGCTTGCGTTGCGCGACGTGCTTGAGCCGCTCATTCTCTTCCGTCAACAATCCGAGTTCACGCGGCAGAAGGAAGTCGGAATCGTTCAGCAGTTGAACGAGAATGTCGCTGCACAGATTCCACCGCACCGCAACCTGAGCGGCCCAGGCTTGCGTTCGCTGTCCGGTCTGATGCAGTATCCCGAGGATTGGCCGCAGCTCTCGCGGATGCGTTCCGGCGCCGCAGGCTGGTCCGAGTCGGAGGCGACTCGTCAGTCGATGATGGATCTGCGGAAGACGATCAGCGTCAACTTCAACAACAATCAACTCGACCAAGTTGTCGCCTACATGAAGCAGGTGACTGGCGTTGAGTTCTATCCTGACTGGAAGGCGCTTGAGGCGATCAGTGTTCGTCCGGAGGACACCGTCACGCTTCAGTTGAACGACGTCCCGGCGGAGGTCGCGCTCAAGCGCATCCTTGAGCAGATCGGTTCTGACGAATCCAACCGACCGCAGTACTCCGTCGAGGATGGCGTCGTCGTCGTCGCGAGCGACGAGTCGCTGCGGCAGAAGACACTCACGATTGTCTACGACATCCGCGACCTCATCTTTGAGGTCCCGTATTTCGCCAACGCACCAAGCTTCAACCTCAGCGAGTCGATTCAGCAAGGCAACAACGGGGGCGGTGGCGGCGGCTCGG
>JAWXCC010000277.1:0-32615 GCA_034440475.1 Phycisphaerae bacterium | reverse complement strand
TCGTTTGAGCGCTCCGTAGCGGCCATTCGGCCGCACACTCGCTGTGCGCGGTCTTTCGTTTTTCGTAATTCCGCTTCGAAGAGACGGACTGATTTTCCGTATGTTCTGTTGCAGCACTCCCCCGCAGCTGGCCCCGGTTCGTTTCTCCCATGCCCGCCGACCGCTCGCCAAAAGATCTGAGCAACTCAGCGACCAACTGGTCGCTGCTGGAAGCCGCGTCAGGGCAGGGCGCGGATGCGCGGCAAGGCCTCGAGGCGTTGACGCAGCGCTACTGGGGTCCGATCTTTGCGTTCGTTCGAGCAACCGGACAGTCGTCGCAGGATGCAGTTGATCTGACCCAAGGATTCGTCGCCGACGTGCTTCTAGGACGGTCCCTGCTCGCGTCGGCTGACCGTCGCCGCGGTCGTTTTCGGTCGCTTCTGCGGCAGAGCGTCGTGAACTACGTTCGTGATCGAGTCCGCCAACAGAAGAGTCAGAAGCGTCAGCCGAGTCAGGGCGCTCCGTCGCACTTCGGAAGCGCTGAGATCGACGACGCCGCAACGAAGAATTTCGCGACAGCGGAGCGCGCGTTCGACGCGCACTGGGCAGCGCAGCTCATTCGAACGGCGGCGGAGCGCGCCGCGCAACAAGCCCGCGCCGAGGGGCATGAACTTGCATGGACGATCTTCGAGCAGCGGACACTGCGCCCACGGCTTCTCGGCGAGAAGCCCGTCGAGTTCGCCGAGCTACTCATCCAACACGATCTTGCGTCGGTTGGGCAGGCGGCGCACCTAGCGATCGTTGGCCGACGGCTCTTCGTCGATCAGCTCTTGACCGAACTTCGAGCATCGCTCGGTGAGTCGGAGTCCGTCGCGGACGAGATCCGGCTCTTGCTCGCGGCCGTGGAGGGCGTGTGACGAACGACCGCCCCGACCTGAGTTCGGCGTTTCGCTGGGCGCTTGACGCCGCTTCACGTCCTGGCCGCGCCGCGACCGATTGGCTCGCTGCCGAGATTGTCCCGGGCAGCACGTCGGCGGCCGCTGCGATCTCAGCGACGAGCACGACGATCGAGCAGCTCATCGCGTTAAAGGTCGCATTCAAGGCGCTGCGGCAAGGCGGAGGCACAGCCGCCGAGCGGAACCGCGCAGCTCGGCTCTACGCCGCGACCATCGCCGCCGCGATGGTGCGCTTCGGAGTGCGCATTACACGCAACTCAGATTCAGCCCTATCAGCCGCGTTCATCGCACTGCGCGACGACGACGATATGGAAGAGCCACTCCGCGATCTTGGTGCGGCGGCGCTGCCTCGGCTCAATCACTGAAACGGACTCTCACTCGCGCGGCACATCGAGATCGCCCCAGGACGCGCGATCAAGTTCATCGACATCGATGGCAGCCCACTGCGCACCAGCCATCCCCGGCAGCGTGCCGGTTGCGAATGCAATATCGACCATCGCATTTTGCCAGCCAGCCAGCGCGTTCACTTCACGGCTCTGCGCGTCGGCGAGTCGGGCGCTCGCATCGAGCACGTCTTGGCTCGTACGCACACCGACGTCGAACTGTCGTTTTTCGCCTTCGTACGTCCGCGCTGCGAGCGTCGTTTCTAGGCGTGCAGCAAGAATTCGCTGCCACGCGGTTTCGAGCCGTACGACTGCGTCGAAGACTTCCGTGCGAATCGACTGGCGACGCGCGTCCTTGGTGGCGAGGCGCTGCAATCGGAGGAGCACGGCGCGGCCGAGCCGATTCTTCGCCACCTCGTTGCCGAGCGGTATCTGTCCGTTGAGCGAGAAGGTGTACGCGTCTTCTTCGAAGTCGCCGATGTTCGAGAACGCCGAGCCAAAGCCGTCGCCGCGTCCGAAGGGCGTGTAGGAGTAGTCGAGTGCGAACACCGGCAGCGTCTGATTGCGCGCCACTTCGATCTCGATGGCACGCGACGCGAGGCTGAGCTCGAGTTCGAGCATTTCCATGCGATTCTCGACGGCCCGATTCGCGAGGTCGGTGGAATCGAGTTTGAGGCCGAGTGGATTAGGCAGCGTGGCCGGAACTAACAACGTCTCGCTCTCGATCGGAAGATCGGGCCGATTCATTAGACGCTTCAACGCGCGTACGCGTTCCTTCAGCGTCGCCGTCGCAACGATGATGTTCTCGAGCGTTCCGCCCAGTCCGCTCTCCGCTCGCGTGACCTCAATCTCGGCAGCGTCTCCCTGGAGCACGCGCCGCCTTGCTCGTTCAAGCTGAGCTCGCGCGAGTTCGAACTGTTGTTGCCGCACTTCGAGGTCTCGGAACGCGCCGTAGAGGCTCCAATACGCTTTGTCGGCGTCAGCCAGAATACGAATCGTTTCGAGTTTCGTGCGCGCAGACGCGATCTGGCCATCGTGCTCGGCGATACGAATCGACGCGGTATTCACGGCGGCGCCAGCATTTCGAAGCAGCGGTTGGCTGATCGAGAAGCCGACCCCTGAGCCCCATCCCCCCGAGCCGTCGAGGCTGACACCACCGTTTGTGTCGACCCGCTGGAGTTGACCTAGTACGTCGATCGTGCCGCCCGTGATAAGCGGCACCTGAACGCCGAGTGACGCGGTATCGGAATCGACCGGATCGCCGAACGCGGGATCGGTGAATTGGTTTGCGCCGCTACGGAGGTACGACGCGATAAGCGTTGCCTCAAATTTCGCTCGCTCTGCATCGAGGGTTCGTCGCGCAATCGCAGGTTCGACGAGTTGTGTGCGCAAGTCGAGGTTGTTCTTCAGGGTTGACTCGCGCACGTCGGCCAGTGATATCTCCATGCGCGCTGGCCACGTTGGCATCGGGTCGCCCTTCGCGAGCGCGTTGCGCGTCGCTTCGTCGGCGTCCACCGGGGGAGCTTTCGATTCGGCCACAACGTCGGTCATCGCGATCTTCTTCAGTCGCTCGGGTGCGACGCGGTACGTCGTGCGATCGTTGTCAAAGAGCCCTTGCGTACAACCGCAACAGATCGTTGAGACCAGCATCGCGGCTATGAAGGCCCGCGAACGGCGATCACTCATGACGCAGGGCCTCGATCGGATCGAGGCGGGCAGCCTTGATCGCAGGGAACATGCCGAATACCACGCCGACCAAAGCGCAGAATCCGAAGCTCATGAACACGGCCCACAGGGGAACCTCGGCCTTGTCGAGCCCGGCGTTCGGAATCTTCGTCAGGCCGAAGGCGAGCGCCTGCCCAATCGCGACACCAACGAATCCGCCAGCGAGGCAGAGCGTCACAGCTTCCAGCAGAAACTGCATCAGCACCGCGCCGGGCGTGGCGCCAACTGCCTTGCGGAGTCCGATCTCCCGAGTGCGCTCCGAGACCGAGACGAGCATGATGTTCATGATCCCGATGCCACCAACTAACAGACTGATACCGACGATGCCGCTGGCGATAGCGGTCACGCTTGCTGCCAGTGCCTTGAACTTCTCGATGTATTGATCAATGGCTTCGACCTGGAACGTGTCGGGATCGGAACCGGTGAGCCCGCGGGAGCGCCGCAGAACGAAGCGAATCTCGCTCTTCGCCTCGTCGGCAAGTTCGGGACTCTTGATAAGCGCCGAGATGCGCATGAAGAAGTTCTTGTCTTGTAGTTTCTCTGCGACAGAGAACGGCACGAAGATCTCGCTCTGACTCGCGCCTCGGCCGAACATCGCGCTTGTGACCGTTTCGACAACCCCAACGATGAGAAATCGCCGCCCGCCCAAGAGCAGGTGCTCTCCCGTGGGCTCGTTGGGAAGCTGAAGCTCTTTGATTGCCGCTTCGTTCACGAGGCAAACTTGCCGCGCTTGATCGTCGTCGATGCGCGAGAACGGCCGACCGCTCAACATGCCGCGCTTCTCGCACTCGTGCCAATCAGGCCAAATGCCGACGATCGAGACACTGTCGAGCTTCTCGCGATCGCTTTCGACCGAGAGCCCGACTTCAGTGATCGGCGTGACGGCCTTGACCGACGGCGCTCCGTCGCTTATCGCTCGCACTTCGTCGGGGGTCAGGCGAATCTTCTCCCACGGATAGGCGTTGCGCGGCGCGTTGTCGGGCCGGTCGGGGAAGATAAAAATCTTACTCGCGCCGAAGCTCTCGAACTCGCTTAACACCTTGGTCTTTAATCCCATCAAGGTCGCGATCACCGCAGTGACGCTCGCGACGCCGACGATGATGCCGAGCGCGGTCAGCATCGAGCGCACCTTGTTCGCCCAGATTTGCGCTAGCGCGAGTCCGACCGCCTGAATGAAAAAAAGTGGGTTCAGCACGGAGCGGTCTCCGGTGCCTTCTTCAGCAGGCGCGTGCGCTCGTCCTGTCGCGCGTTGACTTCGTGGGTGAATGCGCCCGCTGCGTCCTGTTCGATTGGAAGGTCGGACAAGATCGCGCCGTCGCGTAATCGGATCACACGATGACAGTGGGCGGCGACCTCGTTTTCATGCGTCACGATCAAGATTGTCTGGCCTTCACTGTGAAGCTGGCGAAAGAGCGCGAGTATGTCGAGCGTAGTCGCGCTGTCGAGGTTCCCCGTCGGTTCGTCGGCCATCACGATGGACGGGCGGTTCAAGATCGCTCGAGCGATCGCGACGCGCTGCTTTTGTCCACCGGAGAGCTGGTTCGGACGGTGGGTCATTCGATTGCCGAGGCCAACGCGCTCAAGCGCTTCGACCGCGCGCTTGCGCCGCGAGCGCCAGCCCCAGATTCCTTCACGAGCGTAGATCAGCGGCAACTCAACGTTTTGAAGCGCGCTCTGGCGATACAGCAGTTCGAAGCTCTGGAACACAAATCCGATCTGCTCGTTGCGAACTTGGGCGAGCTCGGCCGAGCTCATTGTGCTCACGAGTTTTCCGGTCAGTCGATATTCGCCCGACGTTGGGCGATCGAGGCAGCCCAGCACGTTCATCAGCGTGCTCTTGCCGCTGCCCGAAGATCCCATGATCGCGATGAACTCGTTGCGATCGATCGACAACGACACACCGCGCAGCGCGTGAATCGTCTCAACGCCGACACGGTAGATCTTCGCGATGTCCTTGAGCTCGATGAGCATGCGTCAGCCGCCGCCCGCTGGCTTGGACGACGCGACCGCCTCGGCAGGCTTCGCGCCGGTCTTGGGCTCGGTCGTCTTTTCTGGCTCGACCGATTCGTCGTTCTTCAGCTTCTCAAGCACCTTGTATGGGCCGGTGACGACAACATCACCTTCTTTGAGACCCTTGACGATGAGCGTTTCAGTGAGATTGCTTGGGCCAGTTTGAACCGGAGTAATCAGCGCTTTGCCATCAACCACTCGGAACACCACTGACGTCGTTCGCCTCGCGCGATCGACGAGTTCGTTGGCCCGGCGCAGATCTTCGGGCAGCTCGTCGGTGGCCTTCTCAAGAATCGCTTGACTCGGCAACGTGAGGCCGCTGTGTCCATCAATCTCGATGTCGACGTTCGCGGCCAGGCCGGACAGCAACTGCTTGTCGACCTTTGGCTCAACCTCTACTTCGACCTTGAAGTAGCCACTCGAACCGGACGCGTCGCGCAGGTCGGTGCGCGCGAGCGGCACCTTGATCACGACGCCGTCAAAGACGACGTTCTTGAATGCGTTGATCCGCACATGCGCCTTCTGGTCGCGCTTCACTCGGGCGATGTCAGCCTCGTTCACCTTCGCGTCGAGCTTGATGCGGGATAGATCACCGATCGAGAGAATGACTGTGCCAGCGTTGTTCATGGTGCCGACGACGACCAGCTCGCCGACCTCGGCATTGAGCACGGTGATCATGCCATCCATCGGTGCTGAGATCACGCACTTGTCGACGGCCTTCTGCGCTCGTTCAATCGCGGCTTCCGCACCGGCAATCTGGCTCTCGACGATGTTGATCGAATGCCGCGACGACTGCACTTGCGCTTCGAGATCACGAACCCGCGTGACCGCGTCATCGACCACTTGGCGCGACACGTCACCGCTCTTGAAGAGCGACTCTTGTCGTTCTAAGACAGCTTGAGCATTCTCGAGCCCCGCGACGGGTCCGGCGATGCGCGACTGCTCCGCCTGTAACCGAAACCGTTCACTGTCGCGGCGAGCTTGTGCGGCCTCAAGGTCGGCCTTGTATTCGCGAGCGTCGAGCCGGACGACAACTTCACCCTTCGAGACGCGTTCACCTTCGCGGAACGGCAACTCGAGGATGCGGGCCGACACTTCGGCCGAGATGTTCACCTTGACGAAGGGACTGATGTCGCCTGGCGCCGACGCGGTTTCTACGAGCGGGCCCACCGTAACGCCTTGAAGGCGAACTTGGGTGGCCTTGGACGCGGTGTCGAACGAGGGCAGCCAATCCTTCACCTTTTGGCCAGCGATGACGAGCGCTGCACCAACCACGAGGATGAGAGCGACACAGACTCCTAGGAAAACTCGCACTGGGGGATGGCTCCTGTCGGCTCATATTGGGGTTGCCGTGGCGGCGGTTGCAACCCAAGGTGAATCGCACGACGACGATCGGGATCCGCAGGATAGAGATTCGCGACCGCGCGGGACGGTCAGCCGAGTAGTTGTTACCCAGCAGTGCCGAAACGAAAAGACCCCCCGGCGAACTGCCGGGGGGTCGTGAGATCGTCATTGATGGATCTCGATCGATCCAGTCAAGCGTGGATCACGGTGCGCAGGGGCCCCATGAGCCCAGGAGAATGCCGAGATCGCTAGCGTCGGTCTCGCCGTTGCCGTTGACGTCGCTGACGCCAGCGCCACCCCAGCCACCGAGGACGATACCGAGGTCGCTCGCGTCAACCACGCCATCGTTGTTAACGTCGGCTGGGCACGGGGTCGTTTCCGCGCCGCAGCCCTTGCCGAGGATGTCGAACACGTTGTTGTACAGGTCGTTCGGATCATCGCCAGTCTGCACGGCGAAGGTGCCGAGGCCGTTGTAGAACAGGAAGCCAGCAGCGCTGAGTGCATCGTTTGAGCGCCAGCCATGGAGGCCGCCCGCGGTCAGGTTGATGCCGTCCTTCGAGTAGATAAACCAAGCCCAGTTCGACGGGGCGGTGCCAGCACCGAGGTTGGCGTCGTTCGGGTTGCTGGCGTACAGCGTGAGGTAGTAATTACCGGCGGGGAGCATCGTGCCGGCCGCGATCGGAAGGGCAAACGAGGCGTTGGCGCTGAAGTCAATGCCGTTGTCGTAGCCAGCGGGGTATGGCACAGTTCCCTGGAGGAACTGATCGCCGTTCACTGGCTTCGCTTCGCCGGTGCGGTTCCAGATGATCCAGTTGAGATCAGTGTTCGTCACGCCAGCTGGTTGGAAGCCCTTGCCAATGATCTGCGTCATTTCCCAGACGCCGCCACCCGGAGCGGTTCCCACGGTGAAGGCATCAGCCTTCCAACGACGCGGCTGAGCGGCCGAGAGAGCACCGCTCGAAAGGCCGAGTCCGCCCAGAGCACCCGACGCAATGGTGATGACACCCTGCTGCGGGCCAGTGGTGTAGATCACGCGCTGCATCGAGAGCTTGATCGTGCCCGAGCCCGTGGCGATGTCGCCCTGCGTGGCGGGAAGACCGTCGGTGTCGAAGCCGCCAACACGGATGAGATAGTAGTTGTCAGCCGCGGCGTCGATGAGCGTCAGCGTGGCGAGTCCCGCCGTAACGCCGCAGCTATCGTCGACTTGGCCGATGAACTTGGCAGGAAGGGTGGCGGGGTCAAGGACCGTGGCGTCGGTGCCAAGGTTATAGATCTCCATCACCTGGTCGAAGGCGACATTGTCGCACGCGCTCACTGTCAACTGGCCGTCAAACGGCACCTTGACGATGTACCAGACGTCCTTGCCCATGTACGACGCCGCGCCGGTCGCGGTGTTCGATGGGCCGTCGGTCTTGGCGTTCGTGGTGTTGTAGGCGACGCTGACCTCTTCGCACTGGAGTGTCACGGCGCTGGCCACCGTGAGGCAGTCGTTCGCGGGCGAGCTCCCCGTCGCGTTGCAGGTGTAGATGAAGATGCCGCAGATGAGCACCGCGCCACCGCTGTCGTTGCCGACGCAGTCAAGATCCCACGCCGCAGAGCAGCAGGTCGGATCAGCGGCACAGACGGCCTCGCAGCAACCGTAGTCGTCGCAGCCCGACGCAACGTGCGGCTGACCGCACGGCAGGCTGGCGGCATTGCAGGTCGTCGTGTTCTCGGTGGTGCCGACCTCGATCGAGAGTGTGTACGGGGCGCAGGGGTAGATCGGTATCAGCGGCGTCGGCTCGAGCGGGCTGCTACAGATCGTCGTGTAGGTACCAGCGTCGAGGAAGTACGAAACTGTCTGTGGGCTAGCTGCTTGCGTCGCGTAGAACGTGGGCTGTCCCGGGCACTCAGGCGCGGTCCCGATGAAGAGCACCGGGTTGTTATTCGGCGCAGCGAAGTTCGTCGTGAGCGTGAACGTGACGAATCGGCCCTGCGTGAGCGTGAACGAGAACCAGTCAAGGTCGCGGGTCGTGTTACCAGCGCCAGGAGTGGCGACGGGCTCGTAGGTTCCGCACGTTCCGGTGATGTTCAGAATGCCGTCGGCGAGCGTTCCAAGGTCTTGGAACGGGTTGCCAGCGACATTGCAGCCACCGTTCGGATCAACGGCGTCAGCGCCGCACACAGTAGCGTCGTTCTGAACGACGTCGACGGCGAGCGCCGCCGTACTAAGGCCGAGTGCCGCGATGGTCGCGGACAGGCTCAGCGTGATACCAATCTTCGTCATTACAAATCCTCCTGTTGACGACGACAATGTCGGTCGCCAATTGGCCAGACACCAACCCGGCACCGAACACACATCCGGCGCGCGGTATGCGCGGAATCACCTAGCAACATATCGCGGGGCGTCGGGTCGTCCAGCGCCAAGCGCCGGAATCGTGCTGACATCAACCGCCAAGCGAAGAATTTCTTTCGTAGATCGTGTTCGCGCGGGGGCGCGGGCTACCGCCCAGCGCGGATATGAGTCGTCCGCGCCCTGATACACCACCTCTGCCGCGACCTCTGCCGCCTCATTGGAGTACCGCAGCGGCGTTTCCGGCTGGAGCGACCGACGCTCTGGCTTACCGGACGGGTTCGATCGTGACGACGAGGCGGCACGATCGGAAGAGTTCAGCGAGCAACTCAGCCCGTTCCCGGTGCGTGGTCAACACGTGCCCGACGCCGCGGCGATGCGCTTCCACCATGCACCGCGTCGCGGCAGGTCGCTGCAACCGAGCTATTCGTTCAAGTACGCCAACGACATAATCCATGTCGTTCATGTCGTCGTTGTGGAGCAGTACCCGCCATGGGGGGAGGGTCTGCGGAGTCGGTCGGACCGGTCGTGGGCGCGGCGGTGCAGTGACCGTACCTGCCCCCGACTCTGGACCAGCGGCCGGAGTGGGTGCCGCATCAGGAGTCGCTGGGCTCGGCGCGGGCGAGGCTTCGCCGTCGCGCTCGGTCGCCGACGGACCACTGATCGCGTCACCCAACAGGGATCGCGTGGCAGAAACGTGCGGAGTTACTTCCGGACGTGCTTCGAGATTCCGTTCTGGAGTCGACTCGTTGGACTGGCTGGACTGGCTGGACTGGCTAGACTGGCTAGACTGGCTAATCATGCGGTTCTCACCTCAAGCCACCTGTGCGGAACAGATGTGCGCAACAGAAAACGCGATTGCCTGCGACCGGCGGTTCGGGAAGCCCCGAGTATAGACAGATCTCTTGCGCGAATCGTCAAGCGCTTATCGCCAATCCACAACGATCTTCCCAAACTGTTCCCCCGCTTCGAGGCGCGCGTAGGCCTCGGTCGCGTCGGAGGGAGCGAACACTCGATCGACGACCGGCCGTATCGCACCCGAGCGGAAGAGAGCCGCCACTTCCCGAAACTCGGTCATGTCGCCCATCGTCGAACCGATCAGTCGCAACTGGTTCCAGAAGATTCGCGTGAGGTCAGTCGTCGCGTCGGAGCCGGTCGTGCATCCGCATGTCGCAAACGTGCCGCCACGGGCCAAGCTCTTGATGCACGAAGCGTGAATCGCCTTACCGACGCTATCGACGACGAGATCGACACCCCGCTTTCCCGTCGCGCTGCGGACCTCGCGCGACCAGTCAGCGCCCGTGTCGAGCACTCCGTGATGCGCCCCCAACGCCTTTGCCCGCTCCAACTTCCCCGCGGAACGACTTGTGACGATAACCGTGCAGCCGAAGTGTCGCGCGATGTTCAGGGCCGCAAGAGCGACTCCTCCGCCAATGCCAGTGATGAGCACACTTTGGCCGTGTCGGAGACCAGCCCGGTGCACCATCATGCGCCACGCGGTCAGATGGGTGAGCCCAAAGGCGGCAGCCTGAACGGGGTCAGCGTCACCGATCGCTAGGAGGTTCGCGACGGGCGCGACGAACTTCTCGGCGAGACACCCGTTCACATGCTCGCCGATCATGATGATGTCGTCGGGAGATGGGTCGCGTCCGGGAACGAGCGCGTCCGGTTTCGGCACGGCGGCATTCAACAACACCCGCTGCCCGACCCACCGTGGATCGACACCCGAGCCGACGGCTTCGATGATGCCGGCACCGTCAGAG
Organism: Phycisphaerae bacterium; assembly: GCA_034440475.1. GTDB lineage: Bacteria > Planctomycetota > Phycisphaerae > Phycisphaerales > SM1A02 > JAEUIT01. The sequence goes on along the minus strand of JAWXCC010000277.1, from coordinate 22,123 downwards.
CCGCCGATACGCGGATACGTGAGATCGATGCCCGGAAGTCCCCGGCCGACCCAGAGGTCGAGATGATTCAGCGCGACCGCCTCGGTTCGTACCAGCGCATCGACCGGTCCGAGGTGGGCGGGCGTCGCGACCGGATCAGGAAATGTCGGATCAAGACGGACGTTTCCCGCGACTGGCGTTCCTTGCTTCACGATCACGATTGCGCGCATAGAGGCAGTGTAACGGTCGGCGCGCGTCGACCGCCCACCTCGACGCCGTAGGATGCGCGCCACGTTTCATTCGGTGCACCTCTAGGAACTTCACCATGCTCTTTCGTTTCCTCCCCGTCGCTCTGATCGTGACTTCGGCCGTCGGACGCGAGGTCGCGACGACTCCCGGCGCAGCGATTGCGACTCCAGTTGCGACCCTCGTTGAGATGGAGAACCAAGCACCGGCACCCGCTCACGCTCCAACTCCGGGGCAAGCTCGAACGCAGCAGCCGAAGTTTCCTGTAGGCCCGGTGGTTGCGGAGCCGGCGAAAAAAGACGTCGGACTCGTCAAGCCCGGCGAACTCGTCACCGCGGTCTTTACGCTGCTGAACCCGCTTGATCACGCCGTCACGATCGAACAGGCGGCCACGAGTTGCCAGTGCACCGGCGTCGACATTCTGGGTAAGTCGATTCCAGCGCGAGGCACGCTCGAAATGCCCGTTTCGATGAAGATGTCGAAGGCACCGATCCGCAAGATGGCCTCGGTCACCATGGTGATCGACCTCGGCGACGGTCAGAAACAACCGCTCAAGGTCGAGATCGAAGCCGAAGTGACACTCGCCATCCGCGCGGTCCCCGGCTTCATCGATACCCAGCCTGGCCTGGTTGATCGCAAATCGCCGGAGCGCATGAGCGGTACGTTCAACATCGTCGCGGGGGACGGAAAGCCCTTCAGCGTCGTCGCGGTGCAAGGGATTCCTCCCGTTTTTGAGGGGTTCGATCCCGCCAAGGACCAGCCCGCGAGTAAGTACTCGCTGCGCTACGACTTCACAAAGCCGGGCACGGTGGTACCCAAGTACTTGATTATCGAGACCGATCGATCCGACTGTCCCCTGCTCGACCTCCGAGTTCGGCACGACACCACGAAAATCAAGCCGCCGTTCAAAGTCGACGCCTTTCGGTCGACGTTCGGAAAGCTCGCCGTGGGGAACGCTGGCACGTTCGAGCTGGAGCTCGAAGACGTGGGTACGAAACGGGTGACCGGCGTGCGATCACTCTCGCCACTCATCGAGGTCGCGATCGCCGATCAAAAGGTGGACGGCCGCAACCTGCTGCTGACCTGTTCGGTCAAGCCAGGGACCGATACCAAGGGCCTCGTTTTCGTTCCGGTTGAGATCAAGCTGGGGGACGTCCCCTATGAGCACCTCGTCTACGGCGTGGTTCGTTAGCGGCGGCGAACGCGGCGATTCGAAAAAGGTGCCTCTTCTCGTGCCGGCGCAGCATCGGGCGTGGCGATCGCGGCGAACGCGAGGCCGCCATGACTACCTACCAACCGCAGTCGGGGATGTCGGGCATCCCCCAGTCAGCCGGAGTCGACGGAACGATCGTCGAACCGAGCAAAGTTGTCGCTCGCGATCTAACGGACCGAGTTCATTCCATCGGCAATCAGCCCGGTGGATCGGACCCGATTCGAATCCGCAAGTACCCGAACCGCCGTCTGTACGACACTAGTCGGAGTCGCCACGTCACCCACGACGGCGTGCTCGCTCTCATCGCTGAGGGTCGCACCGTGCAGGTCACCGACAGCCGGACCGGTGCAGACATCACCAATCTCGTGATGCTTCAGATCGTCATCGAGCGCGATCCCACGAAGCTTCAAGCGATTCCGTCCGCCTTGATTCTCCGCGCCATGCGAGCGGACGCCGCGACGCTGCGTCCGCTCGCCGCCCGAGCGCTCGAAGGGTGGCGAACAACATCAGAACCTCGTGCTTCGACCGAGGCGCCACGCCTGAACGGTGTCAACGGCCCGCAATCGAGCGTGGGCACGCTGAGATCAGCCGCGTCACCCGAACCGAGGCGCGCCCAGACAAGCCCACCGACTAGCGCGCCGTGGTCCGCACCAAGCCCAACACGTCTGAACGGTGCCGTTCGTCAGAAGGCGCGACGACTCGGCGAATGATGCGGAACCCCGCGCATTCTTGCACCTGAGCGGCGCGTCGCGTCGCTCAGGTGCGCTCCGCTACGCTGGTCAGCGGAGGTACCAATGCTCGGAACCCTGACGGCAGTGCTCGCGATTGTGACTCTCGCGCAGTCCCCCGCGCGCTCGGAACATCAGCAGTCCGTCGGCCAGCCCCTTGCCCCTCCAACCGCGCCGCTCGACGAGCGGATCGATGCGAAGAAGATCACGCGCAGCGAACCCCCGCTGCTTCCCCGCGCAATTGCCCAACCGCTGCCCGTGGTTCACCGCGTAGCAACTCGTGCCGAGGACGTACCGCTCACGAGCGACGCGTTCACGAAGGCACGTAGGGCGATCGACGCTGGCCTCGCGTACCTTCGCAAGACCCAGCGGGCAAGCGGTGCGTGGATGGAAAAGGAAAAGGTGCAGCCCACCGACCAACCACGCGTCGCGAGCGCCTCGCTCGCCGTCACGGCAATGGGCGCGAAGGCATTCGAACAAGCTGGCACCGACGACGCGGTCACCCGCAAAGCCCTGAAATTCGTAGTCGATGCAATTCGCGAGCGCGGCTACGACGGTGCCAGTCAGGCCGGGATCGGCAACTATGTTGCGAGCGCGGTCGTCAGCGCGCTCGCTGCGAGCGGCAACCGCGAGTTTGAGACGGAACTGCAAGGAGGCGTCGCGTGGCTGAAGCGCAATCAGTGGGACCAGTCGGAGGGACTGGCACCCGACCAAGACTGGTTCGGCGGTGCGGGGTACGGCAACAGTAAGCGTCCCGACCTGTCGAACACACAGTTCATGCTTGATGCGCTCCACGACGCAGGAGTTAGTCCCGATGATCCCGCGGTGCAGAAGGCGCTTGCCTTTGTCGCCCGAGCCCAGAATCTACCGAGCCTAAACGCCAGCGCCTGGTCGAAGTCGGGCAGTGCCGACGGCGGCTTCGTGTACACGCCCGCCAACGGTGGCGAGAGCTTCGCGAGCGACAAGGCCGGTGAAGGCAGATACGGCGAGAAGATGCCGGAAGGTCAGCCCCGCAGTTTGCGTTCGTACGGTTCGATGACCTACGCAGGATTCAAGAGTCTTCTCTACGCGGGACTCTCACGCGACGACCCACGCGTGAAAGCAGCGTTCGCGTGGATCGCGCAGCACTACACATTCGACGAGAATCCCGGACTCGGGCCAGAGGGCTTGTACTACTACTACCACGCGATGGCTCGGGCACTTTTCGCATCGCAGCAGCAGGTCATTCCGGTTGCTGCCCCGAAGCCTGGGGCGGACGCGGTCACGACGAACCGCGCGTGGCGCGAAGATCTCATCGCTGCCCTCACCGCTCGCCAGCGCGAGGATGGCGCTTGGATCAATTCCGCTGACCGATGGGAAGAGTCGCAGGCCGACCTCGCCACGATCTACGCGATCTTGGCGCTCGAAGAAGCGATCAAACCGACGATGCGAACGGAGTAAGGCTTCACGTCGCGGCGGCTGTCGCCGCAACAGGGGCGTCGTCAGCTAACAACCGATAGCTCCAGACCGCAAGCACGGTCGAGAGTCCCAAGATCATCGCGCCGACGCCTTGGTGGACCGTCGTCGCTGCAACCTCGAAGGTCGGAATGTCACTTCCCTTGCGTGTCCACACCGCCGCGACCGCAATGACTCCCAGTACCAATTGAAGCGCGGTCAAGAGCACGATGGTCTTCCCCGTACGGCGAAGTACGGGATGGCCCGCGTGTCCCCACGCGCGTCCCGCCGCGAGCAGGACGAGCCCCGTGACGATCACCGCCATGGTGAGGTGCGCGTGAATTGCCCACGTTGGATGCCCGGGCGCCGAAGCCCCGCCGCTCGGTTGCAGATGGCGGTAGAGCGCGCCAAAGATGAGTTGCACGAGCACCGCAAACGGAAGCATTAACGCGACGCCGCGGTCGGTACTTGCCCACGGCGCGACGAGTGGCCTCACATCTGAGCGAAAGAGCCGACTCGTCGCCGCAGCGATGACGAGCGCCGCTGAAAACACAACCTGGGCGAAGACGCCGTGCACGATCGCGATTGTGGTGCTCGGCGCAAGCAGTGAGCGATCGATATCGATGGTCGCCCTACCAGTCACGCGCAGACCGCCAAGCAAGCCTTGCACGCACACCATGCAGAGGAGCGAGACAGCCAGCCAGCGCAGCCACCGAACTTGTGAATCGCGCCATACGACTGCTACGAGCACCGCAGCTGTTGCGCCGACGAGCATGCCGTAGAGGCGATGCACATGCTCGTAGAAGACGCCGCCCTTCATCTCGGAGACTGGGTAAAGCAGCATGTTGTGGCCGTATGAATTCGGCCAATCAGGGACCGCGAGGCCCGCCTCATATCCAGTCAACACGCCGCCGAGCACGATCATTACGAACACCGCGATAGCTGTCACGAGCGCGAAGAGCGCAGTCGCTTCGGGGAGTCGGGCGCTGGCGCGCATGCGTCGACCCACCAGCCCTCCGAGCCACGCGAGAGCAGCGGACGCGCCGATCAGTCCGAGCGTCCAGACAACGGGTGTTAGTTTCGATCCGTGTTGATCGTCGCGCAGAAATGCGCCGATGACGAGCAAGTTCGCAATCGCGGAGACAAGTCCAACCGAGACCGGGCGCACGTCGGCGTCACCGTAACGGCCCGCGACCCAGCCAGCCACGAACAGCACCACGAGCATGAGTCCAAAGAGCGCCTCCCCCGCAACCAACCCCGGCTGCATCAGCGCCACGTATCCAAGAGCCCACAAAACCGCCGTCGCAGCAAAGCCGAGCGCCAGATGCATCGGACGCACGAATCGCGTCCACAGAAAGAGGAGCGGAAGCCCGGCAAACACGATGACGAGGAAGACGACGAGCGAACGGGACGCTTCGTTGGCTGTCGGAGCTGCCGCTGGTGCGGCGATCGCGGCGAGCCAGCAGAGCGGAAGGGAGCAAGATGCCTGACAAATTTGCATCATGATGAGAATTCGCGAGAGGAGAGCCGCGAAGTGCGCTGAGCGGCGCTGAAGTGATTCTTATACTACGTCTCCCAGAGGCGGGAGTCGCTCAAGCGAGTGTTCTCGACGTGCTGCGTCCGCCATTGATGTCTCATGCAGAGCGTGCCCAACACCACCATTCCAACTCGCCCTTCGCTCGCGCCAATCGCTTCCGCAGCACCGGCATCGCGCGTTGAGGCAACTCGCGCGAAGTCAGGGCTCGTGCACATCGCGATGGAGTTGACGAAGGCGCGGCTCAACGCTCTGGTGCTCGTGACGACGGCCGTCGGATCGCTCTTGGCGACAACCGCGCCACTCGATTGGGTGCGGTTTGGCTGGACGATGCTTGGTACCGCACTCGCCGCCGCAAGTGCGGCAATGCTCAATCAGCTTGTGGAGAAATCTCGCGACGCGAAAATGCGGCGTACGCAGGGTCGTCCACTGCCGAGCGGAGAGATCGGGCGCACTCCGGTATTCATCGCTGGAATCTTGTGCGCCTACGCAGGCGTCGCGGTGCTCGCGCTCGGTGTGAATCTCTTGTCGGCGTCGCTTGCCCTCGCGAACGTCGTGATCTACGTCGCCGTCTATACACCACTCAAGCCAGTGACGACGCTCAATACGCTCGTCGGCGCCGTGTGCGGCGCGATCCCACCGATGATTGGATGGGCTGCGGTGACCGGCGGTCTTCAGGCTGGCGCGTGGCTTCTTGGCGCGATCTTGTTCGTCTGGCAGATGCCACACTTCCTCGCGCTGGCGTGGATGTATCGCGAAGACTATGAACGCGGCGGCATGCGCATGCTGCCCGTGGTCGATCCGACTGGTGAAATCACCGCCCGCACGATGGTCCTAACGTCGCTCCTGCTCGCGCCCTTGGGACTTGCGATCACGCTCGCCGGATTGTCGGGTTGGATCGCCGCAGCGATCAACCTCGTCCTCGCACTCGGCATGACGGTCCTCGCGTGGGGTTTCTACATGGCGCGGACCGACGCATCCGCACGGCGTCTCTTTCTTGCGAGCATCACCTACCTACCCATCGCACTTGGCGTTCTTGTCTTCGATCGTGGCTCGGTCTCGCCGCTTGCGGCTCTCCGTTCTGGAAGATCGGACACTGTTTCCGTTGACGTGCCGTTCAACATTTCGCCGGACGCTGCGCCGACGACGGATCCATCGCGATGAACGCACCAGCGCCGCGCACGCGACTCAGGCTGCGCGACGCGGGCTGGATTCTCATCGTCACGGCGCTGGCGATCGCGGGGCTTCTTGTCTGGGCGTTCGCTGGAGTTCTCGCAGGGCATCGCCCCAAGGGTGGTGGCGACCTCGCGTCGTATGGGTTCGACCTTTCGACCTGTCTCGTCGATCGCAACGAACTAGTGCCGACGGGGCAACCTCGCGACTTTCTCAGGCCACTCGTGGTCACGAAAACCATGCCTGTGTCCGAGATGGGCGAGTTCAATCGAACGCATCGGAAGCGCTACGTCGTGAGCGACGACCGCGTCATCGGGGTCGCGTCGAACGGCGAGTCGCGCGCCTATCCCCTCTTGATCGTCGAAGCCCATGAAGCCATTGAAGACACGCTCGGCGGCGTGCCCATCGTCGTCACCTACAGCCCATTGAGCGACGCCGCCGTCGTGTACGAACGCACAGTGGCGGGCAAAGAGTTAACGCTGAAGCTCAGCGGCCTTGTGCGCAACGCCAGCACGGTTTTCTACGACAAGACTGATGAGACGCTCGAACAAGCCAGCCTATGGCAACAACTCGACGGCCGAGCGATCGCTGGACCAGCAGCGGCTCGCGGCGAACGACTCGAAGCACTGCCAAACGTCTGCATCACGACGTTCGACGACTGGGTGGCGACGCATCCAGACTCGACCGTCATTGTCCGCGACGAAGGCAAGGTGCGGTTCTACGAAAGAATCTCATACCGCAGAGCACACGAGTCGGCGCAGATCGAGTTCCCCGTCTCGCCGACGCCGCCAACGGATGGACTCGGGGCCAAAGAGCCAGTGGTCGTCATCGAGATCAACGGAAAGCTGAAGGCGTTCGCGATTGAGCGCGCTCGTGCGGCTGGTACTGTCAACTGGTCGATTGCAGACGCGGGGAGCGCGTTCTCCGTGCATCTGCCCAAGGTCCGCGGTGCCGCCCGCGTGACTCGACGAGACGGCGAACCTGTCGCTAGCGCGCCAATGTTCTGGTTCGCCGCCTACTCGACTTTCGGACTGCGCGACGGCGACGTTGTGCGGCCGTAACCCGCTGGTTCACGGAACCCGCGTCTCCCGCCTAGCACGATGGTTCCGTCTGCGCCGCCCGATTAGCGCGACTGTCGCGGGTTTCGTGGTGAGGCAAGATCGGTCTTCCGTCGGCTCTTCGATTGCATTGCGGATCTGGCTCGGACCTCGCCGATCTGACGTGCATTCTCGACTCGCTTCGAGGGAGGACCACCTATGTCGCGCGATCGTCAGCGGCTTGGATATCTGATCGTCGCGATCGTCGCGGCGGCATGTTTGATCGGCAATGGCTTCGGGCAATCGACTTGCCCAGCCCAAGGTTCATGCCTCGACGCCCATCAGAATCCTGGATGCGAGAACACCGAATGCTGCCAGCTCGTGTGTAGCGCCGATCCGTTCTGCTGTCAATCGCAATGGGACAGCTACTGCGCCGACGAGGGCTGGGCATGGTGCGCCGCCAGTTGCGGCGGTCCGCTCGCGGGCGACTGCCTTGTCGAGCATCAAGATCCTGCGTGCGACGACCCGGCGTGCTGCGAAGAGATCTGCGCCGCCGACGCATTCTGCTGCCAACAAGAGTGGGACGCCGTCTGCGCCGACGCGGCGTATCAAGCGTGCGCTGCGAGCTGTGGCGGTTCGCTTGCGGGTGACTGCTTGCAGCCGCACGCGGACCCCGCGTGCTGGGACAGTCAGTGCTGCGACGCCGTGTGCTCGAGCGACCCCTACTGCTGCGACAGCGAATGGGACCAAACCTGCGCCAACGAAGGGTTTGACATGTGCACCGCGTGCGGCAGTCCGTCCGCGGGGTCGTGCTATGCATCGCACGGACCGAACTGCTCCGATGAAAATTGCTGCGCGGCGATCTGCTCGCTTGACTCCTACTGCTGTCTCGTCGCGTGGGACGGCTACTGCGTTGACGCGGCGACAGCGATCTGCGCGCCGTGCGGTGCTGTAGGTGCTGGTTCGTGCTTTGCGCCGCATGGACCGGGCTGTGATGACGCGAATTGTTGCTTAACAATCTGCGCAGTAGACAACTTCTGCTGCACGACCGCTTGGGACTCTACCTGTGTCGCGACAGCAACCGACATCTGCGCCGCATGCGGCAATCCAGCGTCTGGCGCGTGCCTCGCGGTACACGACCAGCCGTTCTGCGACGACGCGATATGTTGCTACGCGGTGTGCGCAATAGATGACTATTGCTGCTCGGGAGCGTGGGACGAACTGTGCGTGGCCGAGGCCGCGGCGACGTGCGGCGGTTGCGGCGCGCCGGAAGCGCCGTCATGCCTGCTTCCTCACACGACGAGCGGCTGCGACGACATCGAGTGCTGCGCGACGGTCTGCGGCCAAGACTCGTTCTGCTGCGAACTCGCGTGGGACGCAACCTGCGTCGCCGAGGCGCTCGCGGCCTGCTCGTTCTCCGCGTGCTACGGCTTGTGCGACGGCGATCTCGACGCGAATGGAACCGTTGGACCCAGCGACCTCTCGAAACTGCTCGGAGCGTGGGGCACAGCGACGTGTGCGGACATCAATGGCGACGGCGTTGTGAACTCAGCGGATCTGAGCGTGTTGCTCGGCAACTGGGGGGCGTGTGTGCCGTGAGCAATCACCACCGCTGCGATCCCCACCATAGCGTGGCGTACAACGCTAACCACACAATGTCGAGGAAGTGCCAGTACAGGGCGCACGTCGCGACGCCGTCATCGCGCCCCGGGCCGTACGCGCCGCGGAACGCGCGGCCCGTCACGATGGCCATTGGCACGATGCCGCCGATGACGTGCGCGGCGTGCAGCGCGGTGAGTACGTAGAACGTCCAAGCGTAGAGATCTTCCGTCAGCACCATGTGTGCGCGAGCGGCCTGCGACCACGCCCAATACTGCGTGGCGAGAAAACCGAGCGCCAGTACGAACGTGACGAGCATCCACGGCCCAGTTGAACGTTCGCCCCGTGCTGCTGCGACCCGCGCGACGTGAATCGTGGCATCGGAAAGGAAGAGAACAAGCGTCGACGCGAGGAGCGCGAGCGGCAGCGGCGGCGCATCGGGAGGTGGCCAGCGGCCAGCGTTCGTCGGGCCGAGCCGCACCACAACGAACGCGAGAATCGTCGACGCGAAGATGATTGCCAACGTGAGAATGAAGAGCAACATGCCGAAACGGCCCGCTTGTCGGCGGGCCGTTTCGTCAGCAAAGATCGGTGGTTTGTCGGATCGGAACACGGGGACGGTCGCGCGACCGCGCTGACGTCAATAGCCCTTCTTCGCGGTGATCGGTGCCGTCGGGGCATCCGCGTCGAGAACGTCCTGCACCATCTTGGGGTTGCCAGGTCGAATCGTCGACTGGTACTGACGCGTATCAAGCGTGACAAAAGCGATGAGCAAGGCGACGAACACGACCGATCCAACAAAGATGAGCTGGTTGAACGGCCGATCCCAACGCAAGTGCATAAAGAACAACCCGACGAGCGTGGCCTTCAGCGTCGCGACCGCCAGCGCCACGACAATGTTCAATTCACCAAGGTCGACGTAGTGCAGCGCCATGGTGACAACGGTGAGGAGCAGTAGCGCCGTCCCGTTCGCAACGAGCAGCCCAATTGGCACAAGGTGGCCGACCAGCGGCTTGTCCCCGGGCACGGCGGAATGATGCCCGTGCGACGTGTCGGGAGCGATCGAGTGGTTCGACATGGAGCGATTCCCCATCAAAGGCGGAAGCAAGCAATGGACGCGGCCGACGCAAAACGCGACGCGTTAGCTAATCAAGTAGAACAGTGGAAAGAGGAAGATCCAGATCAGATCGACGATGTGCCAGTAGAGTCCAACGAGATCGACCGGCGTGTAATAGTTGCTGTTGAACCGGTTCCGTATCGTGCCGACCATGAGCCAGACCATCAGCCCCATGCCGATCACGACGTGGATTCCGTGCAGGCCCGTCATGGCGTAGTAAATGGCGAAGAACTGATGGGTATCGACGGGAAGGTCTGGGTCATACAGGTGCGGGACATCGCCATGGCCGTGGCCCGCCGCCGCCCCGTGGGTTCCTTCACCGGCCTCGCCCGCAGTTGAGGGACTGGTGATTCCGATTGGGCCAAGCGATCCTGCTTTGATCGTCGACGCGTCGACCGGGGGCGTCTTGTACGACGGCACGTTGCTCACAACGGCTTCGGGCGCCGCAGTACCCGAGGCTGGTGGAACTTCCACGAGCTTCGTGTCGGCGTGCGGAGCTGGCGCCGCTCCGTGCTCGCCTGCAACTGGCATGTAAAACGCGGGTCCCCACTTCAAGTTGTCGTGGAACTTGTGGGTGTACTCGAAATACTTGATGACAAGAAACCCGCAGGCGCCGAGGAACGTGAGGATCAGACAGACAAGGAGCGGACCAGTCTTACTTCGTTGCGCGAAGTGCACGCCTAACGCCATGGTGAGCGAGCTGAGAATAAGCACGCACGTGTTGACGCCACCCATGATCGTGTCGAGATACTGACTAGCAAACGCGAACACCTGAGGTTCACGGAAGCGCATGACCGCATACAACGCGAACAGCGCACCGAAGAAGAGCACTTCCGTCGCTAGGAAGATCCACATACCGAGCTTCCCGCTATCGAACTGCTGCGCTGGACTCTCGAAGTGGTGAGCGAGAAACGGGTACTTGCTATGGAGATGCCCGTCCCCGTGCCCTGCTCCACCGGGCGGGTGGGCTGGCGCGTGGGGATCGGCGAGTGGGGTTGCGTGCGAGTCGATCGCGGTCACGAGGTAACTCCTTCGAAGACGGAAATCGGTTAGTGCGATGACCGCTTCGGAGCGTTCGGATTGAGCTCTGGATCAAGGGTCCGGTCGACGATGTAGCCGCCTTCCTTTTCGTCCCAGCGAACGATCGAGAAGTCGTAGCAATCACCAACGCGCGGCGTGGTCGGGAAGTTGTCGTGCGGGGGCGGCGACGGACACTGCCACTCAAGACTACGACCGCCCCAGGGATTCGCCGGCGCTAGTTTGCCGCGGAAGAGCGAGTGAATGAGGTACATGGCGGTGATGAAGAAGCCAATCGCCATCGTGTACGCGCCGAGCGTGGAGATCACGTGATAAATCTGGTACTCGGGCTGATAGAGGTAGTACCGCCGCGGCATGCCGTGGCTACCCAGCATGAACTGTGTGAAGAAGGTGACGTTGAACCCGACGAACACGAGTCCACACGCAATGGCACCCCAGAACTCGGAGTACATGCGACCGAACATCTTCGGCCACCAGTGGTGCAGGCCGCCGATCATCGCGATCAGCGCTGAACCCATCATCACGTAGTGGAAGTGCGCGACGACGAAGTAGGTGTCGTGCAAATGGATGTCGACGTTCAACGTACCGAGGTGGATGCCCGTGAGGCCGCCGATTGTGAACAGGAACAGAAATGACAGACCGTAGAGCATCGGCGTGGTGAGGCTGATGGATCCCTTGTAGAGCGTGCCCAGCCAGTTGAACACCTTGATCGCCGAGGGAATCGCGACGCTGAAGGTGATCGCCGAAAAGATCGTGTTCATGAGGCTGGACTGGCCTGACACGAACATGTGGTGACCCCACACGAGAAACGAGAAGATCGCAATCGCCACCGACGAGAACGCGATGAAGCGATAGCCGAAGATGTGGCGGTGGCTATGAACCGCGATGATCTCGCTGATGATGCCCATGCCGGGCAAGATCATGATGTAGACCGCAGGGTGGCTGTAGAACCAGAAGAAGTGCTGGAAGAGCACCGGGTCGCCGCCCATCGCCGGATCGAAGATTCCGATGTGGAACATCCGCTCGATCGCGAGCAAGCTGAGCGTGATGGCGAGCACCGGCGTCGCGAGCACCTGAATGAGCGCTGTCGCGTAGATGGCCCATAGGAAGAGTGGCATGCGGAACCACGTCATTCCTGGCGGTCGCAGCTTGTGGATCGTCACGATGAAGTTCATTCCCGTGAAGATCGAACTGAAGCCCAAGATGAAGACACCCGTGAGCACCCAGACGACGCCGCCAAATTCCGTCCTCGTCGAGTACGGCGTGTAGAAGGTCCAACCCGTGTCGAACGACCCAGCAAGGAGACTCGCAATGACGCACGCGGCACCTGCGAGCCAAAGCCAGAAGCTGAAGAGGTTGAGTCGCGGGAACGCGACATCCTTCGCTCCAAGCATGATGGGCAGCACAAAGTTGCCGAGCGCGGCGGGGATGCTCGGGATGATGACGAGAAACACCATCACCGCACCGTGAAGGGTGAAGAGCTGGTTGTACTGCTCCTTCGTCATCCAACTGACCGCGTCGGGCCAGAGAAGCTTGGTTCGAACGAGCAGCGCGAACACGCCGCCGACGAAGAACGAGCTGAGGACGGCGAACAGGTACATCACGCCGATCCGCTTGTGATCGAGCGTGAGGATCCATGACAGCACGCCGCGCGTGTGTGTCAGGTAGTTGTCAGCCGATGCCTCGATGTTGAGGCGGCCTTGGGTTGCGTCGAGAGTCGTCATGGCGTCACCTGTCGCGTACGTCTGCGTGGGGCGAGCGGGAATAGGAACGGAGAGAACTGAGTGATGCGATTAGCGGTTGTCCGCGGTTTTCTTGGGCTCAGCGGCCGGGGCGCTGGGCGGTGGCGTCTTCTTCCAAACGCCCTTCGAGTCGAACTCGTCGAGGTGCTTCATGAAGCCGATGAGTGCGTCAATCGCTTTGTTAGAGAGCTGCCCTTGGAAGGTGGGCATCGCGTTGCCGTACGGTGCGACGAGATGTTTGCCTGGCTGCAGAATCGAATTACGGAGATAGTCCTCTGGCACCTCGAACTCCTTGCCTGGCCCGATGAGGTCTTTCAGCGAAGTTCCATCGGCGAACTTCTGAAGTCCCTGTCTGGTCCGTTCCCACATCGACGGGAGCCCGTCGTGCGGACCCCAGGAGGGTCCAGTCCCGGGCGTTCCGTCGAGCGTGTGGCAACTCACGCAGCGTTTATAGAGGATCGGACCCACGCGCCAATACAGCTCGTCGGTCGGCGTCCGCTCCAGCTTAGTTCGCTCGTTTTCGGCCCAGATGTCAAAATCGGCCTGCGCCAACACGAAGACCTTTCGGTTCATGTCGGAGTGATCTTTGCCGCAGTACTCAGTGCAAAAGAGGTTGTGCGCGAGCGTGACGTCCTCGCCCGTCGGCGTGGGGGCGTTGAACCAGAGTGTGGAGTAGCGTCCCGGTACAACGTCCTTCTTCACCCGGAAGTCGGGGATGTAGAGACTGTGCAGGACGTCCTCGGATCGCATCACGAGCTTCACCGGACGGTCCGCAGGAACATAGAGGTCGGTCGTCTGCGCTCCGTTTGGGTGGCGGAAGTTCCATGACCACTGCTGAGCGGTGACATCGATTTGATACGCGTCTTGGGGCGGCGTCACATGGTCGAGATAGCCCTTGAATCCGAGGTAGAAGATCACCACCGAGAGGAGGAGCGGAATCACCGTCCATGTCACCTCGAGCGCTGTGTGATGGGTCGGACCACCTGCGCGCACCTCGCGACCGCGCTGCCGGTATTTGACGATGAAAACCAACATGATGCCGACGATCAGCACAAAGAAAAAGTACGAAAGCCACGTGATCGCGTTGAACATCCAATCCACGCTCGCGGCGCTTGTGGATGACGCCTGCGGAAGCCAAAAACCGCCGGTGAGCCTCGGCGCGGCCGTTGCTGTTGCGGTGGCGAGCGTGGTGAAAAGTGCGTTCATCGTGCGGTCCCGATTCGTGTGCGTGCGAGCAGATCAGACGAGTGCGGCGGGTTGAACTTCGTACTAGACCGAGGGGCCAGCCAAGACGGCTGCCTCGGCCGCGCGGCGCCGGCGTTTGTCTTGGCGCCACAACACGGTGAGCCCACCGGCGATAACAATGAGCGTGACGACGCCAGCGAGTTGCATCAGTCGCGCGGCCCAGAGCACGTAGCCGGTACCTGGCTCGTATACGTGGCACCAAAGAATGAAGCGGTCGAGTGTTGAGCCGATCTTGCCTTCGGACGCCTCGAGAAGCGACAGCCGAAGATCTTTCGGAGCGAACGTCGCACCGTAGAGGTAGCGGGAGACGCGGCCGTCCGACGTGATGATGAAAAGCGCAGCGGCGTGCGAGTAGTCGCCGTTGCCTTGCTCGCGGTACTGGAACCCGACTGCGTCAGCGACGGCCTTGCTCTGGTCGCCAGCACCGACGAGGAAGTGCATTCCATTCACGGCACCAGGTCGGCCATACTCGACGACGTACTGGTCACGCTTCGCCTTCGCGAGTTGGTGCACCTCGGTCGGGTTGATACTGATCGACACCAAATCGAACGTCTGGCCCGCCGTCCATTCGACCTCCTTCAGCCCTTCCATCGCGCCGTTGAGGACAAGGCCGCAGAGCATCGGACAACGGAGGTAACCGAGTTGCAGGATGACCGGGCGGTCGTGCTTGAAGAGGTCACCGAGCTTGATGCTCTTGCCCTCCTCGTCGGTGAACGTCGTGTCGAGCGGCAGCTTGGCGTTGAGATGCTCAATGATGTCGACGCCCTTGAGTTCGGGCGGAATCGTGTTGATCTGCGCGCAAGTTGATGCCGCCGCCACTCCAACAACGAGCGAAGTCACTGCGTTCAACAGTGATGTCTGGGTGTGGCGGATCATCGCGCGGCATCCTCCGCATTCACGCGGGGTTTCGACGCGAGATCCGCGGCCACTAGCTCCATTGCACGATCAATCGGAATGCGGATGCGATCAACGGTCTTACCGTCAGGCAGCGTCTCTTGATACGCGCGGTAGTCGCTGAGCAGTTGATGCTGCTGCGCCTTCATTTCAGTCAGGGGTTTGACGTTCGCATCAATCACGCGCTCTCCAACAATGATCCCGTCAGCGCGGAAGTAAAACGAGATGATCGCGAGCACGAAGGCGATGAAGATCACCGTGCTCACCAGCGAGATGAACCACGTCGAACCTGGTTCAGGATCGTCCAGCAAGGGAGCTGTCGTCGTAGTGTCGTGTTGGCTTTGAGAGTCGGACATAGCTGTTCGCCTGAAAAGTCACGCTGCCAGAATCAGATGTTCTCGAACCGAAGTGAATCGCCGAGGCGCGGATCGCGCTCGCACACGAGCGGCAACTTGCGAAGCGCGCCGAGCGTGAAGTAGCCGAAGAGGCCAACCATGCCGAGCAGAAGGCAGAAGTGCAGCGGATGGAGGAGCCGCGTCGTGTCGCCGGCGTGGGCCGCGTAGAAATCACTGATGCGCGTGAAAGTACCGACGTCCGTAGGCACAACCGGCATGATGAGCCAGTAGAGATCAAGCCAGCCGAACGCAGCCATCCAGAGTGCCGCGAATGTGAGGACGGCGGTATTGCGCTTCGGCCATTTCGAAATGAGACCTAAGAATGGAATCACGAAGTGCCCGAAGAGGAGCGCGAAGCTGAGCATTCCCCATCCACCAGCCTGTCGCGGTAGGAACCACGTCGTCTCCTCGGGGATGTTCGCGTACCAGATCAGCATGTATTGGCTGAATCCGATGTACGCCCAGAACACCATTCCGAAGGCGAAGAGCAATTTTCCAAGATCTTGGTAATGCTCCTTCGTGATAACCCCGACGAGCGCACCTGACGCCTGGAGTTGCGTGCACGTGACGATGATCGCGGCGAACCCGAGCGTGCAGCAGCCAGTGAAGAAATACACACCGAACATGGTGCTAAACCACGCTGGTGACAATGACATGATCCAGTCGAACGCTGCGAACGAAACCGACAGCGCGAACAAGATCGCTGCCGGCGCTGCGACCTTCTGCATGCTGCCGATGATGCGCCGATCACCGGTCGCGCCAAGGCGCAGACTGCGTGACAGGAAGTAGTGCGCGAGGAAGGCCCACACGGCGAAGTACGCGATCGCGCGAGCCCAGAAGAAGTCGCCGTCGAAGAGACCGAAGAGGGAGAAGTACCCGATCTTCTTCTCGATGATGTGCCACTCGGCTGGGTTGTGCAACTTCATCTCGGCGGGATTGGACCACGGCCACAACACGCCCGACTGACCCTTGAGGAAGAGCCATCCGAACGGCACGACCCAGAGGAGCCATATCCAGCGCAGATTGCTCGCGAGGATCTCGGCGGGTCGTCGCACGGCGACCGACCAGCCCGCACGAGTGAGATGTTGCACGAACACAAAGAAGAGTCCACCGAGCGACATCGAGAGGATGAAGCAGAAGCTCACGAGGTACGAGCGCCAAAAGAAGGTGGGATCAACATCGAGCCAGCCGTTGAGGCCGACGAGAATGCCCACCGAGAGCGCGACAGCGCCGAGAACTCCCAGACCCATCTGGAGTGATGCACCAGTGTTGCCGAGCGAGACAGCGCGCTCACTGAGGTGAGGGACTGAACCGCCGTGCGAATTGCCCAAGACTTCACTCATGACTTCACTCATGGCTTGGCTCCTGACTTCGCGTCTGGCGTCGCTCCAGCTTCGGACTTCGCCGGAATGCCCGAAGCCGTTCTGAGATTCGCTCGCTGATCAGGCGGAACATCCTGCTTGCTGGCGTTCTGGCTGAGTTGGAGGGCCTTCACGTATGCCGCGATCGCCCAGCGATCTTCGGTCGGAATCTGTGACGCATAGCCCGCCATGTTGCGGATGCCGTGCGTGATCGTGTGGTAGATCTGGCCAATCGGCTGCGGACGCACTGTTTCGTCATGCAAGCTCTTCGCCGCAACCCATTTCGTTCCATCAGGCGGGCCGTCGGCGTTGCCGAGGAGCGCCATGCCGCGCCTATTCACCATGCCGTCGCCGAAGCCAGCGTAGCCATGACAGACTGAGCAGTAGATGTCGAATCGCTCATGTCCGCGCTTGAGAAAACTAAGGTCAGTGTTGAGCGACGCCGGCGCATTGAGTGCCCACTCGCCGTTTGCGCCCACGCCTTCAACCATGTGCGGATCGAGGTTGGCTTCGCCAACAGCAACCGTCTCAGGCACCAGTGGCCGCATGGAACGGGTGTCTGCGAAGAGCTTGCTTGGACTCTGCGGCTTGAACTTCGGCTGCATGTCCATGTCAAAGAAGAGGTGGATCTGCCGGCCTGAACTCGGCGCGGAACGGATCCAGCCAATGATGAATGGCGGAAGAACCAGAAGCGTGGCGAGCACGCCTCCGATCAGGATGAGAGGTCGCGGGATGCCCATCATTCGTCGATCGCCTCCACCGACATCGGGTTCAAGGACTTGAGAAACGCCTCGGTCTTGCCGCGGAGGAACCGAGGATCGCGCGCTTCGACGACGACGAAGAACCGGTCGTTTGTCACACGTGCGAATCGCTTGCTGCGGAAGAGCGGGTGATACAGCCGCGGTAGGCCGTTCATCATGAACATGCCGAACACACAGGTGAGTGCGGCGAAGAGCACCGTCAACTCGAAGATCACGGGGATGAACGCGGGAAGGCTTAGGAGCGGTTTACCCGAGACGAGAAATCCGTAGCCAGTGACATCGAGGAACGGGAACGGACCGGGAATGTGAATGCTCGTCGAGTTCGTAAACCACTGAAGAAGGAAGGCCGCAGTGGTGCCAGTGGCGCCGCCAACGAAAACAAAGACAGGCAAGATCGTAGGCTTGATGCCCATCACCTTGTCCATGCCGTGCACCGGGAACGGCGTGCACACGTCCCAGTAGCGGAAGCCCTCGGCCTTCACTTTTTCAGCCGCAGCCATGACTCCACCGGTGGTGTCGAACTCGGCGATGAGACCGTACAGCCGCGACTTCGATGCGGCTGCTTTCGCTAGATCGGCGCGGTGAGCTTCACCCGCGCCAGCGTGAGGGGCAAAGACGGGCGAGGACATCTCAGTGCCCGTCCTTTCCATGCGAATGGCCATGCGAATGGCTAGCAGCGACTGCGGAACCAGATCCATGACCAGCGTGTGGATCGGCGGCTGGCAGGATCGCTTTGATCTCGGCGATCGCGATCATCGGCAGGTAGCGGCAGAAGAGCAGGAAGCAAGTAAAGAACAGACCGAACGCGCCGACCATCGTGCCGATGTCAACCCACGTCGGAACGAACTTGTCCCAGGAGCTCGGGAGGAAGTCGTTCGCAAGGCTCGAGACAATGATCACGTAGCGCTCGAACCACATGCCGATGTTCACCACCAAGCTGAGGACGAACATGATCGGGATGCTGGTGCGGAGCGCCTTGAACCAGAAGAGCTGCGGCGTGATGACGTTGCAACTCACCATGATCCAGTACGCCCACCAGTACTGACCGAACGCGCGGTTCAGGAAGGCGAACTTCTCGTACATCGATCCGGAGTACCACGCGATGAAGAA
This sequence comes from Phycisphaerae bacterium, assembly GCA_034440475.1. Classification (GTDB taxonomy): domain Bacteria; phylum Planctomycetota; class Phycisphaerae; order Phycisphaerales; family SM1A02; genus JAEUIT01. The sequence continues at coordinate 3,517 of JAWXCC010000277.1, read as the reverse complement.
CTCCATCGAGTAGGCATAGCCGACCATCGTCCCCGTCACGAGGATGATCTTGTTCATGTTGTCCAAGTGACGGAGCGTGATGATGTCCTTGAGACCAAACATCTCGCGGGCCGGCACGGCCAACGTCACCACCATCGCGAAGCCGCTGAAGATGGCACCTGCGACGAAGTAGGGTGGGAAGATCGTCGTGTGCCAACCGGGCACCTGGCTCGTCGCGAAGTCAAACGACACGACGGAGTGCACCGAGAGGACGAGGGGCGTCGAGAGAGCAGCGAGCAAAAGATAGGCTCGCTCGTATCGATGCCAGTGACGGTTCGATCCGCGCCACCCGAGCGCGAATGCGCCGTACGCCAAGGCCTGCACCTTCCCCTTCGCGCGATCGCGAAGCGTGGCAAGGTCCGGGACCATTCCCGTGTACCAGAAGAGGAGTGAAACAGTGAAGTAGGTCGAGACCGCGAAGACGTCCCAGAGCAGCGGGCTGCGGAACTGTGGCCACATTTCCATCTGATTGGGGATCGGAAAGAGCCAGTATGCGAACCACACACGTCCGACGTGAATGCCCGGAAACATGCCGGCGCAAATGACTGCGAAGATCGTCATCGCCTCGGCGAATCGGTTGATACCGGTTCGCCACTTCTGCCTAAACAGGAAGAGGATCGCGCTAATGAGCGTGCCGGCGTGGCCGATGCCGACCCAGAAGACGAAGTTCGTGATATCGAACGCCCACATCACCGGGTTGTTCAGACCCCAGACGCCAACGCCGGTGAAGATCAAGTACGCGACGCAGAACCCGAGCAATCCGAGAAGTCCGAGGCTGATCGTGAAGGCGATGTACCACGCCATCGGCGGTCGACTCGCCTCACTGACGCGACAAACCGTCGTCGTCACTTGACCGAACCGCTCCATGTTGAGAACGAGCGGTGCTCGATCGCCAGGCTGTTCGGACGTGTTGTCGACCACGCGACCGCCGTGCAAGTGTTCGACGTTGAGTGTTGTCACGACAGCACCTCCGCGATCGCCGCAACGGCTTTCCCGAGCGTGCCTTCACGAACCTGGTCGCTGGCATGACCGTCAGCGGCGTGACCGCCAGCTGGATGCGCTTCGCCGCCGGATTCGTGTCCACCAGCGTTCTCGGCGTCATGAACGATGCGCTCAGAAGCAGATGGGTTGCGCACCTTCGCGAGATACTTCAGCCGCGGCTTCGTGTTGAGTTCTTCAAGCAGGCCGTATGAACGACCACTCTTGTGCAACTTCGCAACCTTGCTCGTCGGGTCGTTGAGATCGCCGAAGACAATTGCCTGGGTCGGGCACGCGTCAGCACACGCTGTCGTGATCGCCCCGTCCGGAATCATCCAATCGGGCTTGGTTGCCGCGCCGCCAGCCGCAGCCCAACTGTTCTTGTGGGTGATCTTTGCCTTCTGAATGCGCTGCACGCAGAAGGAGCACTTCTCCATCACACCGCGGCTTCGCACCGTGACTTCGGGATTGAACTGCATGCGCAGCGAGTCGGCGGGACCGACGCGCGTGTAGTAGTCCTTGTCAACCACGAACATCCCCGTCTCGCGCGATGGATACTTGTCGTGGAAGTTGAAGAAGTTGAAGCGACGAACTTTGTACGGACAGTTGTTGCTGCAGTACCGCGTGCCGATGCAACGGTTGTAGACCATGACGTTCAGGCCGTCCTCGTCATGCAGGGTCGCGGCAACGGGACAGACCTGTTCACACGGAGCGTTTTCGCAATGCTGGCACGAGATCGGTTGAATCGCGTACGAGACCGGGTTCTTCGCGTCGTGTCCCTTGAAGTACCGATCGATGCGCATCCAGTGCAACTCGCGTCCGCGCATGACCTGTTCCTTACCAACGACTGGGATGTTGTTCTCAGCTTGGCAGGCAGTGACGCAGGCGCTGCATCCGTTGCAGCTTGTTAGGTCGATCGACATCGCCCAGCGAAAACGGGCGCCATCGAGGTTCGTCTCTTCCCAAAGCGACAGTGCATGAGCGTTGTGAGTGCGACCGCTCTGGAAGTTCGGCTTTTCGATGTAACCGGCGAGTGTGTCCTCGCGAATGAGCGACGGTAGGCGATCCTGAATCCCGCCAAGCGGAACCTCGGGCTTGAGCGCTTCTGTCGCACCGTGGTCTTGCGTGTGCGCGAAGGGATAGTTGCCTTCACCCTTCGTCACAGTTGCGCCTGCGGCAATCGCCATCGCATCGCTCGCGCGAAGCGCGTATGCGTTGAAGCCCGCGTCCTTCGCGATTGTGCCTGCGGCGGGACTGGTGCGCCCGTATCCGAGATGCAACCGGACCGACCGATCGGCCATCCCTGGAGTGAGCCATGCAGCGGCACTGAGCGAACGTCCGCCGACATTCAGGGTCACGCGATCACCCTGACCGACGGAAAGCCGTTCGCCCATCGCGATAGACATGTACGCCGCGTTGTCCCACGTCAACTTTGACACGGGATCGGGAAGTTCTTGCAACCACGAGATGTTTGCGAAGCGTCCGTCGTACACCTTCGCGTCGGGTGCGAAGGTGACTTCGACAGCATCTGCACCCGCTCGGACGAGCGATTGCATCGCCTGAGCGACCGAGGCCACGTTCACTTCAGGCTTCGTCAGCGGTAGCGCGGTGTTAGGCAGTACACCGTCGTTCAACGCCGTGCGCCATGTCGTTGTGAACGCCGCGCCTTCCTGCTTCGTTGTCGCCATCCACGTGCGGCGAACGAGCGTGAGCCCATCGCGCGGATCTTCGTTCATCAGCTCGGCGCAGAGCTCGATCGGACTCAAGCCGCCAGCCTCTTCTGCCAGCATTGGCTCGATGAGCGGCTGCTGCGGCGCGATGGTTCCATCCCAACCACGCGAGTCTCCCCAAGACTCAAGGTAGTGAGCGCGAGGAACAATCCAGCCAGCAAGCTCCGAGGTTTCGTTCTTGTGGAACGACAAGTGCACAACCTCAGGCACCTTGCCAATGATCGACGCGAATCCGAGATCCGCAGGTGCGTCGTAGGCGGGATTACCGCCGACGATGACGAGCGTCTTGACGGAGCCGTCGCCGATGGCCTTGGCAAGCGCAGTGATGTCGCCGGTGGCGGTGCGTCCCTTCGCGCCGGTGAGGTCGGCGTTTGCGACGTAGCTCACTGTCGAGCCAACCGAACCGTTCCGCTGATTGATGAGCGCCGCGAGGGCGTGCACCGCTGGCGGCTGGCCCGCTCCAGCGATCACGAGCGACCGTCCTCGCTTTTCCGACAACTCGTGCACGAGCGCCTTGAGCACCGCTTCGTCGTGATCGGCAAGCTTCAGTTCTTTGACGAGCGGCGAAACTGTCTGCGCCATGACCGCATCGCGGGCGCTCGCGTCCGGGCCCGCGGCGGCGAGTGCCTCCAGCGCTTTTCCGACCATCGCCGCGACTGCCGCGACATCGCACGATCGCGTCGCGACTCGCTCGTCGGCATTCATACCGGTGAGTGTGAGTGCGCTCTCGACGACGTAGAGCCGATTCATCGTCTGCTTCTTCGGATCGT
>JAWXCC010000276.1:0-10296 GCA_034440475.1 Phycisphaerae bacterium | reverse complement strand
TGGGCATGCCGAGACGACCGGCGGCGCCGGTGACGGACGAGCCTTCGGCAAGCACGAGCTTGACGGCGGACTCGCGGAACTCACGGTTGTATTGGCGCGATTTGGAAATGCTCTGTGTGATGTGTCACGCTCCTTGCGACAGGCCGGAGCCTATCGCTCGCCCGTGTCCACCGGAGGTGGGCAAGTCCAATGGCACTCCACGGTCGATCGCATCGACCTGCCGCTCCTCCTGACGCTCCCCGAGCTGTCGCCACGGCCGAAGGCGATCGTCGACATCGGGCTCCATCATCGGTCGACGCAAACTCGATTCCAACGAACCTAGTCGAGCGTGTCTCTACCCGTGACTCTTCGTCAGAATCCGAAACCCATTCGTTTCGAGCGCTCGGTGCAGCACGCGAATGTGTTCGAGATTGCGCACCTCGACAGTGCAGTCAACTTGCACCGTGGAGATATCGGGGCCGCCGAACGCGCGTTCGTGTTGGATCTGCTTCACGCTCGCGCCCGCGTCCGCGATCACTGACGTGAACGAGGCGAGACCGCCCGGACGATCGCGAATGACCGCAGTGAAACGCGTCAGCCGACCGTCAATCGCAAGGCCGTGCTCTATGACGCGCGAGAGAATCGTCGGATCGATGTTCCCGCCGCAGAGCGCCAGCACGACCCGCTTGCCGCGCAAGTCCCCCAACTGTCCAGTAAGGAACGGCGCGAGCGAGCAGGCACCGCCGCCTTCGACGACACCTTTCTCCAGTTCGGCCAAGCGCAAGATCGCGAGGGAAATCTCTTCTTCGTCGACAAGTAAGACGCGATCGACCTTGTCGCGCGCGATCGCGAACGCGCGATCGCCAACTTCGGGCACAGCAAGGCCGTCAGCTAACGTCGGCGATGTCTGCACGCGCACAGGATGGCCAACTTTCATCGCCTCGTAATAGCTCGGACAGCGCCGCGGCTCGACGCCGATGATTTCGGTGCGCGGCGAGAGCTTCTTCACCGCCAGTGCGACGCCCGCAATCAATCCGGCACCACCGATCGGCACGATGATCGCGTCGGGCTGGTTCACCTGCTCAAGAATCTCGATCCCCATCGTCCCCTGCCCCGCAATAATCGCCGCGTCGTTGAAGCCGTGGATATAGGTCAAGCCCTCACTCGCGACGAGTTCGTCACCGCGCACTTTCGCGTCGGCAATCGTTTCGCCATGCAGAATCACGCGAGCGCCAAAGCGCTCGCACCGCGAACGTTTGACGAGCGGAGCGAACGTGGGCATCACGACGGTGATCGGGATGCCAAGCTGCCGCCCGTGGAACGCGAGCGCGAGCGCGTGGTTGCCGGCGCTCGCCGCAACTACTCCGCGACGGCGCTTATCGGCGTCGAGTAAGAGCAGCGCGTTGCGGGCGCCGCGCTCCTTGAAGCTGCCGGTGCGCTGCGCGTACTCAAGCTTCGTGTGGATCTCACAACCGGTGAGGTCGGAGAGATCGAATGATTCACGGCAGGGTGTGACAAACACGCCATCGGCGATGCGCCTCCGCGCAGCAATAATGTCGTCGAAGGTAACGCTGTGAGCTAGATCGGAGGACACTGGCATGGGCCGCACTCTCAACTCCGTTCACCGCGTCTTGAGCCATCGCTCGACGTAATGGATGTCGTGCGTCGCATTGACGAAGTCGTCGTTGTCCATGATTTCGCGGTGGAGCGGAATGGTCGTCTTGATCGGGCCAATCACGAACTCGTCGAGCGCCACCTTCATGCGGGCGATCGCCGTCGGGCGATCTTTGCCGTGCACGATGAGCTTTCCGATCATCGAGTCGTAGTTCGGCGGAATTCGATAGCCCGGCCGCACATGACTATCCCAGCGGACACCAGGACCGCCCGGTGCGACGAACGTACCGATCGTGCCCGCCTGCGGCATGAAGTTGCGATCGGGATCCTCAGCGTTGACGCGCACTTCAATCGCGTGCCCGTTCTGTTTCACGTCTCCCTGCTTCACCGAAAGCTTCTCACCAGCGGTAACGCGGATTGTCTCAGCGACGATATCGAGTCCAGTGATCATTTCCGTCACTGGATGCTCGACCTGCACGCGGGTGTTCACCTCGAGCATGTAAAAGTTCTGATCCTTATCCATCAGAAACTCAACCGTCGCCGCGCCGGAGTATCTCGCTTTGCGAATGAGCTCGGCCGCAGACATGCACACCGCATCGCGCTTCTTTGGATCGACCCCTGGAGCGGTTGCTTCTTCGACAAGCTTCTGATGGCGCCGCTGACTTGAACAGTCGCGCTCGAACAGATGCACGCCGTTGCCATGCTGATCGCCGATTGTCTGCACCTCGAAATGCCGCGCGAGCTCGAGAAACTTTTCAACATATACGGCACCGTTGCCGAAAGCAGCGGCGGCTTCTTGTCGCGCTGCGTCGACGCCCGATCGCAATTCAGCTTCGTCGCGCGCGACGCGCATGCCGCGCCCGCCGCCACCAGCTGACGCTTTCACGATGACCGGATAGCCGATCTCGCTCGCGACTTTGACGGCCTCTTCGATGTCTTCGATCGCGCCTTCGCTGCCGGGAAAGACCGGCGTCCCCGCCGCCTTTGCAACGCGCTTACATGACACCTTGTCACCGAGGAGCGCCATGGCCTCGGGACTTGGTCCAATGAACGCAATCTTGCAATCCCGACACACCTCGGCGAAGTGTGCGTTCTCGGAAAGGAATCCGTATCCCGGATGAATCGCGTCCGCGCCGGTGACTTCTGCCGCAGCAATAATGCGCTCAATACGGAGGTAACTCTGCGCGCTTGGCGCTGGCCCGATGCAGACGGTGCGATCGGCATACTCAAGCCAAGGGCCGTCCTTGTCGGCCGTCGAGTAGACGCACACCGTCTCGATGCCGAGACTTTTCGCGGCGCGAATGATGCGGAGGGCGATCTCGCCGCGATTGGCTATCAGTATTCGGGAGAACATGCGTAGAGAGGGGCAGAGTAGAGAGCGAGGTCGAGAGCTCGCGGAATGCTGACGCGGAGTGCCGATGAGCGGAGGAGTTAGTCCGGAAGGATCCGGAACAGCGGCTGGCCGAACTCCACTGGCGAGCCGGTCTTGGCGGAGATCGCAACAATCGTTCCGCTCTGCTCGGCCTTGATCTCATTGAAGATCTTCATCGCTTCGATGAGGCACACAATCGTGTCCGGACCGACCTTGGAGCCGATCTGCACAAAGTTGGGCTTGCCCGGACCAGCAGCGAGATAGAAGGTGCCGACCATCGGGCTCTCAAGAGCGATACCAGCTTCGCTCGGCACGCTCGCGGCAGGAGGAGCGGCGGCTGGGGCAAGCGTGGCGGCGCCGGCCGGGGTGCCTGCGCCAATACCCGGATAGCTCACTGGCGCTGGCCCCGGGTGCATCACCATCGGGACCGACTGCGGATTCGGACGCTTGATCGTGACCTGCTCCTGCTCGTCGCGAACGTCGAGCTCGACGAGGTCATTCGAGACCATCAGGCGGACCAGTTCCTTCAACTTGCGGATATCGATCATCAGGAACGCTCCAAGAACGGAGTTCGCGTGCGGACTCCGGTGGTAGTGCGAAAGAACCAATTACCAAGGGACGGAGGCCATTTCCCCCAACATGCGGTCCAGACTCCAGAAGCCGCCATCGGGGGGCGGCATCGTGAGGCCGTGCCGTAGGGAGGGCGGGAGTATATAGGAAGCGGCAGCGCGATCATTCCACGGGACGGCAAGGCCCCCACTTCAGGCCCGATGAGGCTCAGAAGTATCACGAAGTCCGCCGTATCAACGGGGATCGTTCACGTTCGTCGGCCGTGTCTCAGGCTCGGTCTCCGTCAGCGGGCTTCCGTCTGACGCGCACCCAATGGCTTCGAAATGATCTCGCCCGCGATGAACGCGGTGCGGGCGGATTCGGGCTTCGCGAAAACCGCTCGAATGGCCGCGACCATCGGAGAAGCGGTGGACCGCGCACTCGGCCGCATCCGTGTCGCTCTCGCCGAGACGCTCCGCACCTGACGTGCTCTCGCCATCGCTTGGCGCGCTAGCTTTCCTGCATTTCGCTCCGCCCGTTGCCGCGCGTGTTCGACCTGGCGGGCCCGTTTCTTAGCTTCCATCTCGCTCGCTGCCGACCGTTCCGCTCGCCGCAAGACGAACGACGATTCAGCCTCGCCCGCCTTCGAACCGACATTCGTGTCCCGGCGCCGGTCCGACGGTCGTGGCGGCTGGACCGCCGATGGCGCACGTACCGGCGTCGGGGCCCGCGCTGCCGCTCGATACGACGTGCGCGCCGGCATGGGAGCCGACGCACGCAGCGGGATCGTCGATGACCCCCGCGGAGGTGGCGGCGCAACCTGGCGCGCCGCGGTCGGCATGTCTGGTCGTCGCGTCGGCGTTGCGGGGGCGCGCATCGGCGGAACCGCGGGACTCTGCCGCCTCGGCGTTCCACCGTCCAGCAGTTCGTCGAGGAGGTCGTCGATCGCTCCGCTCCGGCGCGGTGAAGCCCCGTCCGAATTCGCATCGATCGTAGGCGGGAGTGCACCACCGAAAGTCTGTCGCAGAGCCGCTTCTTCGCGCCTTTTCTTCTCGGCGTCCCTCTGCCGCTTCGCAATGATGCCAAACGCCACATTGGCCAAGATCACGAGAATCGCGATGACAATCTGATTCACGGGAAGGAGTGTAATCGCGCGACCGGTCCGTGCGGGCCTTCGTCGAAATCGATTCCAAACCAGTGAGCGAGTCGCCCGGGCGTCAGCACCTCGCGAGTTGATCCGTCCGCAGCCATTCGGCCGTCAACGAGGACCCAAACCCGCGAAGCGAGCGCCGTCGCCTGCGCCAGGTCGTGGAGCACGGCAACGACCGCTCCTCCGCCGGCCGCGTGCTCGCGAATCCGAGCGGCGCAGCGGGCGGTTTCACCCAAGTCGAGCGCTGCGAACGGCTCGTCGAGAAGGAGAATCGATCGAGCGTCCACTTGAGCGAACGCTCGCGCCAGCGCGGCGCGCTGCTGCTGCCCCACCGAGATTCCGTGGAATGGTCGTTCGGCGCATTCAGCGAGCCCGAACCGTTCGATCGCCGCGTCGACACGTTTGGCGTCCGCACCGCGGGCGTAACGGCCAAGCGCGATCGACTCGCGCACCGAGAACGGTGCGGCGACGACCGGGCGCTGCGCGACAAATGCAATGCGAGCGGCTCGGACCCGCGGAGCGAGTTCCGCGACCGATCGCCCGTCCAGCATCACACGACCTGTGCGAACAGCTATGAAGCCAGCCATCGTCCGCACGAGCGTGGTCTTGCCCGCAGCGTTACGGCCGATGATCGCAACACTGTCGCCAGCGCGCACGCTCGTCGTGATGCCACTGAGCACCCTGCGTCCCGCGAGATCGACGTGCACGTCGGTGAGTTCAATCACGCGGCACCTCGCCGACCCGCAGTCGAGCGAAGAAGCCAGAGGAAAATCGGACCACCAGCGATTGCCGTCAGCACACCGACTGGCAATCGACCGCCGCCGAGATCGACGGCTTGCCGCGCGGCGTCGGCAGCAACGAGCAGCGTGGCACCCGCGAGCGCTGATCCGACCGCCAGCGGACGGTGGCGGGCACCGAGCAACATGCGCGCGGCGTGGGGCGCGACGAGGCCGACGAACGCGATCGGTCCCGCGAGCGCGACGGTTGCGGCTGCGAGCGTACCGGCGAAGACGAACAACCCCGTGCGCAGTGGGCGCAGCGCAACGCCGACGGAGATGGCTTCGTCGTCCGACAAGCTTGCAGCGTCAAGGGCCGGACCTAACAAAGCGCCGAGCGCCGTTCCTGCGAGCGCGAGCACTGCGACGGTGACCAGCAGCGACACCGGCGGCGCATCGGGGATCCGTCCCATCATCCACGCGACGAAATCGCCGCGCAGCCCTGCGGGTACGAGCGACTGAAGCGCGGTGGAGCCAGCGCCAGCGATCGCGCTGACGACAACGCCAGCGAGCACCAGCGTTACTGGATCGGCGACCGCAGAATCCCCCGCTGGTCGCGAGCCGATACGCCACACGACGCCGAGCGTGACGAGGCTTCCCAGCGTTGCCGCCACGACCGGTGCTGCCACTCCGAAGAACCCGTCGAGCCCCAGTCCGAAACGCCACGCCAGATACATCGCAAGCATGTAGCCGAATCCGGCACCGCTCGACAAACCCAAGACGAACGGCGACGCGAGCGGATTGCGCAGCAGCACCTGCAGGAACAGTCCCGAGATCGCGAGCGCCGCGCCGACAGCACACGCCGCCGCAGTTGCGGCGACGCGATAGCGAACGATGTCAGCGTCGGGCCAGCCAAAACCGGTCGATCCAAGAAACAGTCGCCCAGCGATCGCGACCAGCAGCGCCGCCCCCAAGACGGCCGCACCCGCTTGAGGTCCGAACTTCATCGCGCGGCTCCGGCGGCGCTCTCGCGCGGTGCCTCCGTGGAGATCGCGCGGCGCAGCCTCTGCGACATCGCGAGAACGGCGCTCGACGGCAGCATCGCATCGTCGTCGCCGAAGACCACGATGCGCCCAGCAAAACGCGAGCGCAGCGCGTCGTCTGCCAGGACGATCGAGACAATTCGCTCTCGTTCGGCTAGCGAAGGCTCGCGCTCGCGCAGGACCACGATTGAATCTGCGACGAGGCGGATGAGGTCCTCGTGCGACACCTCGGGATAAGCACGTCGGTCGATCGCGTTGCGGCATCCGATGCCCGCGAGCACATCTGACAAAAACGTTTCGGTTCCAGCGGCGACCATCGGTTCGATGGAAACTAGCAGCAGCACGCGCGGCGAATCCGCAGCCGGAACGACTTCCCGGAGTCTCACAATCGACTCCCGACGTTCCGCCGCGCTTCGGGCAAGAGGAGAACCTTCGCTCCCGAGTGTCGCGGGAAGCTCGTCGAGCATGTGCGCCACATCGTCGAGCCGGTCGAGTCGCCACTGTCCCAGCCGCCAGCCGCGCGACGCTGCGAGCCGTACCAGTTCGGGGTCTGTGCCAGTTGCCGCGGGCTGGATCAGCACGTGCGTTGGGCGGACGCTCAAGAGGCGTTCCAGGTCGAGGTCGAGCAGCGACCCGACGATGGGCGTCGACGCGGGGATCGAGGCGCAGAATGGAGTGCGCCCGACCACGGCGTTCGCCGCCCCAAGGTCGACGAGTGTCCGAGTGATCGCTGGGCTGAGCGAGACGATTCGGGAAGTTTGCTCGCCAGAGCCGCGAGCCGCCGATGACTCTCCCGAGGGCGGTGCTGGTGGCGTCCCACCGGAACAGCCCGTGCCAATCGTGATGAGCGTTAGTCCCGCGAGGAATGTGAAAAGCGGGAATGGGCGCGGCACGCCCTCCATCCTAGCGGCCCTGTATCAGAGATCCCGGCATTGAAGAACGGCGCTTCGTCTCGAAGGTCGCGCCGACTACACTCACCGTCTCCGCCAATGTCCATCCTCTCCTCCATCCGCCGATATCTCCCGTCGCTGCCCGGCTCGAACCGCCAGCGCATGGAGGAATTGGCCGACGAGTTACGGCAGGTCCGGACGGAAACCCGCAGGGCCCAAGATCGATTGGCTGACGCGATCGTCCCTCTCGCCCGGGTATCCGAACACTTTCCGCTCCTCCGCCGCGAGCTCGACGAGTTCGTCCAGTCGCTTTCTGTGACGTTGCGACAGGCGAGCGAACGCATTCGCGAGGTTGATGAACGGCTGGACGACTTGATGGAGCAAACGCGGACGCAGTCCGACGCGCTCGGGCTGCTGCACTCGAATCTCGTCGCCACTGGCGCGTCGACCGGCACGGTTGCATTGCGAAGTCGCGCCGACGTGCTCCCCGCGACCCACGAGTTCGTCGAACAGATTGAGTCGATCCGAGGTGCGGTCGACCGCCTCGCGGTGGCCGCAGCTCGCAGCGAAACGCTGATTGAAGAATTGCTCGACCGCCCGCGCGAACAACGCGATCAAGCGACGTGGTACGTCGCGATGCTCGCGTTTGGATTTGCAGGCTTGGCGATCGCGCTGTCGACGTTGGCGTACCTGACCTAACATTAGGGAAGTGTGATCCAGTAATAGCGTTTCAAGGGTCTGTTCGGAGCAAGAGCCTTCGTCTCCCGCAACGAGGCTCCGCATCGTTCGATGACGCGGATGGAGGCCGCATTCGTGTCGTCGCACGTAAGGAGCACTGTGGTCAGGCCGAGCGCGCGCGCCACTGGCAACGCCTGACGCAGCATCTCCGTGCCGACTCCACGGCCTCGGAAGGACGGCACGGTGTCGTAGCCGATGTGCCCGCCTTCAACGCGAAGCGCGTCGTTTAGTTCGTGGTAAATGGAGATGCGCCCAACGAATTGTTCTTCCGTCACGGCCCAGAGATGCGACTTGGGGACGAACGTTTCGGTTCTCCGAGTGGAGTCTGCCAACTTCCTCGAAACGAACGCGGCGAAGTCGTGTTCGGCAGTCTCAATGTCGCTTCCAAACCACCAGGGAAGGCCTTCGATTTGGAATTCGCGAAGCCCGCGCAAGAAGGTCTCTCGATATCTCTCGGCAGGCGGAACCAGTTGGATCTTCAATCGAGTATTCACTCGCGTACATCCTCTCGGGGATCGACACGGTAGCCAAGACCGCTCGTCCGTTACACGCTCGCCCGAAGACGACCTTTCGCGCGTTGACTCCAGAAAGAGGTCCGCGAGACGGCGAAGGAGCGAGTCGGAGAGGTTCTCGTCGAACAGCAGCCGCAGGAAGAAGAACGCTCCACCGTTGATCCCGCGCTGGTTGCCACCGGTGGGCTGACCGACCAGAGTGCCCTCGGCGTCGCGGCGTGGCAGGAATGCCGCTGCTGTTCTCAGGATGAAGCTCATAGTCGTCGTTGAGTGCGAGGTTCGGACACCGCCGAACGACACCGATCTACGCTGCTGCTGCGGCGGGCGGCATGAGCGATGCGTTAGCTAGCCGCGTCGGGCCACCCCCCCCCCCAATCACGCGGCGTCCAAGCCGGCCTCGCGGATCCGCCGTGGGAGAAGTTTGACCACCTCTCGCTGGTCCTTGCTCTCGGCGTCCTTGAGTTTGGCGAACAGTTCGTCGATCGAGCCACCCGCGGCGCGGAGAAGCTGCTCGCGGTTGCGGCGTACGTCGTCAATGATCAGGTGGTCGGGAAGGGAATCCGGCACGGTCAGGGCTTCATGAGTTCCTCTGGCGTACAAAGAACGGGCGGATCGTACCCGCGCGACCGGAGCGAACGCTGGATCTGAGTGCGGGTTTTGGCGTTGGCGATGTGCTTGCAGTTCCACGTCGGGAGGAAGTCGATCCCGTTGTCAGCGGCGACGGCCACATGCAGGGCGTCGATCGCCGCGTTGGCCGGAATGGCGAGGTCGGCAATCAGGACCTTGGCGAGCGTGCGCGCGTCTTCGGAGACTTGGAAGAGCGGGATCTGCCCGATTGCCGCGAGCCGTAGCCTCGCGGAGTCGGGGTCACCGAGGGACGCCGCCTGAACCACGATCTCCGAGATGAAGACGCGGAAACCCCGACGTGCAATCGACCACCACTCCAAAGTCAACTGATGGTGGGCGGCCGTGACGAGCTCGCGGCTCGGGCCCGATGTGAGCTCACTGATGACAGAGGTCTTGACGTAGACGCACGCGGCCATGCAGACACTCTAACGCCTGAGGCGTGCCGGACATGAGCCACGAATGCGGCCGGCGGGCTCTCGATTTGGGAGCGCGGTCCGCGTTCGGTTCAGCGAACGACCATCGCAACGCACGCACGCCGCGTGTCAGTACGAGCGTGTTGTTAGGAAGTACCCCTCGGCGCGAGCAGGATTTAGATGTACAGGTACACGGCAACTACCGCGCCAAGGGATAGAAGTACTCCGGCCATAGAGACTGCCCGCACTCCAAATCGGCGAAGGTCGATGAAGAACACGACGAGAAAGGCAGGACCGAGTACGAGCGCGACAGCAACAACCGGTGCAATCACAGCGCCAAGATCGCCAGCCACCGCCGGAAAGAACGCTAAGACGGAAAGCGCCGTGGCGGAGAGAGAAAAAATGAAGCCAAGGACAACCAGCCAATCGCGTTCGTGCAAGCGCCTGATACGAGCTTGATGAACTGACACGCTCATATCTGCCTAACTAGTAATTAACCCGCACCGCGCTGGTCGACGCGCCGCATTAGGCTGGTCAGCCTAACACCGCAGCCTACTTCCGTCGGAAACGGCTAACCGCAGGCAGGGTACCGAGTTGTGAAGCGCGACGATACTGCGTCGACCCGCAATAGGCTGCGAAACGAGCTGCATAACGTGGATGAGAATGCGCTGACCTCAAGCCGCCGAATGCGTG
>JAWXCC010000275.1:0-7979 GCA_034440475.1 Phycisphaerae bacterium | reverse complement strand
GGACCCCTCATGACGAACCCCCTCATGACGAACCCTGACGCATGCGATCGAGGCTCTCAGGGAACGGGTACGTCGCGAACACACCAACCGACGCGTTCTCCCACATCTGCACCGCGGGATAGACGTCGCCTTCGAATCCAGCGGCGTGCATGGCTTTCAGCACTGCCTCGAAGGACGGCTCCTGTCCGCGATGATCGACGAGACCGTTCGATTTCGCACCAAGGAATGACACGCTCGCCGCAGGTTGCCGATCCATGCGACCTTCGAGCATCTTGCCTACCGTGCGGAAGCCGCGATACATGTCTTCGAGTGTGAAGTGATCGCGATCGGCCGGGCGAAGCAGCGCGAGCACCAAGATTCGATCGAGGTCGAACTTCAGTACATACGGTTCGCGATCTTCTTTCGCGTGCAGCCCGACCGCTGTGCGGAACGTCTTCGCGTACGACGTCACGGACGCAAGCGTCCATTGCGACGTCGGCACGAGTCGAAGAAGTTCGGCCAAGATCCCGCGGGAATTGTCGGTGTCGTTCACACCGCACACCACGACGCGGTAGCGGGAACGAACGATGTCATCGAGCAAATGCTGACCCCAGAGAATTCGAATGCGCCGGTCGAGTTGCAGTGAGCGCGGATCACCTGAGGGTACGATCGCGATCTTCTGCATGCCCTTCGCGACCTGCATGAGTTGGTCGCCGTCGTCGTTGTAAATGCGCGAGCCTGTCATACGGCGAAGTATGCCATGGACGCGACGATCTCGGGAATGGCGATTGGTCCGTACGATGCGCCGATGTTCGAGAGGCTCGCTTCCCAAGGCCTAGGCGAGCGCCAGCCGCCGCATCCCCGGCCTTGGCGCCGGAGGTTGCGCCGATTGCTCGTTACTGTCCTTGTCATCTACGCCGCTTGGCTCATCGTTCTCTTTCTGGCGCAAGACCTACTGCTGTTCCCGCGCGCTATGGCGAACGCACGCTACCTCCCCGCGCCTACCGGGGTCGAGACGTGGTCGCTCAAGCACCGCGACGCGGTCGTGACCGAGGCTCTCTTCGTGCCCGCGATGAGCGGCACCGCTCCGCACCCGACGATCACCCTCTTTCATGGCAACGCGATGCTGGCGCAGGACTGGCTCGACTGGGCCGACGAGTTGTCGCGAAGCGGCTGGAACGTGCTGATCCCGGAATTCCGCGGCTACGGAGCAAGTGGCGGTCGGCCTGCGCGCGAAGCACTCGTCGCCGATGCCGTCGACGCACTCGACCGCCTTACGACCGACGCGCGGGTCGACGCTTCGCGCCTCGTCGTCTATGGCCGATCGATCGGCGGTGCAATCGCGGCCGAGGCTGTCGCGCGTCGAGCAGCGCTTCCTGCCGCACTCATTCTTCACACGACGCCAGCACGGCTCTCCGAGTTCGCGTGGCGCTACGGTGCCCCACCGCTCCTCGTCCGCAACCGCTTCGACGCTGAAGCGGCGATGAAGGCACTGCATGCTCGCAACGACTCGCCGTCATGCAGAGTGCTCATTCTCGGACATCGGCAAGACGAGATTGTGCCCGCGTCGAACGCATCACGCCTCGCCGTCGCCGCTGGCGTTGAGGCGGTCGAGGTTGACGGCTCACACAACGACTACGGCAGCGAGAGTGCTCGACGCGAGGCTGAGTCTGCGCTCCAGCATGTGCTCCGCGAGGTGGGCGGCTGACGTCGGCATTTCAATGCACAACGAATCCCGCGTCGCGCCACGCGCGCGTTGCGGTCTTTAGATGCTCCGCGCGCACAAGCACATAGTCCGTGTCGAAGGTTGAGATCGCGAGGATCGGGATCTGCGCGAGGGCGAGCGGTTCTGCGAGTCGTACGAGCACTCCAACGACGTGATGCGGAAGTTCGCCCCGCACGCGCGCCGCCCGAAACGGGCCGACGTAGGACTGGCCATCGGGCACGCATTTGATCGGCGCGACGATAGACATCTCGCGCTCGGAGCGCGTCACGCTCACGAATCCAGCGCTGCCGATCCAATGTGGAAACACCGCCGAAGCCGACAGCCGCACGAGCGCGAGAACATCATCGAGCCATTCCAATTCGAGCGCTGGCAGTGAGCTTGAGACCTCGCGTGCATCGTTCATACAGGCTCGTCCTCGTCAGCCGACCACGAGATTGACCATGCGGCCGGGAACGACGATGACCTTCTTCACGGGGCGTCCGGCAATGTGACGCTGCACCTCCGCGTCGGCGAGTGTTAGTCGCTCGATGTCGCTGGGCGTCGCGGCCGCCGGAACCGTAATGCGCGCTTTGAGCTTCCCTTGAATCTGCACTGGCATGTCGATCTCGTTATCCGTCAGCATCGCAGCATCGACCGTCGGCCACGGCGCTGTCGCCACGCTCGTCGTGTGGCCAAGGCCGCGCCATAGTTCTTCCGCCATATGCGGAGCGAACGGCGCGAGCACGCGCGTAAACCGGTCGAGTTGATCGCGCGTCAATCCGCCCTGCGATGGATCAGCCATACCAGTCGGGCGAGTCGCGGCATTGACGAGTTCGATCAACGCAGCGATCGCCGTGTTCAGCGCGATCCGCTCGATGTCCTCGCCAACCTTGTGAATTGCTCGATGCAGCGTTCGTTCGATCGTTGCGTCGGTCTCCGCAGCAATGAGTAACTCGCCAGTCCGCTCATCGACCGCGAGTCGCCACGCGCGCTGGAGGAAGCGGAACACGCCGACGATGTCTCGCGTGTTCCACGGCTTCGATGCCTCAAGTGGACCGAGGTACATCTCGTACAACCGAAACGTGTCAGCGCCGTACTCAGCGATGATGTCGTCGGGGTTGACGACATTCTTCAGGCTCTTGCTCATCTTGGCGATGACTTGCGCCACCGGCTCGCCCGTCGCGCGCTCGATGAACTTACCGTCCGTCGACTCGTCGACCAAGTCGGTCGCAACAAGACTCTTGTCGCGACGCTGATACGCAAAGCTCGTGATCATGCCCTGGTGAAAGAGTTTCCCGAACGGCTCGCTCGTCGAAACATGACCGAGGTCGTAGAGCATCTTGTGCCAGAAGCGGGCGTAGAGGAGATGCAACACGGCGTGCTCGGCACCACCGATGTAGAGATCGACGCCGCGCCCGCCCATCCAGTACTGCTCGGCTTCGCGCGAAACGAAGCGCGAATTCTCAGTTGGCGAGCAATACCTCAGGTAATACCAGCACGATCCTGCCCATCCGGGCATCGTGTTCGTCTCGCGTCGTACCAGCGCGGTCGCGCGCAGTTCGGCTGCATCGAGCCCGACGGCACCTGCCGTCGATTCGACCCATCCCATCGCTTTACCCAGCGGCGGCAGCGGCGTATCACTTTCGATCGGCGCGTAGTCAATGAGTTCAGGTAGTCGAACCGGTAGCGCGTCCGCACGAACCGCGTGATGAGCGCCATCCGCGTCGAAGGCGACGGGGAACGGCTCACCCCAATACCGCTGGCGGCTGAACAACCAATCGCGGAGTCGATAGTTCACACGCTTCTTGCCGACGCCCTTGCGGTCGAGCCACTCGATGATGATCGACTTCGCCTCTGCGGTTGGACGACCATCGAGCGAGACCTCTTCGTTGCGGGAGTTGATCCCAACGCCTTCGCCGCTCGTCGCCTTCTCCCCAGTCCACGGCGCGCCTGTCACTTCAACAACCTGCTGAATCGGCAAACCGAAGACTCGCGCGAACTCGAAGTCGCGCTCGTCGTGCGCAGGCACAGCCATGATCGCGCCGGTCCCGTAGCTCATGAGGACGTAATCGCTGGTCCAAACTGGTATCGGCTGCCCCGTCGCGGGATTCCTGGCGTAGTAGCCAGTGAACACACCGGTCTTCGTTTTCGATTCGGCCATGCGATCGACGTCAGCGCGATTCTTCGCGATCTCTGCGTACGCGGCCAAGTTGTCGACGTCGGTTGCCGCAGCTGGATCGGCGAGCGCCCGCGCAACGAGCGGATGCTCTGGCGCGACCACCATATACGTCGCACCAAATAGCGTGTCAGGGCGCGTCGTGAACACCTTGATCGTGTGTTCTTCGTCAACGACGCGCAGCAGCTTGTCAAGCTTGCTTACGCGGAAAACTCCGCGTTGAAGCTCGTCGGTGTCAACGACCATCGCGACCGCCCCGAGCGCGCGGACGCGACCTTGCAGCGTGAGCAGCTCACTCAGGTGCTTCGATCCGAGGAAGACGCCCGCGATCGAGACATCAACTTCGAGCCCCGGCGTCGCGCGACATCGCTGATCGATCTCTTGCAAGAGACCCGCAGAAGGGCTCGCAAGCGCAGCGGTGAGCTCCGTGAGCTTAATGCGCATGCGCATCGCACCGTGACTTCCGTCGTCCTTTGATCGCATCGTCTCAAACTGAACTTCAGCACCGTCGCTTCGACCGATCCACTCGGTCTGCATCGTGCGCGTCGACTCAGGCCAATCGACGATCGCGAGATCTTCGACGAGCCGCTCTGCGTATGCGGTGATGCGGAACATCCACTGCTTCAGCGGCATTCGGTAGACGGGAAAACCGCCGCGTTCGCTGCGGCCGTCGATGATCTCCTCGTTCGCGAGCACCGTGCCGAGCTTGGGGCACCAGTTCACGGTTTGCACGCCGAGATACGCGAGCCGATGACGATCAAGATGCTGCTGCCGCTGGAGCGGAGTGCACTTCGACCAGCGCGCTTCCCCGCCCTCGATTGCAACGACCGCGTCGCTGCGATCGAGTCGCGCGATGAGTTCGTCGATCGGTCGCGCCTGCTTCTTCGTCGGATCGAACCACGCGTGATACGCCTGAAGCCAGATCCACTGCGTCCAGCGGTAGTACTCCGGGTCGATCGTTGCGAATTCACGCGACCAGTCGTATGAGAATCCGAAGCGCTTGAGTTGTCGTCGGTAGTTGTCGATCGCCTTCCGCGTCGTCACTGCCGGGTGCACGCCGGTCTGCACGGCGTACTGCTCGGCGGGCAATCCAAACGCGTCCCATCCCATCGGATGCAGAACATTGAAGCCCTTCATTCGCTTGTATCGACAGATGATGTCCGTCGCGGTGTAGCCCTCGGGATGGCCGACGTGGAGTCCGGCGCCCGACGGATAGGGAAACATGTCGAGGCAATAGAACTTCGGCTTCGACGCGTCGAATCCAGGCTCACCGGGATTCGGCTGGCGATAGGTGTTTTCCGATTCCCACCACGTCTGCCATCGAAGCTCGATCGAGCCCGCAAATGCTGCGGTGTAACGATGCGGCGTTTCAACGATTGTCGTTGCGTCTGACATGGGCGGCTTCAGAAGCGATGGCGAATGAACTCCGCGGTGTCTGAATGATTAGGAAGCGATCGCGAAAGAATCGCGACGACCGAGCACTCGAAGCACGCGATTGTTAGTCCCTCTTTAAGTGGGCTGGGACTTTGCCGCCCTTGCTGCGATCGAGCTGCGAGAGGTGCTTCATCGTTTCGCCGACGAGGTAGAACGAGCCGGTGACACACACGAGATCCTCGCGGCTCACTGCCCGCGTCGCGATCTCAAGGGCTTCCGGTAGCGTGCGAGCGACCTGACTCATCTTTCCGCTGCGCTCCGCAAAAAGCCGCTGCAATTCGTCCGGGTCGGCTGCTCGCGCGTTCGACTGCGCCCGCGTGAAGATCACCTTGTCTGCGCCGAGGTTGACGCGATCGAGCATCGTCGCGACATCCTTGTCGGCGCAACATCCGAAGACGCACACCATCGAGTCGTAGGGCACATGCGCTCCGGCGCAGCGCATCAGCGCACCAATGGCGGCGGGATTGTGCGCCCCGTCGACGAGGATGCGCGGACGGTCCCAGAGAAGCTGCATACGCCCAGGGATCTTGGTCTTTGAAAGTCCAGCGGTGATCTTTTCTTCGGGACAGTCGAAGCCAACCGTCTTGAGGTGATCGACGGCGGCGAGCGCAAGCCCGCAGTTGATTGCCTGATGTTCGCCTGGGAGCGGCACCGGAAGGTGCTCAAGCCGCGACGTTTTGGTGTAGAGGCAGACGCGCGTATGCGGACCGAGATCGTCGGTCGAACAGAAGCGGCTCGAGAACTCGACGTCCTTGTTCACGATACGCAGAGGTGCGCCGACCCTCTCTGCGACTTCGGCGATCGCTTTTTCAACCGGAGCCTCGCACTCGAAGATGACAGCGGGAACATCTCTCTTGAAGATGCCCGCCTTCTCTCGCGCGATCTGCGGCAAGGTATCTCCCAGCAGCTTCGTGTGATCGAAATCGATCGAGGTGATGATCGTGATCTCCGGAGTGATCACGTTCGTCGAATCGAGGCGACCACCGAGTCCAACCTCGACGATCGCGATATCGACCGCCTGCTCGGCGAAGTGCTTGAAACCCACCGCCGTGATGATCTCGAAGAAGCTTGCTTCAGAGTCGAGCTTCGCCGCCGCGTTCGCGACCTGACGAAGGTGTTCCGTGAAGTCATTCTTGTCGATCGTGACGCCGTTGATCTGAATGCGATCGCGCAACTCAACGAGGTGCGGACTGGTGTACAGCCCCACCGCGTAGCCGCACTCCTGGAGCATCGCCGCGATCATCGCGCAGGTGGAACCTTTTCCGTTCGTACCCGCAACATGGACCGAGCGGAACTGCAGCTGCGGATTACCAAGCTTCTCAAGCAGCGCTCGCATCCGATCGAGTTTGAACATGTCGTCGGTGTAGTTGACGACTCGCATCCGCTCGATGTCGGTCCGCTCAAGGAGCCAACGGATCGCGGCGCTGTAGTTCGCAATCTCGACCCCGGGCTTGCCCAATCGACCGCTTGCGGTAGGAGAAATCGGAGGAGTCGCGGTCTTTCCGCGCGGCGCAGGCTGTTTGGGCATAGGGGACGCAGTTTAGCGGCGGCAGGAATTTGATTCAAATCAGCGAGCGCAAATACATGCGGTTACTCGTCTTACGCCGTTGTCGTCAATTCCGATTGTGCCGTCTTTTTCAGCACTTCCGAGAACGCGACTCAACTCAGGGACCGAATTCATCCGAACTCACCATCAGCAATGACTCGAAACGAACGCAAGCAGCAGGTCGCCAACGAAGCGTGGCGAGCCCTGCGGATCATGAGTGAGTTCGTCGACGCGGTGGACACGATGAGCCGGATTCCGGCGGGCATTAGCGTCTTCGGCTCCGCACGCACGCAGCCCGACGATCCCTACTACCTCAAGGCGACCGACTGCGGCCGCAAGCTCGTGGAGCACGGGTTCGCCGTCATCACGGGTGGCGGTCCCGGGATCATGGAGGCAGCGAACAAGGGTGCCATCGAAGCGGGTGGTGTGTCCGTCGGACTCAACATCTCGTTGCCGATGGAGCAGAAGCCAAATCCGTTCCAGAACATCGAAGTCGACTTCCGCTACTTCTTCATCCGCAAGGTGATGTTCGTGAAGTACGCGCGGGGCTTCATCATCTTCCCGGGTGGATTCGGGACGATGGACGAGTTCTTCGAGGCGCTCACGCTGATGCAGACCATGAAGATCGCCCCCTTCCCGGTTGTGTTAGTCGGACGAGACTTCTGGTCGGGTCTCGTCGACTGGTTCCACAAAACACTCAACGAGCGTTTTCATACGATCTCCACCGCTGACTTCGCGCTCTTCCACCTCGTCGATGACGTCGATGACGCTGTGAAGATCATGCACGACGCGTATCACGGCCGACTGAAAGTGGGTGGCGATCTCCCACGATTTGAGAGCGACGTCGAAGCCCGAGAGAGCGGCGAAGGCACGCGCCGTGGAGTCAAGCCCCGGCAAAGCGCCGTTCCCGAAAGCGGCGCGATCGACGCAGCGATCTGATCTCGTATCGTCGCCGCGGCCAAGGCGCTGCTGTCAGTTCACTGCTGCGCGGCGCGTGTCACTGGGCGTCACTCGGCACTGCTTGGTATCGCTCGGCATTGCGGTACGTCGCGATGCGGGTGCGAGGTTCCGGACCGCGCGTCTCGTTCAGTGCCGCCGAGCCCGAAGGATCATTGGGTGTCAGACACCCAGCACGACGC
>JAWXCC010000274.1:0-26446 GCA_034440475.1 Phycisphaerae bacterium | reverse complement strand
GTACATGCGGCAGCACTATTGGAGTAACCGAAGCTATCCCAGTCTGGACGACCTCGCGTTAGCTGCGATCGAGGACATGGCCAAGCTCGATCGAGCGACGTTGCGATCAATACGTCATACGACTTGGGTAACGCGCACGGTTTAACTGCGAGGCGTATCAGACACCTTTCCTGCGTCGCCACGGGGTGTCAGACACCCTTCCTGCGTCACTTCGGGTGTCAGACACCTTTCCTGCGTCGCCACGGGGTGTCAGACACCCTTCCTGCGTCACTGCGGGTGTCAGACACCTTTCCTGCGTCACCACTGGGTGTCAGACACCTTTCCTGCGTCACCACTGGGTGTCAGACACCTTTCGCGCGTTGTTAGGCGTGGCGGCGTCCGGCCGCCGTCGCCGTCGTCACCGCCGTCGCCGTCGTCACGGTAGTCGCCGTACTCGTCGCCGCACTCGTCGCCGTACTCGTCGCCGCACTCGTCGCCGTACTCGTCGCCGTCGTCACCGCCGTCGCCGTCGCCACGGTAGTCGCCGCACTCGTCGCCGCACTCGTCGCCGACATCGCCGTCGCGGCCACCCGCTCACTTCGGCTCGCCTGCGCCGTTGCTTGGCGCATTCGTTCACGCAGCGCGTCCGGCGGAGGACGCTGGCTGCTGTGCTGCGGCAAGTCGACCGGAGCGAAGCTCGCAGCTCGCCCGGAGCGGCGCTCGCCAGTTGCCCGGGACGCAGCCGAGTACCCTCTACGAGGTGGAAGCGATAGTCCTCGCAGTCCTTGCCTTTCTCGGCGTCACGCTCGTCGTCTACGGCGCGTTTGGTCGCCCCGACCAGAATCGGCCGCGCTGCACGCGCTGCGGCGTCGATGTCCGGCCCTTCGCGTGG
Organism: Phycisphaerae bacterium; assembly: GCA_034440475.1. GTDB lineage: Bacteria > Planctomycetota > Phycisphaerae > Phycisphaerales > SM1A02 > JAEUIT01. The sequence continues at coordinate 25,575 of JAWXCC010000274.1, read as the reverse complement.
GACGCTCCACGACGTGTTCATGTGGCGCACTCCTGACGCACCCCGGCAGCGTGCGCACGCGCGGGCGAGTTCGGCACCCACGCTTCGTCGTGTTGGGTTTGATGATCCTCACGCTCGTCGTCGGACTCTCGGCGTGGACGATCTCGCTCACAGCCAACAAACTTCACTGGATCGATAGCCTACCGGTCACGATCGTCGAGTTCGGCATCGACCGCGGTGACGGGTGGACTATCAACTCCGTCGAGCGCCGTCTCGCGGCAAAGCGTCTGACTGCGCGCGATGCGGCACGCCTGCTCGCGTCGATCGATCGCGCGCGGCCCTTCGCCGTCCTCGTCCTCTCAGGCGCAGTCAATTCCCATGGACTCACCGAGAGGCTCGCCGATCTCTGGGCATCTGACGTGGCGAACCTGAGTCCAGCCGATCTCGCAGAAGAGCTTCCGCACATCGCCCGGCTGTTCGTCGGCGCTGAGACGACACCTGCCGACGACACAGAAGCACCCACTGACGTTCGAACGCTACCACTTATGATTACCACCGCGCCGTGCATAGGCGATGGTGAATGGATCGTCCGGATCGAAGCCGTCGAACTCAACGGAATTCCGGTCGAGTTCACCGTCGCGCCGGCCGCAACGGAGCTTGGCCGCGTGGCCGCGACCGAGCGCGGGCGTCGCGTCACCTTCGGCAACGGGACGTGCAACGTGGTGGTGCCAGTCGAGACTCCGATCGGCGCGGCGACGGTCGTCATAGACCTCATCCTTGCACGCACGCTCGCCGCGCCAGCTGCGGCGGGGGACGAGCGCATCGATTCGACAGAGCCGCCCGAACGTTGGGGTGTTCCATCGGTCTTCGCGCGAGTTCGTCGCTCGTTCGACGTGACTATTTCACCACCCGATTCACCACCCGAGGCGCGTTCGCCATGACGACGCTCGTGCATGCGATACTCGACGGACTCGGCGGGCTCGACGACGAGGTACGAGATCTGGTCGTCACGATCGCTGGCGGAGCGCTCGCTGGCCTCCTCGGGGTCGGCTTCACGCTCGGAGGCCTGTGGGCCCTGCGCGGACGACCAGCGCTCTCAGCGCCGCATTGCCGACGTTGTCGCTCGCACCTGCGCGGGGCAGGTCGCGATGTACCAATGACCTGCCCCGAATGCGGCGTGTCCCTCGCACGCCCCGAAAGCGTTCGCTGGCTCGCGTTTCGTCGGCAACCACTGACGCTCGCTGTCACCCTACCGGTGGTGTTGCTCGGTGGGCTTATCCTCGCAGTCTTCGCGTCGATTGAGATCGGCAGAGCTGTGCTCAACGAGGTTGCGTGGCGCGCGGCCACTTTGCGTTTCATTGCGGCGCAGTCGAACGTTGAGACAACCGACCCGGGCGCGACCAGCTCGAAGGAACCTGAGGCATCGATTGAAGCACTCGTCGCGATTGCTCGGCGCGGTGGCGACGAAGGAACGGACGCCATGTCGCGGCGGGTCGAGACACAAGGGTTGCGCTGGAACGATCTGCTCTTTTTTTCCGATGCAGCACTGGCCGCCCTCCGCTCGCTCGTGAAGATCTTTCCAGTGGCACCGCGCCCACGACTCCGTTTGGCCCTACCGCCGTGACCGCGCGCGGACTCCGACTCAGTGGCGATGAGGTCGCCAGCCTCGGCATCTTGGTAGCACGCGCGATCGTTGTCCGTGGCCAGGCTGACGTTGCCTGGGGCGACCGCGTGATCGCTCCGTGGACTCCACACAGTGAGTGTGTCGCGCCTCGCCAAGTGCGACCGGGCAGCTTGGTCTCCGTCGGCTGCTTTTCGAGCACTGTCGTTGGTTGGAACGCGGCGCGAGTCGTCGACGTGCGGCTCGCCGGCGCGTCGGTGCTCGCGCCAGCGTCCCGAGCCAAATTGTGGAGCATGCGGGAGACGTTCACAGCGCCGACGACCGCTGGTGACTACGCGATTGAAGTTGACTGGGAGACGAGCTTTCCAGGCATCGGCGACGGCGGCAATACCGGCGCGTTGGCAAGGCAACAACACGTGACGCGTGCAGCGCTTCGCGTCGTCGACGAACCCGAGCGCGTCAACTTGACCAGTGATCCGGGACGGAATCTCGCTGACGACGCGCGGTTCAATCTTCGACTCATCATCGAGCCGATCGGTGAGCGCGACAGAGTGACCGTTGTTGTGTGGGCGCCTGACTCCGTTGCGTTCAATGGTCGTTGGGAAATCTCGATCGACGGCGCGTGGACACCGCTGGCCGATCAGGTGACATCGCTCTTCTTGTTCAGTCACCGGCTTGTTCCTCATCCGATCGACGGCTAGCCCCCGCGCGTGAGCGTTCGCTACGTCCCCGACCTCTCGCCAGAGCGACCCGTACTTGGACCGGGTCCAACGTCTGCGGAGTTGAAGTTGGGCAGCCTTACGAACGCGGCAGAACTTCGCCGTTGCGTGACTGGTGCTTGGGCCTTGCCACAAGGGTTTGTCTTGACTCGTACCGCCGATGTGGCGATCGACGGATCGCCGCGTGCGATCGGCTACCGCGTTGGGCGCGCAGCAACGTCTGCGGAGAAGCGCTGAACAACTGCCAACAGATTCGCCGTCCATTTCCGAACTCTTGCGGTACGCTCGTCGGTTGTGGAAGAGTTAGTCGTCGGCATCCTCGCTTTCCTCGCGCTTACGCTGGTTGGTTTCGGCATCTTTCGCGGACCGGATCAAAGTCGACCGGCTTGCGCCGCGTGCCGCACTGACGCGCGGCGCTTCGCGTGGAACAGCCCGCCCGTCTGCCCGTGCGGCAAGCGACTCGATCGTCCGGGCGCGGTGCGAACGCATGGGCGCATCAGGCGACCGCGCCTCGTGGTGAGCGGCCTGATCATCGCCAGCGCCACCGCGCTCCTCGCGACATGGACGTTTACGTTGCGGGCGCAGAAACTCATGTGGATCGACATCCTGCCACTGCGCCTCCGTGTCGAAGGCTTGCGCCGCGGTGCCGATTGGGCGATCAGCAGCACCGAGCGTCGTCAGGCGGCGCGCGCCATTGACGCCGCTGAGGCCGTCACGCTGATCGCGGCAATCGACGAAGGACGACTGGCCTTGGTGAAGACACCGTCGGCCGAACTCGGAAAGGTACGAAGCGCGCTGCTCGCGAGTTGGGCCGAGGAACCGGCCATCGCGGCTGAAGTCCAATCGAGTGCTGCGGAGTTCAGCCTGGCTCTTGACTTCAGCGCGAATGCGAATGCGAGCGAGCCCGAGGTCGTGCCGCGCGGCAAGGCGTTCGGCTTGGTCATTCAGGTGAACAGTGGCGGAGTAGGCCGGGGTACCGAGCTCGGCTACTTCGCTCGCATCGAGCGCGTCGCGATCAACGGCCGCGAAGTCCCGTGGAAGATGGAGTGCCTCGGGGTATCGCCAACCCGCGTTGCCCTCGGCAGGGGCGAGTGCACGTTTGAAGTGCCAGAGGATCTCGCGGTAGGGGTGGCCGAGCTCACAGTCGACGTGCTCTTGGTTCGTACCCGCGCGGCATGGGCGGCGCTGGCAGATGAGCGCATCGACAGCGGTGCACCTCCGGAAACGTGGGGTGTTCCCGCGAGAGTCGCTCATATTCATCGCACACTGCCGCTCAATATCGTGGTGCCAACGCCATGATGTTTTCCAGAGATGTCATCGACGCAGCGCTCTACCTCTCGGGCAGCCCGCTCGGAATCGGTGGAAGCGCGATCGTGGGCGCGCTGACCGGCGCGCTGGCGGTCGCGTTCACGCTTGGCGGCGTGTGGGCTATTCGCGGTCGGGCCGCGCTGAGCGTACCGACGTGTCGCAAGTGCAGTTCGCCGCTGCGCGGCGCTGGCCATGACATTCCTGAGGCATGCCCGGAATGCGGTGCGTCGTTAGGCGAGCGCAGCGCAGTCCGCTGGCACCGTTTTCGACGTCAGCCAGCCACGCTTGCTATCACAGCGCCGGTGGTTCTTGTGGGCGGGATCATGCTGGCATACGCGGCGTCGGCGATTATCGTGCGCGAAGTGTTCGCGTGGAGTGTCAACGAGCAGCGAGGATGGCCGCGCGCCATCGCGCCAGCAGATCCAACCGTCACGGAAGGCGAGACGATCGTTCCGATGCGCGTTCCGACGATTGCCGAATCGGTTGCGACCGCACGGCACGATGAGCAGCGTGCGTGGTCGGCACTCAAGCTTCTTCCGACGCGCGTTGAGACCGCGCCAACAGCAGGCAAAGTCGCCGGCGGATACGACTGGGGGTATGCGCATCTCTTCCGACGCTCGCCATCGGACGCGCGATTCGACTTCGCGCCTTCGTGGCGACTCGCTCCGACCGACGTCGAACTTATGAAGGATCTCGTCGAGGAGTTGGCAGGCGAGTCTGGTGGATCACCCTGCGGCAGCTACTCGATGATTCCGAACGGCGTGTTTGTGCTCGCGCAGACACTCTTGCAGCGCGGCTATGTGTCGCCGGAGTGGGCGGGGCGCGTCGTCGAGCGAATGGCGCCGTTTCCGCGCTGCGTCATGTCGCCGTGCGTGAAGCCAGGCGGGCAAGTCGGAATCAGGATTTTCGACGAACGCTGCGGCCCAGTTCTCATGGGTAGATTTCTCTCGATTCGATTGAACGGCGAAGAGCTGTTCTCGCGGCCATTCGATGCACGAAATATCCTTGCGAGTGAGGCGCGAACAGAGTTCTTGGCTCCGGACAAGGAAGGCGAGTACGACGTTGATCTCGATTGGGTCGTCGTGTCGAGTGCCGTGCAGCGCTGGGCTGGAAGTGATTTGTCCGAGCGCGGATCGTCGCGATTGCGGCTGCGTGTCGATCGCGGTCCGGAGCTACTTCCGGCGACGACGACGCCGTCGGCAGATCCATTCGCGCGAAGCGATTCGAGCTTCACGCTCATGGTCACAAAGCTCGGTGAGCGCGACTTGATTCAGTTCGCCTCGCAGTTTCGATCATCGATCGCGCTAGTAGGACAATGGAGCGTTGAGATCGATGGGACGTGGCGCGTGCTGCGAGACAACTCAGGTTTGGCCGGACTGTTTGGGGCACGGAAGCTCGTGACGCCTCCGAAGGACGGGTGGCCTCATACGCTGCATGTGCGCTTCGATCCCTCGCCCGATATCGCGCTCACCTTGCCATCGATCTCGCCGCAAGGTCGACTGACGGGATACCTGCGCGCGTTCGATGCTGCTTGGGGCGCTCCGCGCGACCCCGTGGCGCACCGGGTGAAAGCGCCGGCCTACTTCCCTGACTCTGCGGCGTTCTATGCGTGGACTCCACAGCGTTCGCGCAGCGCGACGGCGCCGTGACTGACTGTGCCGGCGCAGTCACTTCCGCTTCAACCACGCCAACAGTCGCTTCGCATCCCAGCAGTTGATGCACTGCTCCGCCGTGAGCCAGCCGCGCCGCGCTGTGAGAATGCCGTACCGCGCGAGGTCGAGATTCGAGCGCTCGTGCGTATCGCAATTGATTGATATGAGACAACCCGCATCAAGTGCAGCCTTGATGTGTGTGTCGCGTAAGTCAAGTCGCAGGGGATTCGCGTTGAGTTCAAGCGCGACATTGTTCGCCTTGGCAGCCGCGAACACCCTTCTCAAATCGGGCTCGAGGCCGGTGCGGCCGTTGATGATGCGCCCGGTTGGATGACCCAGAATGCGCACCGCCGGATGCTCGATCGCTTTGATGAGTCGCTTTGTTGCGACGTCGCCCTCTTGTTTGAGCGAGTTGTGCGGACTCGCGACGACGAGGTCAAGGAGCGCAAGGAGCTCATCGTCGTAGTCGAGGCGGCCGTCGGCGAGGATGTCAACCTCGCTGCCAGCGAGCACGATGATGTCGCTGCGCTTCGCCGCAATGGCGTGGATCGCTCCAACGTGCGCCCTCAGTCGCTCGGGCGAGAGTCCGTTCGCCTGCACGCTCGACTTCGAGTGGTCGGTCACCGCGATCGTGTGGAAGCCCTTTCCTTTCGCCGCGTCGACCAGGCCTTCGATCGTCATCGAACCATCGCTGGCGCGAGTGTGGGCGTGCAGTTCAGCCTTGAGATCACTGAGCTCAATGAGCGTGGGAATCGCCTTCTTCTCAGCCACCAAGATCTCGCCGCGATCTTCGCGCAGTTCAGGCGGAACCCAAGCAAGCCCGAGCTTCGCAAAGACGTCCTCTTCGGTGCCCGCGACGATCGGCTGCACGCCGCGGTGCTGGGGCGCTGCGTCGCCGTCATCGGGAAATAGTCCATACTCGTTCAGGCGGTAGCCTTGCGCGATGGCTCGCTCGCGCAATTTGACGTTGTGTTCTTTGCTGCCAGTGAAATACATGAGCGCCGCGCCGAAGCTCGCGTCGGGCAAAGTGCGCAGATCGATCTGAACCCCATCGTTCGTCACGATGCTCGTCTTCGTGTCGCCGGAAACGAGCACCTTTGCGACGCCCGGTTGATCGCGAAACGCAGCGTGCGCGGCAGCGGGGTCGTCCGACGCGCACAAGATGTCGACGTCGCCGATTGTCTCTTTGCCACGGCGCAAACTGCCCGCGTACGCGACGCGGCGCACGCCCTTCACAGCCAGCATCATCGCGACGACGCGCTCGGCGAGCGGCAGCGCTGCGCCGAGGCGAATGCGCCCCGCCGACTGCTCGCTCAGTGCGATCGATTCTTCGATGCCCTTCAGTTTCTTCTCGCCCATGCCGGCGAGCTGTAGCAATTCGCCCGTCGCGAGCTTCGTCTTGAGCGACGCTTTGTCAGTCACGCCGCCCTGTTCCCAAAACAGCTTGATCGTCTTGGGGCCAAGTCCGGAGATGCCAAGAAGACCGAGGAGTCCAGGCGGCACCTTGGCGCGCAGCTCATCGAGTTCCGCGATATTGCCCCTCTCAACGAACTCGCGAATTTTCGCGGCGCTTGAGGCTCCGATGCCGTCGATGGCTTCGAGTGCGCCCGGCGTTCTCGCGAGTTCGGCTGCGTCGTCGGCCAGACTATCGAGCGTGCGCGCGACCTTTTGAAACGCGAGCACCTTGAACTTGTTCGCGCCGAGAATCTCGAGGATCGCGGTGAATTCTTCGAAGAGATGAGCGAGGTCGCTGTTCGTTGCCATCGTTGCCATCGTTGCGTCCGTCGTTCAAGTGCTATCCAACATCGACGAGTCCGAGCGCCTCGCCGTAGGTGTTGAGGAGCTTCTTCTTGAGCAATGCGTGCTCGGGCTTTGAGAGCCGTGGATCGTCGCGGACGAGATCGGCGGCGTCGTATCGCGCGTCGCGAAGGAGCGGCAGGTCTTTCACCAGATCGGCGACACGGAAGGGGGGCAATCCCGATTGCCGAGCGCCGACGAATTCGCCGGGACCGCGAATCTCAAGATCAAGCTCCGCGAGGCGGGATCCGTCGGTGGTTTCAATGAGCGCGTCGAGGCGGCGCTTCGCCTCTTCGGTCAGTGGCTCACCGATGAGGACGCAGGTGCCAACCTCGGCGCCGCGCCCGACGCGACCACGCAACTGGTGCAGCTGCGCGAGTCCGAAGCGGTCGGCGTGTTCGACGACGATGACGGTCGCCTCGGGTACGTCGACGCCGACTTCAATGACGGTCGTTGCGACGAGCGCGTCGAGCTCACCGCGGCGGAAGCGGTCCATGATCGCGTCACGCTCGACGGCCGAGAGTTGGCCATGCATCGCGGCAAGTCGGCGCTGCGCGAGCGGGCCCGCGCTAAGCATCGCGAGGTGGGTCGTGACGTCGGCGAGGCCAGCGGCGCTCTCCTCGATGGCAGGCACCACGATGAACGCGCGGTGCCCGCGAGCGAGTTCGCCGTCGAGCCAGCGATAGATTTCCGGCGCCGACGTGGGCGCGACCCAGCGGGTTGCGATGGGCGAACGGCCCGGTGGAAGGTGGCGAATTGTCGAGACATCGAGATCGCCGAACACGGTGAGCGCGAGCGTGCGCGGAATTGGCGTCGCCGTCATGACGAGCATGTGCGGATTGAGCGGCGTCTCGCCGTCGGCAGCCTTGGCGCGGAGTACGGCGCGCTGCGCGACGCCAAATCGATGCTGTTCGTCGATGACTGCAAGCGCGAGTGATCTGAAGCGAACATCCTCCGACAGAAGCGAGTGTGTTCCGATGACAATGTTTGCTTTGCCAGACTCGACGGCTTCAAGCGCCGCGCGTCGTGCCTTTGCCTTCAGGGCACCAGTCAAGAGGACAATCTTGACGGCGCTTGAGTTCAACAGCGCGGTGAACGACGCAAGATGCTGTTCGGCGAGCAACTCGGTCGGCGCCATGACGGCGGCCTGATGTCCGTGCGCGACGGCGAGGAGCGATGCGTAGGCGGCGACCGCAGTCTTGCCGCTGCCGACGTCACCTTGTAGCAGGCGGTTCATTGGGACTGTCGAACCAAGGTCGCGGGCAATCTCGGCGCAGACGTGGTCTTGATCGGGCGTCAACGTGAAGGGCAGGCGAGCACGAATGCGGGCATCGATCGTCGCGTCAAGCGGTAGTGCGGGTGCCGCGTTCGTGGAACGCAGGTGCGCCCGCTTCAGCATCACGCCGAGTTGCAGGAGGAACAGCTCGTCGTACGCGAGTCGGCGCCGCGCTGGCACGAGGTCGGCCAGCGATTCGGGGTGATGCATGCGTCGGTAGGCATCGGCGAGCGGCGCCAGCCCGCGCAGTTTCTGCAACGACATGGGGAGTGCATCGACGATGAGCGGCAGGGCGGTTTCGAGTATCGAGTCGACGGCTTTCTCGATGCGCCCTGTGGAGAGTTCTTCGCTCGCTGGGTAGATCGGACGCAATCGCGCGGCGCGCGACGCCGGTTCTGCCGCGGCATCGTCGAGTGGCGTCCAGGTCGGATTCGTCATCTCGAGGTAGCCATTGAAGCGCCGCGCTTTACCCTGCACGAGGCCACGTGCACCCGCGTGCAGTTTGCGCGTGAGCCATGGCGCGTTGAACCAGACGAGTTTGATCGTGCCGGTGCCGTCTTCGAACGATGCCTCGATGCGCGGGCGCTTTCCCGGGTGAACCCGCAGCGCCGCAATTTCGCCGCGCACGGAGAGCACTTCTTGCGACGCGGCCTTCGCTGACTCCGGGACGGTGCGCTGTGCGTCGCGGATCGTGCCTTCGTCGCGATGGGTCTCGAAGCGCAGGGGCAAGTGCTTCAGCAAGTCGCCAACCGTGGCAATGCCGAGGCGCAGATACTCCGTTCGCGTGCGAGGTCCGACGCCCGCCACGCTCGCGATGTCTGACGACAGCCGCAACGACTCGGTCATGCAACGTGCTTTATAGTGTCATCGTGGCTGCGAAGCGCGTGAGTTACAGCGATGCGATGCGACTCTTCGGTCGTGACGACGACGCCGGCGACGGCGGCGATCGCATTGGTGACGGCGCCGCGAAGGGGCGGCGCGGCGACGAACCGCCACCGGAGACCGTCGGTCAGCTCGCGCTTCGGATGAAAGCCGCGCTCGAGTCGCTCGGCGAAAAGATCCGGGTGCGCGGCGAGGTCTCGAACTTCACCGACAAGAATCACTGGTACTTCTCGCTCAAAGACGCTGAAGCCGTGATCGGCTGCGCGATGTGGCAGTCCGACGTAGCGCGGTCGCAGTTCCGCCCCACCGAAGGCGACGAGGTGATTGCGACCGGCAGTCTTTCCTTCTATCCGAAGCAGGGGCGTGCCCAGTTCTACGTGCGAAAACTCGAGCGCGTTGGGCAAGGTTCGCTTCAGGAGCGGTACGAGGCGCTTTGCCGCGAGCTGCGCGGCCTCGGGTACTTCGATGACGCGCGCAAACTCCCGTTACCTGCGTTTCCGCGGCGCGTCGCGATCATCACCAGCGCCACCGGCGCGGCGATCCACGATTGCCTGCGAACAGCGGCGCTGCGCTTGCCAGCCGTCGGCATCGTCCACGTCGATGTGCGGGTCCAAGGCGAGGGAGCGGCAGACGAAGTGGCGCGAGCAATTCGCGCGCTCGACGCCATCGCGCCGCGGCTTGGTATTGACGCGATAGTCGTCACGCGCGGGGGTGGGTCGATCGAAGACCTCTGGGCGTTCAACGAGCGCGTCGTCGCCGATGCGATGCTGGCACGGAGAAATTGCCCGATCGTTGCTGCAATTGGACACGAATCCGATACCACAATTGCGGAGTTAGTCGCGGATCGGCGAGCGTCGACGCCAACGCAGGCGATGACCATTCTCGTGCCTCACCGCGACGAACTCGCTGAACATGCCGCTCAGCTTGGCGATCGACTGGCCGCGGTGGTTCGGCGCGGCGTTTCTTCTCGTCGCGAGTTGCTCGTTCGAATTGCGCGAGCGAGTTTCTTGCGCTCGCCGCTCGCGATTGTCGAGGAACGGCGACGTGCGGTCGCGCCACTCGACGGCGCGCTACGGCGGGCGTTGATCTCGCGACTTCGGCATGAGCGATCGCGTGTTGCTGAGATTGCTCGACTGCTGGAACAGGCGCGGCCAGCAGCGAAGGCGGGAGCTGCTCGCGAGGGACTGGCGCAGCGACGGCGGCGTCTTGATGCGGCGTTGTCGCGCGTGGTCGAGCGGTCGTTTGAGCGGATACGGACGACCGAGCGGCAACTTGAGGCGGTGGCACCGTCGCGGGTGCTGGCTCGTGGATTCTCATACACCGTGGTGCGCGACGGCACGCGCGACGGGCGTCTTGTGCGCCGGACCGGCGACGCGCCACCGGGCTCGTTACTTGAGACGGTCGTGAGCGATGGGTCGATCCGTTCGACGGTCGATGACGCAACGCGTGGCGGCCCGCGCCGGCGGCGCGACGGTGACAGCAGATGCCTGACCAGTGGGGGCTTGACCAGTGGGGGCCTGACCAGTGGGGGCCTGACCAGTGGGTCGACTGAAGAGCGAACGAATCTCTTCGACGGCGCATGAGCGTGACCGGTGGTAAAGTCCAGCCATGGCTGCGTCGAAGGCAAACTCAAGAGGTGGTGGAGGGGTGTCGGGCAAGGGCTCGGAGCCAACCTCCGACCCGGCCGAGCTCGCCTACGTCGACGAGGCGGCGAAGCTCAGCTACGAGGTGGCACTCGAACGGCTTGAGGCGATCATCGAACGCGTCGAACGCGGTGAGATCGGCCTTGAGGAGTCGCTTGCGGAGTATCGCCGCGGTCGGGCGCTCCTCCAGCGCTGCCAATCGATCCTCGACGTCGCGGAACAAGCAGTCCGCCGAATGACACTCGCTGACGCGGAGAATTTGTCGACGAGCCTGCCCACGGGGTCCGACCCCGATGAGAATCCCCGCCCGCGGGGCGACAGGTGACGCGCGCATGACGACTGGTCGGTCGGCACGCCGCTCCGCGCTCACGTTGGCCCTGCTGTCCACGCTCATGGTGGCAGGCTCGTCGGGTGACGTCTGGGGTGATCAAATCGCCCGCCTTGAGTTCTGGGGCCGAGTGACCGCAGCGATATTTCTGTTCGCGTTCGGGGCCTCGGTCGGCAGCTTCCTCAACGTGCTCGTCTATCGACTGCCCGCAGGGCTTTCGGTGGTCACTCCGCCGAGTCGCTGTCCACTGTGCGGCCACCGACTTCACTGGCACGAAAATTTGCCGGTGATTGGCTGGTTGCTGCTGCGCGGGAAATGCAGCGCGTGTCGGCGACCTATCTCGGTGCAGTATCCACTCATCGAAGCTGCCATCGGATTCGTTTTCGCGGGGCTATACCTCGTGTACTTCGCGGCGCCGGCGGAGTCGTGGCTCGCGCCGATCGGCGGGCCGTGGTGGCGGGCGCAGGGCCTCGCGTTTGCGTGGCCGTCCTTTTTTTCGATCGCGTTTCTCGTGACCGGCTTGATCGCGATGACGCTGATCGACTTCCGGACGTACACGATTCCTATCGAGTTGACGCGGGTAGTCACGTTCGTGGGCTTCGGCGCAGCCTTGGTACAGCCCTTTATGCCCGTCGCGTGGAGAGCCCACGGCTTGTGGCCGGTCACGCTTCCACACTGGGGAGGATGCGCGATCGCCTTCGGTGGTCTCGCGGGAACGCTGCTGGCGTGGGCGCTCTTAGGACTAGGACGGCTTGCTCCGAGCTTCGCCGACTACAACGAACATGTGAAGCCCGACGATGCGGTCAGTTCTTATCCGTTCGCGCGACGCGAAATGCGGAAGGAACTCGCGTATCTCGTTCCCATCGTGATCGGACTGCTCGCTGGTTGGCTCGTCGCGAAAGCGACGGGGGGATCCGAAGCCACTCCGCCACTGTGGATAGGGTCGCTGGGCTTCGCCGCGATTGGCTTCCTGGTGGGTGGCGGACTCCTGTGGACGATTCGGATCGTCGGGACACTGTATTTCGACCGCGAAGCCATGGGACTCGGGGATGTCCACCTTCTCGCAGCGGTCGGCGCGGTGCTCGGCTGGAAGGACGCACTGTGGACGCTTGGGCTCGCACCCGTGTTCGCCTTAACCTCCGTTGCCGTTGGCTTGCTCGTCGGCAAGATCTTGCGGCGAAAGTGGATGGAGGTCGCACTGGGGCCTGCACTGGCCGCCGCGGCAATCGTTCGAATCCTCGGCCGTCCATTTCTCGATTCGAGCTACCAAGCGTTTGTCGCGTGGGAGTCGTCCATCGTCGATGCGATACTGCACGCCCGCTGAGAGGCCGAGCCGCGACGAGGGTCGTCTGGTCCAGTGCCAGCCCGCTTGGCGGCCCGGTACTTGCGTTTTGTTCTCGCTTTTCTTGAAATGCCGATCTTGACGATACTGCTGCCCGAGCGAACCTCGGCAGTTGGTCGCTTCAAGCTCAATTCGTCGATTCCGATTTTCGATACACCTTGCACTCACGCTCACGGTTCAAACCTCAGGAAAGGACGCCACTACTCATGCGCTCTCGTCTTTGGATGCTCACTGCGGTGCTCAGCGCCGCCACGCTCGTCGGCTGCAACAACAAGGAAAAGGACGAGGTGGCGATGTTGAAGGACAGGAACGCCGAACTCCAGAGCGAACTCGATCGCTCGAAGTCGGCACTTGAGGGAAGCGAATCTTCGCGTCGCTCGCTTGAAGAAGAGACCTCGCGTGCGAGGGCGGCCGCAGAGGCCGCGCAAGCGAACGCTGCCACCGGCGCGATGTCCGGGCCCGGCGGCGGAGCGAGCCCGGCGCTACCGAAGGATCTTCCTCCGGGCGTGACTGCACGGGTCGAGGGCAACTCGATCGTCCTCGACATTCCCGGCGACGTGCTGTTTGACGCTGGCAAGGCGACCTTGAAAAGCGACGCGAAGAAGACGCTTGACCAAGTCGCGAAGAGCGTCAAAGCCAGCTACCCGGGCAAGAAGCTCTCCGTGGAAGGCTTCACCGACGCAGATCCGATCAGCAAGTCGAAGAAGAACTTTGCGGACAACTGGGAGCTCGGATACGAGCGAGCTCGCGCGGTTGGAAAGTACCTCGTCGGCAAGGGATTCACTGAGTCGCAATTCCGCTATGTCACGTACGGCGCGACCGAGCCGAAGACCTCGAAGAAGTCGAGCCGTCGAGTGGAAATCTCGATAGTCGATGCGAGCTAACAACCGATTCTGGTGAGTTGTTAGATGGATTCACGGACAACGCCCCGCGCGTGAGCGCGGGGCGTTGTCGTTTGAAGCGAGGAGCGCTATGCAATTGCTCAGAACTTCAAGATGATGCCCTCAGCGCGCAGCTTCTCGACCACAGCGGTGATCGCGTCGAGGGTGCGCTGGAGGCGCTTCGCGCTGTCCGCGAGATTCTCGTAGAGCTGTGCATCGTTGAGCAGTCGGCCGATTGTTCCGTTGCCGTTCGTCGCGATCGCGAGGAGCTTGCGGACGTCGCCGAGCGCGCTGTCGGCCTCGTCCATGACGCCGAGCAACTTTCGGGCGATGGCCGCGCGATCGGCATCGAGGTTGGACGCGAGGCCACCAATCACGTTCACCGTGTCAGTCGCTCGGGCGATAAGCTCGTTCGCCTTACCGACGGCGCCCTTCACATCGGCGCGCAGCGACTCGTCCGCCAGCCACTCTCGAGCAAGTACGAAGGCGTCATCTGCTGATTTGAGCGCTGTGTTCATGCGCTCCACGGTCGTGCGAAGGCTGGCGCTCGAGTCCGCGCCGTCGCTCCCCAGTGGCTTCACGAGGTCGTTGAGGTTGAGCCCGAGCTCGGTGTAGGTTGCAGTAAGGTTGTCAAAGCTCTTGAGCGAACCGCGGAGGCCCTCTAACCGCTCGTCGAGCGCGTCGATGATCCTCTGATCGAACGGCTTGTACGAACCAACGAGTAGTGGCACGTTGCCACGATCGAAGCTGCGCGAACTGGGCGCGCCATCACCCGCGAGTTCAAGTTTGGCGCCGCTTCCAAGCAGCGACGATTCAACGGTGGGCACGGCTGATTCGGGGACGAGGACTTGGGTATCGACAAGGGCGCGAACGCGCACCGGATGCGTCGGATCTTCGGATGCGACCTTGACCGAATCGATGAGACCCACGGGAACGCCATGGAGCGTCACAAGACTGCCCTGACGCAATCCCCCCGCAGCGTTCAGCGCGATGTCGACCGCATAGCGTCGTTCAAAGAGCGACGTCATCTCGCCAAACGCGAGAAGGAGCGCGGCAAGACCGCCCAGGGCCGCGATGCCGACGACGCCGATCGAGAGATTTCGAATGCCTTCACGCATGGGCAGGGAGGGGGGAAACCGTTGGCATCATCGCCGATTTGGCGTTGCTGCGTAGCACAGCATCGCGTGGACTCAGAGCCGCGCTGAAGTCCAGCGACGCCGCTACTCCGGCGCATCTCCAGTGATCGCATTCGGAACGGCTCGGATGGCAGCGAGTTCGTCGTCGCTGGCCTCGCCCCGGAGAAACCGTTGCACGACCGGATCTTCGCTCCGCCGGAACTCGTCGGGCGTCCCTTCGAGGAGCACGTGCCCCTCGTGAAGCATGACCATCCGGTCTGCCACTTTGAACGCGCTGGCAAGATCATGCGTGACGATGATGCTGGTGACGTCGAGTTGTCGCGCGAGCTTGAGAATCAGCTCATTGATGACATCAGCGCGGATGGGATCGAGACCCGTCGTCGGCTCGTCGTAAAGAATCACCTGCGGCTCAAGGACGATGGCACGAGCGAGAGCGACGCGCTTCTGTTGCCCGCCTGAGAGTTCCGAGGGCATCTTGTCGATCGATTCCTCGAGGCCCACCATTCTGAGCACCTGTCGCGCTCGCTGAAGGCTTTGGACCGGATCGTGATCTGGCGACTCGCGCAATGGGAAGCGCACGTTCTCACAGACCGACATGGAATCAAACAGCGCGCCGAGCTGAAAGAGGAATCCGAAGCGCCGCCTGAGCGGTCCGAGCTGGTGCTCGGGCAGTGTGTCAACTCGCACGTCATCGAACCAGACTCGCCCTTTGTCCGGCTTCAACAGGCCGACGATGTGCTTCAGCAGCACGCTCTTCCCGCAACCAGAAGGGCCCAGGACGACCGTCGTTCGTCGCCGAGGAAAGCTGAGCGTGATGCCGCGCAGCACCCGCTGGCGGCCAAAGCTCTTATGCAACTCCTCTACCCGGACGATCGGGCGAGCCCCCGGTTCGGGGATTCGGCCCGAAGACATCTCCACCGGCGTCCCCGCTCTCAGCGCCGCGCCGGTTTCCGGCGTCAGCGACGGCGCGGACTCTGCGTTTCCCTCATTCGCGCCAGCGGTCATGCGCGACGTATCATCGCCGTCTTCTCCGAATCCGCAACCTGATCGCATCTCCCCCTCTTATCAATGTCCAGCGAATTGATCGTCACGCACTCTGGCCCGGTCTTCCGCGTTGAGAGCGTCCTTGTCCGCGATCGCGACGGTCGCGAGAGCCGACGCGATATCGTGCGCCATCCCGGGGCCGTCACCGTCGTCGCGCAGTGCTTCGATGAGCGCTTCGTGATGATTCGCAACGCGCGCATCGCGGTCGCACAGACCCTCTTAGAATTCTGCGCCGGGAAGTTGGAACGTGGTGAAGACCCCGCTCGAGCGGCTGTACGAGAGCTGGAGGAAGAGTGCGGCTATTCGGCTCTACGGGTCGAGAAACTCGGCACCTTCTATACATCTCCCGGGTTCGCTGACGAGCTCATGCACGTGTTCTTCGCAACCAACCTTGTGCCCACGCCACGCAGACTTGAGCCGGGCGAGGAGATCGACATAGAGCTGGTGGCGGCGGACGAGCTTGAACGCCGCATTCGGGAGGGCGAACTCATCGACGGCAAATCGATCGCCGCGTGGGCGCTGTGGTTGACGCGTCAGAGCGGGACGACTCGCGCTGAGATCCAGCGTGCGATTGCAAAGGACTCCGCCCCATGAGTCGGCGTGGTGCTCGTCCGCCGAACGACTCGCCAGACGATCAGCCCGGCTGGTCGCCCGACTCGTCTAGTGGGCAGTTCGACGAATCCGGGCGTCAGCACAGTCCCGGCTTCGCTGGGGCGTGGAACCGAACCCGAGTTCGTTTCGACGATCCGATGAGCTGGTCGATTCCAGTCATGCGCGTCGCAGGCATTGGCGTACGCGTCCACATCCTCTTCATCTTGCTCGTCGCAGTGGAGTTGCTCCGCGCCGTCTTTCCCGCCGCGGACGCTGACCACGCCCGCTTATCGATCGCGCTCACGTGCATCTGGATCGCGGCGCTCTTTAGCATCATTCTGTTGCATGAGTTCGGTCACTGCATCACCTGCCGGCGCTGGGGAGGAGCCGCGGACGAGATCTTGATGTGGCCGCTCGGCGGTCTCGCCTACTGCGCGCCCCCGGACAACGCGAAAGCGCATTTTTGGACGGCGGCCGGCGGCCCACTCGTGAACGTGCTCATCCTCTGTGTCACCGCGCCGACGCTCGGAATTCTCACTGGCCGTTGGTTAGGTGTCGCGCTGCCATCACCAGTCGGGCTGACGATCTCAGCGAGCGTGACTCACAGTTGGTTTCTCATCGCTCTCTATCTCACGAACTGGCTCGCGCTCGTTCTACTTCTCTTCAACTTACTGCCGATGTTTCCGATGGACGGCGGCAGATTACTTCAATCGCTCCTCTGGCCCCGACTGGGCTACAACCGATCCATGCGCGTAGCGGTACGCATTGGCTATGTCGGTGCCATCGTGCTCGGTCTCTACGGCGTGCTGTCGGCGAACTGGCTCCTCGTCGGGCTGGCCATCTTCGGCGGTCTCACCTGCCGTCAGACGGTGCGGGAACTCGACTTCACCGAAGAGACGATGGGTGAGGGCGCTGGTCTCGGCGGCGCCGAGGGACGCGTGTACGTGGAGAGTCTTGAAGCGTCACGAAAGGAACTCGCTGCAGAGCGCGACGGCGAAGCGAAACGTCGGGCGGCGGAAGCCGCGCTGCGCAAGGCGGAAGAAGTACGACGTGCGAACGACGTCGCTGAGTTTGACCGGATCTTGGACAAGATCCGCACCTCGGGGATCGGGAGCCTGACGCCGGCGGAACGTCGCGTGCTCGAACGCGAGACCGAACGCAAGCGTGGTGCGAAAGGCTGAGCCTGCGGCAACCGGTTCGGGTCGTCGCAGTCAACCTCATCCCTCGAGGATCTCATAGACTTCGCCGCCGCTGTGCCGCACGTGGTGCTCCGCCCGGACTTCCTTGGATGGGAATCGAACGCGATGGGATTGGCAGAACGCGACTACTACCGAAGCGACAAGGCGAGCGCGGCGAGAGCCGGACGCGGAGTGAGTCACACGGGCGGCCGCTCCGTGCGCGGAGTCTTTGGTTCGCTCTCGGTGACGACGTGGCTGATCATCGTCTGCGCTGCGGTTTTTCTGCTCGATCGCACCGTGCTTCTCAGGTTCAAGACGCTCGTACCAACCGGCGAGTCGCGCATCTTGCAGCCCGATCTCGATGCGGAAGCCAGCCGCATTCCCCGCGCTGATCGGGTCAGTTCGCGTCCCCAGCAGGTCTTCACGAGCATCGACCCGAAGAGCACTGCGTCGAAAGCGGTCGATCCGCGGTCGACGGCCGCGCGCGGGCGTGCGGAAGCCGACGCGGGGCCGACGACGGTTCCGGTTCCAGGCCTCTTTGAGATTCAGACCGGAATTCGGCGTAACGGCGAAGTGATCCCGTATCGAACCGACCTCTATCGCGAGACGCCTTTTCTGCAAGCGTGGTTGCAATTCACAACTGCGCAAGCGCTTATGTATCCCTCGGCGACGCGCGGGCTTGAGGGCTTCGAGTTCTGGCGATTCTTCGGATACCAGTTCCTGCATGCCGACGTGATGCACCTCGGTCTGAACATGCTGGGCCTGTACTTCTTCGGTCCGATCGTCGAGAGCTTCCTCGGACGCAAACGCTACCTCGCGTTCTTCTTGCTCTGCGGTCTGTTCGGCGCGTTCCTTTTCATGCTGCTCAACGCTGGCGGCATCGCGAGTTCTTACATCTTTCCCGGCGGCGCGATTCGTCCGTTCCTTCCCAACAGTCCGTTCACGTCGCTGATTGGCGCTTCGGCGTCGGTATATGGCGTGATTCTTGCCGCCGCATTCCTAGCACCAAACGAGACGATCTATGTGATGTTCGTTGTGCCAATGCGCCTGAAGCACTTCGCCTACCTCGTCATCGGGATCTCAGTCGTGATGGTGGTAACGCGCCTGAACAATCCCGGCGGCGAAGCTGCGCATCTCGGCGGCGCGATCGCAGGCGCGTGGTTCATTCGTCGGCCTCATCACTTGCATGGGTTCTTCGATCTCTTAGGACGTGTCGATCCGACGTCGCGTTCGAGTCGCGCCCGCCGCGCGCAGCGCAAGGGGTCGATCCTTGACGAAGCTGAAATCGATCGGATTCTCGCGAAGATTCGTACGCAAGGCATGGGAAGCCTGAGCGAGCGCGAGCGAACTGCGCTCCGCGACGCATCGCGTTCATGACCCTTGCCTAACACACCGCTCCGCGCGCGACGAGCAACCCCTGAGCATCGAACAGCCTGTGGCGCTCCGCTTCGACATCCTCGCCCGGTCGTCGTCAAACCGTGCGCGGCTTGGGCGAGTGACGACATTGCACGGATCATTCGACACACCAGCCTTCATGCCGGTGGCGACCGCTGCTGCGATGAAGGGCGTGCTTCCGGCAGAGGTGCGAGCGACGGGTGCGCAGATCATTCTGAACAACGCGTATCACTTGCTCTTGCGCGTTGGCGTTGAGCGCATGCGGCGGCTCGGGGGTTCACACGAACTGATGCGCTGGGACGGTCCGATGCTCACAGACTCGGGTGGATTTCAGGCCTACTCGATGTCCGGCATCAACAAAGTCGACGACGGCGGTGTCACCTTCCGAAGTTTCATCGACGGTTCCACCGTGCGCCTTGGTCCGAAGGAATCGATGGCGATTCAGAACGCCATCGGTGCCGACATCATCATGGCGTTTGACGACTGTCCGCCCAGCCAAGCGCCGAAGCTCACGAGCGAGCCCCTAGACACGGGACTCGATCAGGTGCGCTACCGAGCGCGGGTTCTTGAAGCACACGATCGAACGTTGCGTTGGCTTGAAGCCTGTCGCACGCATCACGCCCGCGCCGACGAGCAATCCTTGTTCGGAATCGTGCAGGGGGGCACCGATCTCGATCTTCGCCGAAGGAGTATCGACGGTGTTTGCGCGGTGGAATTGCCGGGCTACGCCATTGGCGGCGTTGCGGTTGGTGAGGGGAGAGACGAGATTCGTCGGGTGGTGGAGTTCAGTGCACCGCAGCTCCCGAGCGACAAGCCCCGTTACCTTATGGGGGTCGGATATCCGCGTGACATCGTGATGGCGGTGGCTGCTGGCGTGGACATGTTTGACTGCGTCCTACCCACTCGAAATGGCCGGAACGCCTACGCATTCACACGGCACGGGTCGCTCCGACTTCGAAACGCCTGCCACGCCGAAGATCGTCGCCCTATCGAGGAAGACTGCGATTGCGTGGCCTGCGGGGGCGGGTTTTCCCGGGCGTATCTGCGGCACCTCTTTTCCGCGGAAGAAATGCTCGGTCCGATTCTCGTCACCTTGCACAACCTCCGGCTCTACCAGCGTCTAATGCTGGACATTCGTTGCGCGATCAAGGAAGATGCGTGGTCTTCGTTCCTTGCGGCTTGGCCTGTTGCGGAAGTGTCCGCACGGGAGCCCTGGGGGGATGCTCCCCTCCGGGAAGAGCCAGCGCCGTCGGCAGGTGACCACTCAGGTCATCCACTCAACGGCTCGGATGTCCGCACCGGACCCGCAGGAGACGATGGCGAGTTGCCCCCATGATTTTGACATCGCTGTCATCGACGGACGCCCCGCTGACCCAAGCGCCAACTGAGGCATTTCCATCGAGTTCATCGTTCTCTCTTTCGCTCAGCGCCGGATTCGTTCCGGCCCTCGCACAGGCCGCGCCGCCGCTCGCGGGTGAAGAGGTCGCTCAGACCGCGCGGACGGGCGAGGGCCAGTCGTCTGGTGCGGGCGGGGGCGGAGGTCCCGGCCCGACGGGTCCTACGGGCATGGGCTCACTGACCTACCTGATGATCGGCTTCATCGTGCTCTGGGTGGTGATGCTGATGTTCGGTCAGCGCCGCGAAGGTAAGAAGAAGCAGCGGATGTTGAGCGGACTCAAGAAGCACGATCGCGTGCAGACGAGCGGCGGTGTGATTGGTTCGATCGTCGAAATCAAGCCTGACATCGTTGTCCTCAAAGTCGATGAGCAGTCAAACACACGCGTGACGTTCGCCCGCAGCGCGATCGTCGGCATCCTGAAAGAATCGGCGGCGGAGACGACGAAAGACACGTCGTCGCACGGCAAGTCGTCCTGAACGTCGCTTCGAATCATCCGATGAAGAACATTCCCATCCGCCTCGCGATCATTGTCGCCGTTTGCCTCCTCTGCGTGTGGTCGCTTTACGCGAAGCCTGTGCGCTTCGGTAAAGATCTCCGCGGTGGCGTGAGCCTTATCTATTCGGTCAAGATGGGAGAGGGGGCTCAGCGCGAGCAAGTGCTCGGCCAGACCATCGACGTCCTTAAGAATCGAATCAATCCCAACGGCGTGCTTGATATCGGCATGCAGCCGCAAGGGCTCGACCGAATTGAAGTCGTCATGCCGCTGCCGAGTCCTGAAGTGCTCGCGTTGCAGCGCGACTACAACGAGGCGCTCAAGGCGTTCATGAAGGACGCGATCGTGAGTCCGACCGAGCTCGATCAAGCGCTCGCGGCGGGCCAAGCGCCCGAGCGTTTTGGCGTGAGCGGACCTCGCGGCGACGACATCAAGGAACTTCAGAGAGCATTCAACGACGAAGTCGCTGCGAAGGCGGAGTTGGAGCGAGCTCGCGCCGCCGCTGCCGATGCGGCGTCGATCTCTGAGATAGAGAACCGGCTCGTCAAGGCCAGCCTCGACGTCGGCCGATTGAAGAACAAGCTGCTCGGTGTTGTGCTGAATCAAGCTCGGCTCGTCAAGGCGCTGGGGCTTTCTGATGTTCCGACGCCAGACCGAGATCCCGCGGGCGAGATCATCAAGAATGAGAACGGCGATCCGAAGCTCGGCGCCTCACCGCGCGATCGCGAACTCGACGCCATTCGCAGCGAGTTTCCGCATCTCGCACCGAGAATCGCCGGGCTCGTCACGCTGCACGACGCGTACATGCTCCAGCGGACTGGCCTCGACGATCCTGAAGATCTCATGCGACTGATGCGCGGCGCAGGCGTGCTTCAGTTTCACATCGCGGTGTCGCCGAGCGACCCGGTCGGCGTCAACATCGAAGATATGCGTGAGCAACTCGCGAAGCGTGGTCCGCGCAACGTCGAGTCAGGCCGCGTGCGATGGTTCGAGATTAACGATCTGAAGCAGTGGTATGAATCGCCGGAGCAGCTTGAGCAACTCCAGCGCGATCCGAGGTCTTACTTTGCTGAGCGTCGCCTCGTTGTCGCGACCTACGCGGGCTCGTACTACGTGCTCTTGTACACCTCGGACGATAAGGCCATGGTGCACTCGAGTGGCGACGAGTGGGCGCTTCAGCGTGTCTATCGCACCCAAGATCAGCGGCTCGGCGGAGCCGCAGTCGGATTTCAGCTGGATCAGTCTGGTGCTGGTCGCATGGGCCGAATGACGGGCGTAAACGTCGGTCAGCCGATGGCGATCGTGCTCGACAATCAGGTTTATAGCGCGCCCAATTTGCAAAGCCAGATCTCTGGCAGCGGCGTAATCACTGGCAACTTCTCAGAATCAGAAGTGAGCTATTTGATTCGCGTGCTCGCTGCCGGTTCGCTGTCGGCCAGCATTTCGCCGGATCCGATCTCGGTCAACATTCTTGGGCCGTCGATTGGTGCCGACAACCTCGTGAAGGGGCGCGAAGCGATCTTGATCTCGGTCGGCGTGACCTGCGTTGTAATGGTGCTGTATTACTTCCTCGCGGGTATCGTCGCGTGCATCGCTATCTCGATTAGCACCCTGATGATTTTCGGAATCATGGGGGCGATTGACGGCACGTTTACGCTGCCCGGCCTCGCTGGTATTGCCCTCGCGATCGCCATGGGCGTCGATGCCAACATTCTTATCTACGAGCGAATTCGCGAAGAGATATCGCTGCGAGGAGAATCGCTCCGTGATGCAATCGAACTCGGATTCCGTCGCGCGCTGTCTGCGATTGTTGATAGCAACATCACAAACTTGATCGCCGTCGTGGTGCTGTACAAGGTGGGTGCGACCGAAGTCAAGGGATTTGCGTTGACGATGTGCATCGGTGTCATCGGCACGCTCTTTACGGGCCTCTTTGTCACGAAGACCCTGTTCATGGTGATGACCGATTGGTTCGGCATCAAGAAGCTACCGATGTTGCCGACGGTCTTCCCTGCCGTGTCTCGCGCGGTCACCCCGAGCGTCGACTGGGTTTCCATGCGAAAGCCGGTGTGGGTCCTGTGCGCGATCGTCGCTGTGGTGTCGCTCGTTCTCACCTTCGCGCGCGGGCGCGACATCTTTGAGACGGAGTTCCGCGGCGGCGTCGCGATGACACTCTCGACGCGCGACGCTCAAAGCGGCGACCCGTCCAAGGGCAAGCTGATCTTGAAGCGCAGCGACGTGGAAGATCGCGTGCGTGCTGTGGGAACAAAGGCTGGCGCGGGCGAACCCATTGTGTATGAGCTTCGCAACGCGAACGTTCTCACCGTTGGTGAATCGAACGCCGAGGGCGAGTCGTCGCGGTTTCAGATCCGCGTCGGCAATCCCCCCAGCGGCGTGGACGACGAGGCGCAGATTACGCGTCGAGTCGTCGAAGCCGTCGTCCTTGAGTTCAAAGATCAGCTCACCGTCCAGTTGCCGCTCACCTTTCTCGGCTCGAGTACGGATACAGCCAACCTGAATCACGCTCCGCACACGTTCCCACTGGATAAAGACGTCCTCGGCGAGTCCATCCGGCGTCCCGATATCAAGGAGCCGCTCGGCGATTTCCGCGGCGGTGTTGCCGTCCTCGTCGAATCGATCGACCCTCCGGTCCAACTCGCGGACGTCGAAAATCGTATCGCCCGTTTGCGGTCACAGCCGGACTTCAGCGATACCGCCGGACGTCGTGTGAAGGCGGTTGGCGTGACGCCCGCCGATCCTGCCAACCCCGCGAAGGGCTACAGCACCGTTGCTGTTCTCGTCTCCGATCCATCGTTGAGTTCGCTCACGGCGGACTTCGACGCATGGGATAAACAACTCGCCGCGGTGGAGTGGATTCTCGTGCGTTCCGCGCTCATTCAGCCAGCGAGCTTGGATGAAATTTCGAGCTTCTCGCCGATCGTCGCGGAGAATCTTGCGGCGTCTGCGATTGTGGCAGTCATCCTCTCGATGATCGGAATGCTTGCGTATATCTGGGTCCGTTTCGGATCATTCCGATTCTCCGCGGCGGCTGTGATGAGTCTCACCTTCAACGTCGTGTGCTGCCTCGGGTTTGTCGCGGTCGCGCCTTGGCTCGCTGGGACCGCGTTCGGTCGTGCGACCTATGTCGATGAGTTCCGGATCGACATCAACGTGATCGCCGCACTTTTGGCAATCGTCGGATACGCGATCAACGACACGATCGTCATCCTCGATCGCATCCGTGAGAACCGCGGTAAGTTGCCGTATGTCTCAGCAACGTGCGTGAACGATTCGGTCAATCAGACGTTTAGTCGCACGCTCTTGACTGGTGGGTTGACGTTCGCGACGGCGGTCATCTTGGTTGTTCTCGGCGGAACGGGAATTCGTTCATTCGCATATACCTTCGGCATCGGACTGATCGCAGGCACGATCTCGTCAGTCGTCATTGCCGCGCCCATGGTGTACAGCCGACGTGAAGAAGAGACGGCCCGACGACGAGAAGAACTCGGCGACGTGGTGCCCGCGGCACTGACGGCCTAACAAAACACTTCATTGATATTGGAGAGAGCATGAACTCGGGAACCAAGTTGATCGTCGCAGGTGTGCTGGCGATCTTTGCGGCGGTCGGTCTTTACTATGGATTTGCACCGCAGACCTCGACGGCGGGTCCCAAGCCGCCAGCCGGAGTGACACCGGCGTCACCCGGCGCGAAGCCAACTCAGGCGGCGCCGAAGCCAACAGCGACGCCTCCAGCCACCGCGACCACTCGATTAGCATCTGGAGCGCCAGGCGCGGGACCGGGTGCCCCGACAGCGCCTCCAGTCGGGCCGCGACCTTCCCCCGAACCGGTCGTTGATCCGCTGGCCCGAAGCGCGAATCGACCCGAGGTTGATCCGTCCGCTCCGGCGACAAGCGGTGGCAAGGGCGACGCACCAAGCAGCCCCGCGGGGACGTCTCCGACGGCACCCCTCACCCCGGCGAACACGCCAGCGGCCACGCCGATCACTTCGCCTGCGGTGAATCCTAGAGCAACCGCCAACTCGGTTCCGGGTGTCGGCAACACCGGCGCGCCGACGAATCCGCCCGTCGTTTCGCCGCCGCCCGTTCCGGCTGGCGGAAGTGGCCCAGGACCGAAGCCCGTAACTCCGCTCGGGCCGACGACGCCGACGAAACTAGCAGCGGGCGAGACGACCCATCTGGTCCTCGAGGGCGAGACGATGAGTTCGATTGCGGAGAAGTATTACGGCGACAAGAATAAGTGGCAGCTGATCGCGAAAGCAAACCCGCTGATTGATCCGAGGGGCATGAAGCTTGGCACGAAGCTCGTGATCCCCGCTGACGCGCCGAAAGCGGCGACCGCTCTGACCGCGCCAGCCGCGAAGCCGACCGTTCCCGCAGTCGCCCCGGCGAGCGTGACCGCAAACGCGGCGTCCGGTGAGAAGCTCCATACCGTCGCCGCAGGCGAGACGCTCATGGCAATCGCTCGCAACTACTACGGTAGTGCGGGCCTCTGGGACGTGATCTACGAGGCGAACAAGGCCACGATCGGCGACGAGCCGGAGTCCTTGAAGGCTGGCATGAAGCTGGTGATTCCGAAGAAGCCGGCGTAAGGCCGCCAGCGGCGCTAGGGGCGGCGATGGTCACCCGTTGCTGGCGCGGGGTTGCGCGCGGAACGGGCCGCGCAGTGTGCGCGACGTGCACGCCCCCCCCGAAAGGTCGCCGAATGGTCGACTTCTTTCTAGCTACGCGGGCGGTCTATCTTTCTAGCTAGCGCGGGGCGGTCCAATGGGTGTGTCTGCTTCCCCAGTCGGGACAGCTTTTCGGGGGTCGGATGCAAGAGCATCCTCCCCCACGCGGAGCGTGGGGGAGGTGGCAGCCCGAAGCGCAGCGCAGGGCTGACGGAGGGGGTGT
>JAWXCC010000273.1:0-6289 GCA_034440475.1 Phycisphaerae bacterium | reverse complement strand
GCGTCGCCGTGGCCGCGGAGATCGACGAGGACTACACGGCTTGCCGATTCGACGAACGGTGCTATGCGCGTGAGAGAGTCGATGCGCGAACGTCCCCAGCCGTGGACGAGGACAACGCTCACGCCGTCAGGGGCGTCGTCGAGCTCGATCTCCCAGACGGGTAACGCCGCCGCTGGTCGCGCGCCCGGGATCTCGACCGTCCACTCTTTCGCGTGAAGCCCGAGATCCTGCGGCGAACTCGGACGTCCTCGTCCCATCGCCCAGCCAGCCGTCGCGCGTGGCGGCCGCAGCGCCTCACGGGCGATGCCGTCAACGTACAGCGCGATCACGAGCGCCGTCGCGATGGCGAAGAGGATGACGAGCCCCAGCATGACAGCATGCTACGGAAACACGGACTGCTAGCGAGCGACGTCTTTCTCGACACGTCGTGTCGCGCCTCACCGCGCCTCAAACATGCGCCGGTTGGTGCCGCCCGGGCCAACGGGAACGTCGCAGCGGGCACCACAGCGCGGACAGCGCCCGACGTAGGCGCTGCCTTCGTCGGTCTTCGTGAGTCGGCCGTACGCGTGACAGCAGCGAAACCAGATCAAGAGGAACGGGCGGGCCGGTCCGGCGGGCTGCGCGGCGCGAGGCTGCTTGATTCCGGAAATATCCACGCGATCGCGCCGATCCATGCATCAACTATCGGCGAACGACCTACCGATCGTTGAACGCGATTTCACGGCGAAAACGCGCCAGCCCAGATCGAGAGGCCAGATCCGGAGCAGAAGTCAGCTTCGCGCCACGAGCGCCGCTTCGACCTCAGCAAGATCGCTCCGAATCGTCGCGAGGCGGGCATCGAGCGCCGCAACGAGCGCTGCCCGCTCGCCAGCATCGGCGAGCGACGGCGCGTTCACTCGCACATTCCAACCTGCAGCGCGGGCGGCGCACGCGGCGAGATCGGCGGCAATCGCGAGGTCGCTGTCGAGGGCTTTCGTCGTGCGACCCGCGAGAAAGCGGCAGCGGGCGGCGAGTTCCGCGGCGAGTTCGACGATGAGATGCGGCGCCGCGATCGCGTCGCGCACGGCGCTCGTCCAGCGGGCAATCCGCTCGGGATCGTCCTTCGGTTTCTTCCACAGTCCGCTCAGTGCCGCATACGCATCGGCGTCGCTCTTGGCGGCGACAAGCCCGGCCTCGGCCGCGATTCGGAGTGACGCCACGATCGCGTCAGCTTCGGACTCGAGCGCCGCAAAGCTCGGCTTCCCGCGCGAGTACTCGACGACCATGGCGAGTAGCGACGCTGCATGCGCCGCCGTCACCCCAGCGACAGCGCCCCCACCAGGAGCGGACGTCTTCGCAGCGAGCGCGGCGCAGAAGTCGCGCACGGACATAGCGGCGAAGTCGTGCGTAGAAGGGCCGTTCGGGCTGCTGGTCATGCGCTGCGAATCTCCGCGCCGAGTTTCCCGCGCAGCGCCGCGACTGCGGTCGCGAGCGCGCTGTCCGCTTCCTGGTGCGTGAGCGTGCGATCGCCAGCACGGAAGACGAGGCGCATCGACACCGACTTCTTGCCCGCGCCCGCTTGTTTGCCGCGATAGGTCGCAACGTGCGCGACGCTCTCAAGGTTAGGAAGATCGAGATCGTTGACGACCGTCGTGAGATCTTTCCACGTGACGCGCTCGTCGACGATCGCCGAGATATCGCGATCGCTCGCGGGAAACGCGGGCATCGCGGCGGCGCGGGTTTCGGGCGGGTAGCGGCGGAAGAGCGGGTCGAGCGCGAGCTCTGCGAAAGCGATCGGACGCTCGAGTCCGAACTGCTTCAACGCTGCCGGTGCGACGAGCCCGATCGTTCCCACGATGGTGCCATCGACGAACACATCGCCCGATGGAGAACAGCTCTTGTGATTGGAGGCAACGACATCGACCGGCGCGGCCGGACCAGCGAGTAGCGCCGCGATGCGCTCGACCGTGCCTCGCGCGCGGCGGTAGCACGTATCGCGATCTTCAGCCGACGAACTCACTCCGTCAACGAGAAACGAAACTACCGGCGTCTCTCGATGCGACTCACCGTGGAGCGAGAAGATAGACGCGCACTCGAAGAGGTCGAGCGCGTCGAGGCCGTTGTCGAGGTTGTGACGGCGCACTCGCAGCAGGCTGGGAGCGAGACTCGGTCGCAGCGTCGGCTCGCCGCCAGCACGCTCATCGTCAACCGAGAGTGTCGCAATGTTCGCGGGCACGAACGGTGCTGCGGCTATTTCGCTCACGAGCGTGTGCGTTACGCACTCGACGAATCCGAGGCCGACAAGCAGGTCCTTCGTCGCCTTCCGGGCAGCGATCTGGGGCTGCACTGGCGTCACGCGAATTGGAATCGTGTCGGAAACGCCGATGGCAGCGAGCCCGTTCGTGCGGCAGACCTCCTCGATGAGATCGATTTCGCGGGCGATATCCATGCGCCGCGCTGGCACGGTGCACACCAGTCGATCGCCGGAGAGTTTCGGCGCGAAACCGAGCGCTTCAAGTCGCCGCGCCATCACGTCCGTCGCAAGATCGATGCCGAGGATCTTTCGACAGCGGTCGGGTCGGAGGTCGACGATGCGCGGCGCTGCAATCGCGTCCCCAGCGCTGACACTACCGGCGCAGAGTTCGCCGCCCGCGAGTTCAAGAATGAGCGCGACGAGTCGCTCCGCAGCCGGACCGACCTCGGCTGCATGCACGCCGCGTTCGTAGCGGTAGGACGAATCGCTCGAGATCTTGAGCGCTCGCGAGGTAGCGCGAACGGCGACCGGGCTGAACGTGGCCGCTTCGATCAGAATGTCGCGGGTAGAGTCGCGCACTGCGGTCAGCACGCCGCCTTTGACGCCGGCGATCGCGATAGCGCGGTCGCGATCCGCAATGACGAGGTCATTCTCGCGGAGCTTGATCTCGGTCGCGGCGTCGCCGATGGGAAGGAGGGGTTCGCCGTTCGACGCGAGACGCACGCGGATCTCGCTGCCCGCGAGCGTCGCGAGATCAAACACGTGCGTGGGTTGGCCGAGTTCGAAAAGAACGAAGTTCGTCGCGTCCACCAAGTTGTTGCGCGGCACGAGCCCGATCGCGATGAGGCGGCGCTGAAGCCAGTCCGGGCTTGGTCGCACTGTCACCCCGCGAATGACCCGCGCGGTGTAGAGCGGGCAGAGGTCGGTCCGCTCGTTCGTGACGCGGATGATGCTCGACGCTGCTGGGCCCGTCGCCTTCGCCGCTGGCAGTGCGAACTTCAAACGTCGACCAGTGACAGCGCACACTTCCCGAGCGAATCCGACGTGGCAGATGCAGTCGCCGCGGTTACTCGTGATTTCAATCTCTTGCCACGGCTCGCCATTCTCCGCGACATCCCTGCCGTCGAGCGGAAAGCCTGCGTTCGTCAGAACCTCGGCCTGTTCCTCGGCGGTTGCAGGCGGATCCAGATAGTCGTTGAGCCAAGTAACACTGGTTCGCATCGGAGTAGTCGCACGATCGGCGCGGAGGCACCTGAGAGGAGTTGAGGCACAAGAACGTCGTGCACACTACCGCACGGCTTCCCGGCTCGCCCAATCGTCGGTAGTCTTTGCCGATATGGGTCGATGTGTGGCAGTCCGAATCGTCCTCTTCGTCGTCGCGGCGTCAGCGGCGGCTGGCTGCGCCAGTGATCCCCAGCCGAGCGCCAACGAGGTGCACGCTGGCGACGCGCAGCCCACGACAAGCGACCCGCGCGGTGGTCAGGTGGCGATCGCCACCGACGCCGACCCGCTGGGTTCGCTGCCCAACGACCTCGTGCTCGACGTCACGGTATTGGCAGGTTTTGACGCTCGCCACAGTGACCTCGCCCATCACGTCCGCAGCCGATACATCGTCCTGCCCGACGGCTCGCTCCGCGGTGACGTCGGACGCTCCGTCGATTTCCTCACGCGTCCGGCGCAGGTCAGAACAGTCACGCGTGAGAAGCTCGCCGATCTCTGGTTGATCGCGCGGCAGTCGGGGTTCGGCGAGCTGAGCGCGGCGAACTTCGAAGGAAATCCGGCGCTGTTGCAACCAGCGTCAACAGAGATTCTCACCATCGTCTGGGTCCGCGCGAACGGTCAAGTGGGCGTCTTCGTCGAACGCACGACGTTGAGCCCGTCGGCGAGCGAGGATGTGACCGACGTGACCCCGGCGGGTCGTCTCGTGCGGGCGATCGCTCGACTCGCGTGGGCGAGTGACGACATGCCGACCGAGGCCATGGTGCTGCCCCTCCGTTACGACCTTGGTCCCGATCCGTACGCGCGTTTCCGACCGGCAGCGAAGCCGCCAACGAAGCCAGCGTCGCCGAAACCGAGCCCAGCGCCCGCGCCGCCGGTCACGAAGTAGGAGCCTTTAGTCGTGTCGATGAAGTGGATTCGCCCATTCGTTATCGTGCTTCTCCCGATGCTGTTGGCCGGGCTCGGAAGCGTCGTTGGTTGCTCGCCGCGAGTGAACCTGAAGGCCGGTGAAATTTCGAGTCCGACCGGCGGCGTCGCGATCATGTACGACGAGCGTAACTTTCCAGCTCAGAGCTTCCGTCGCTACGAGCTCGACTCGGACGGGACGCTTCGCGTCGGCGGTGGGCGTGCAGCGCAGGCGGGCACGACGACCTGGAGTGGTACGCCGAGCCCAGAAGATCTTGAGGCGATTCTCTCGGCAGTAAAGGCGGCGCGGTTCCTTGACGGCGAACCGGCGTGCGAGCCAGCGCTCGTCGACGGCGAGGAGTCGATCGCAACAACTATTGAGTACGTCGCGCCGAATGGTTCGACCCATGTAGTCTTGAGCGGCAGATGTCCGACGCTCATGCCACTTCGAGCAGCGTTCGAACAAGCGGCGCGGGCTCGGTTCAAGCAGCAGATAGATGCGCTGCCGGAGCCGGGGCTGCAGAAGAAAGCGACGAGCGGCGCGGGGTAGCGACCTGCCCGCCAAACCCGGCTACTGAGGCAGTGGCGGGTTCAGGTAACGGTCCTCAAGCGTCTGACGCAGAGCGTCGATCTGGTTGTCGAGTGTGAACGGCTTCGGCGGATCATACGAATAGGCCGCGGCGCGGAGGTCAATCAGTTCGTCGAGGCGAACGACATCTTTATCCTCGCGCGTGCCGTCGGGGTTTGACCATTCCTTATATCGCGGGTCGCCCTTGCAGTAGTTCACGAGCCGCTCGCAGTGCGGAATCTTGAACTCCCAAATCGGATTCTTACGCGTCGCCCGGTCGTTCCACTCGGCAATCTTCTTCGAGCCAGCGATGAGCTCAAGCCGATGCGCCGCCCGCATGGGGCGTGCCGAGAAGAAGACGACCACCACGACGACAATAATGCCGAGGACGACGAGAAGTTCGACGAGCGAGAAGGCTCGTGGCAGACGCCATGACGTTAGTCGATTCATGCTTCCTCCTCACGCATCGTCCCGCGCACCTCCGTCGACGCAAGACCGAAGCCACGATTTGCATCGTGAAGCGAACTCGCGCGGCCGCCCCGGCCGTCCGTGCCGCGCAGCCCGCCGCTTTGGGCGCACGGCGGAAGTCGTTCACCGCGGTCACCAACCGTAATTTCGGGCTGCCTCTCTATGGGAGCGGAACAGAGGGTCGGCCATGGCAACCATCGACCAGCGCTCGTTGACCCGCGTCACGACTGATCGCTCCGGACGCGTCCATGCGCTGCGGTTTCGTCGAGCCCTGTGGTGACCCATGCAGCGCCCTGCGTGCCGATAGAGACGGGTTATGCGATTGGGGAAGCCGCAGTGGGTCCAAAGGGTGTTGTCCACTGTGCCGACGCTCGATGTATCGCTGTGGACACACCCGCGGGTCACAGTCGGCGCAACTCCTTGTCAGAAACCGCCCCGATCGCCCTCACGACGAAGTCGGGTAGCGCCGACGTGAAGTCAAACGCCAGTTGTCTAATCCGGTGGACGGCTCGCGTTCTGACTGGTTGGTTGTTCGAACGAGATGCCGAATCGTCCACCGCAGCAGCGATCGCAGCCGCCACTCGTCCGCTACCGATTCCAGATGCGAGTATGGCCGCCTTGGCGCGATACCAACGACGCGTCATGCTAGGTGTAGGTCTCCATGCTCGAATCTCCTGGGAGGATTGTCGTTAGGATCGACCCGTCGGCGGTCCAACGGCCGATCTTCTCTCGCCCTTGTTGAGCTGAACTGCCGAGGTCGAACTGCTGTCCGTACCCGTCCGTTCCGAACACGCTGCTCGACGAGCCGTCGCGCTCAACAAGGGTGCCATCGGGTCGGAAGATCCTCACCGTCGTGAACATCATTTGGCCCGACGAATAGGTCTCGAGTCTGCACG